>NZ_BAAAYL010000001.1:1543615-1852338 GCF_039536205.1 Streptomyces sannanensis | reverse complement strand
GTGCTGGTCAAACCATCTGGCTACGAGAGCGTGCGGCGTACATCATGCCCGTCCCGGACGGTATCACCGGAGCGGCACCCGGCAACCGGCAGCAACCCCCGCCAGCCCGTCCTGGGGGCACCTCCCAGCGGTAGCTGGGGGAGCTTGAGGACGGACACACCCGTAGCTACCTCCCGCAGCTACCGCTGGGGGTGCCCCCCAGGGGCGCCCCCAGGCCAACCAGCCGGAGCACGGCAACACCAGCAACGGAGCACGTCGAATGCGCACAGTCCTCGTCACCGGCCCCGGCGGGGCGGGCCGTACCACCGTCGCCGCGGCCACCGCGCTCGCGGCGGTGCGCCGCGGCAAGCGCGTACTGCTGCTCTCCGCCGACCGGGACGACACCCTCCGCGCGGTGCTGGGCGACGACGTGCCCGGGCTGCGGGCGGCCCGTATAGACCCCGGCGCCCACTTCCGTGAGGAACTCCTCGCCCTCCAGGACCGCGCCACGGCCGCGCTCGACCTGCTGGGCGCCGCCCGGCTGGACGGCGAGGAACTCACCGAGCTGCCCGGCGCCGAGCAGCTCGCCCTGCTCCACGCGCTGCGGAACGCGGCCGCCGGGGACCACGAACTGACGGTCGTCGACCTGCCGCCCACCCCGCAGGCGATCGCCCTGCTCGCCCTGCCCGAGCAGCTGCGCCGCTATCTGCGCCGGCTGCTGCCGCCGGAGCGCCAGGCCGCCCGGGCGCTGCGCCCCGTGCTGGCCCAGCTCGCGGGCGTACCGATGCCGGCGCAGTGGCTCTACGAGACCGCCGCCCGCTGGGACCGGGAGCTCGCCGCCGTCCAGGCGGTGATCGAGGCCGAGACCACCACCGTGAGGCTGGTCGCGGAGCCGGGACCGGCCGCCGCGGACGCCATGCGCACCGCGCGCCTGGGCCTCGCCCTCCATGAACTGGCCATCGACACACTGGTACCGAACCGGCTGCTGCCGCGCGGCTCCGCGGACACCTGGCTCGCCACGCTCGCCACCCAGCAGGAGAAGTGCCTGGACGAGTGGAGCAGCCTGTTCCCGGACGTCACCCACTGCGAGCTGCCGCACCTCGGCCGCGACCCGCGCGGTGCGGACGACCTCTGGCTCCTGGACGCCGAGTCCACCGGGACCGGCGCCGAGCTGACCGCCGACGGAGAGATCGTCTTCGGGCGCCAGGGCCTCGCGACCGAACTCGGCCCGCCCGGCCCCGGCCCCGTCGGCGACCCGTGGGTCGTCGAGGACGAGCGCGACGAGGACGGCGTCCTGGTCTGGTGCATCCCGCTGCCCGGAGCCACCAAGAAGGACCTCGGCCTGGTCCGGCGCGGCGACGAACTCCTGCTCACCGTCGGTCCGTTCCGCCGGATCGTCGCCCTGCCGTCCGCGCTGCGCCGCTGCACCGTCTCGGGAGCCGGGCTGACCGACGGGGAGCTGCGCGTCCGCTTCACACCCGACCCGGACCTGTGGCCGCGGACACGCTGAACGCCTTGCCCCGTTCGGGTAACGTCGGGTATATGAGCGAAGCCACCGAGCGCCCCAGCCCCGACGCGGATGCCTGGGCCGATGCCTGTGCGGAGGACCTGGCCGCCGAGAAGGCCCGCCGCCGGGCCCAGTACGGCCCCACCATCGGCACCCCGGCCGAGGAGTTGCGCAAGCTCGTGGACGCGGTCGCCGAGAAGGTCTCCTCGCTCCAGGCGCCGCTGCTCGGCATGGGCGCGCAGGAAGCCGTGCAGCAGCTGATCGGCCAGGCCAAGGCCGTGGTCGAACCGGTCATCGAGCGCAATCCCGAGGTCTTCGGCCACCTTGCCGCGGCCGGCAACGAGCTGCTCGCCGCCTATCGCTCCGCCGTCGAGGGGCAGGAGCGCCGCTGGACCCACGGCCCGCAGGACGAGCCCGGCCCCGGCGAGCCCATCGACCTGGACTGATCGGACTTCGTCCGCCCTCGGGTACGGTTGGCCCTGGCGGGGCTCGACCGAAAACTGAGGGACACATGGGACTCACCATCGGCGTCGACATCGGCGGCACGAAGATCGCGGCAGGGGTGGTCGACGAAGAGGGCCGGATCCTCGAAACGAGCACGGTGCCCACTCCGCAGACCCCCGAGGGTGTCGTCGAAGCGATCTGCACCGCGGTGTCCGAGGTCGGAAAGGGCCACGACATCGAGGCCGTCGGCATCGGAGCCGCCGGTTACGTGGACGACAAGCGCGCCACCGTGCTCTTCGCGCCGAACATCAACTGGCGCCACGAGCCGCTGAAGGACAAGGTCGAGCAGCGCGTCGGTCTGCCGGTCGTGGTGGAGAACGACGCCAACGCCGCGGCCTGGGGCGAGTACAGGTTCGGCGCCGGCCAGGGTCACGAGGACGTCATCTGCATCACCCTCGGCACCGGCCTCGGCGGCGGCATCATCATCGGCAACAAGCTGCGCCGCGGACGCTTCGGCGTGGCCGCCGAGTTCGGCCACATCCGGGTGGTGCCGGACGGCCTGCTGTGCGGCTGCGGCAGTCAGGGCTGCTGGGAGCAGTACGCCTCCGGCCGCGCCCTCGTCCGGTACGCCAAGCAGCGCGCCAACGCGGCCCCGGAGAACGCCACGATCCTGCTGGGCCTCGGTGACGGCACGATCGAGGGCATCGAGGGCAAGCACATCAGCGCCGCCGCCCGCCAGGGCGACCCGGTCGCGATCGACTCGTTCCGCGAGCTGGCCCGCTGGGCGGGAGCCGGCCTGGCGGACCTGGCCTCGCTGTTCGACCCGTCGGCGTTCATCGTCGGCGGTGGGGTCTCCGACGAGGGCGAACTGGTCCTGGAACCGATCCGCAAGTCCTTCCGGCGCTGGCTGATCGGCGGCCAGTGGCGCCCGCACGCCCAGGTGCTGGCCGCCCAGCTCGGCGGCAAGGCCGGCCTGGTCGGCGCCGCGGACCTGGCCCGCCAGGGCTGAGAGCCCCTTCTGGGGGCTCGGTTCACCTCCGGGGGCGCCTCTGCCGACGGTCGATCGTGTTCGGTGGCTCCTTCGTCGCCACCTGTGCGCTCCCCCAGCTACCGCTGGGGGTGCCCCCAGGGAGCCCCCACTCCCTTTCGTCAGAGGCGCGCCCCCTTCGGCTCACTCGCCGAGTGGACAGGGGCGCCCCCGGGCGTACCCGGCCTCCTGGGGAGCGGTCCCAGTTCCACTCGAAGCCGGCGCCCGCCGTGCCCTCTGTGGCGGCGGCGGGCGCTGCCCTATGTTGGGGCGCATGGTGATGCGTACGCTGCCCGGATCCCGTACGGAGAGCGGCGCCGCCGTGATCCGGGTGCTCAGCTACAACATCCGCTCCATGCGCGACGACCGGCACTCGCTCGCCCGGGTGATCCGCGCCTGCGCACCCGATGTCGTCCTCATCCAGGAGGCCCCGCGCTTCTTCCGCTGGCGCAAACACGCGGCCTGGCTGGCCAAGCACAGCGACCTGGTGACGATCACCGGTGGGGCCACCACGACCGGCCCGATGCTGATCGGCTCGCTGCGGGTGACCGTCGAGCGCACGGAGGACGTGCTGCTGCCGAAGGCGCCGGGCCTGCACCGGCGCGGCTTCGCCGTCGCGGTCGTACGGATCGGGGGAGCCAGGGTCGGGCTGCTGAGCTGCCATCTGAGCCTGCGCAGCGACGAGCGCCACGCGCAGGCGGGCATGCTGCTCGGCCGGCTGAAGGAACTGGGTGTGGAGCACGTGATCGTCGGCGGCGACATCAATGAGCGCCCCGAGGGGCGATCGTTCCGCCGGCTGTCCGCCGAGCTCCAGGACTGCTGGGCGGTGCGGCCGTGGGGCGGCGAGAACACCTATGGCACGGACGCCCCGCACAAGCGGATCGACGCGATCTTCGCCACCGGGGGCATCGAAGTCCTCGGCTGCGGGGTTCCGTTGGACCTCCCCGGGATCAGCCGGGCCGACCTCCGGGCGGCCACGGACCATCTGCCGGTGCTGGCCGCACTCCGGGTACCCGCCGGCTGACCGGCCTCCGCCCCGGTCCTCGATCGCCGGGCGGGCTCGAACCGAGCCCGCCCGGCGATCGAGGACAACGCCCGAAGGGCGACCTAGACGACCGCTCCGCGGCCCGGGTCGTCGTCCTCGTCGTCTCCGTGCTTCATCCGGGCCACCAGCGTGGCGAAGCCGCCGAGGAAGCCGCCTATGCCGAGCGTGGCGAGCCACCACGTCATGTCCCACTGCAGCAGCACGGCGAGCAGCAGCAGCACGGGGCCGCCGATGACCGCCAGCCAGCCGAACTTGGTGGTGGTGTCGGCCTCCGGCAGCGGCGGCGGCTCGGGCGGCACGAAGTGTCCCTCGTCGCTCTCGTCGAAGTCGGCCTCGCCGGCCTCGGCCGGGGTGTAGTCCCGCGGGCCGACACCGGGCGCGAACACGATCGAGCCGCCCAGCGGCTTCGGCTTCTCCGGCTCGGGGGTGTTCCGCTCGTCCTCGAGCAGCGCGAGATCCTCCACCGACTTGAACGGCTTGGCGCCGGGCGGGTCCGGCGGCTCCTCGCCGTACCCGGCGACAATCGCCGCCCAGGCGGCCTCCTCGTCGATCGGCTGCGGGTCGCGGTTGTCGTCGCGGTCCGCGTCGTGCTCAGCCACCGGTGGTGCTCCCCTTCTTCGCGACGGCCGGAGCGAGCCTGCCGATGAACGCGTAACTCTCCTCGAAGATCCGCTCCGCATCATGGTCCAACGTCGCCACGTGGTAGCTCTGTTCCAGCAGGATCTCGGTGACGTCGGTCGACGAGACCCGGCTGAGGATCCGGGCCGAGTCGGCCGGCCGCACCACATGGTCCTGCGGGCTGTGCAGCAGCAGCATCGGCTGGGTGACCTGCGGCAGTTCTCCGTCCAGCATCTGCAGGAACTTCTTCAGCGAATGCGCCGCGCGCGTCGGCACCCGGTCGTACCCGACCTCCTCGGAGCCCGGCTTCGCGATGTCGCTCGCGATACCCGGCGTGGAGCGTACGAAGTGCTTGGTGACGGGCAGTGTGTACGCCAGCAGGTCGTGCACCTTGTTCACCGGGTTCACCACCGTGATGCCGCTGATCGCGTCGCCGTGCTTCGCCGCGAGCCGCAGCGCCAGCGCCGCGCCCATCGACAGCCCGAAGACGAACACCTGTGTGCACCGGTCCAGCAGCTCCCGCAGGGCCCGGTCCACTTCCGCGTACCAGTCCTGCCAGCCGGTGTACTGCATGTCCTGCCAGCGCGTCCCGTGCCCGGGCAGCAGTGGCAGCGACACCGTCAGCCCGAGACCGGCCAGATGATCGGCCCAGGGGCGCAGCGACTGCGGGGAGCCGGTGAAGCCGTGGCAGAGGAGGACGCCGACCTCTCCGCCCTCGTGGCGGAACGGCTCGGCTCCAGGGAGGACCGGCACCGGTTTCTCCTGTTCGTGAGAGGGGCGCGGGGGAGTCGTACTTCACCGTACGCGACCGGACTGACACCGACCAGAGCCGTCACTCCGGGATGAGCGCGGATGCAGGCTCCGCACGGGTTATGGTCTCTTTGACAGACAGTAGGAAGGTACGCGAGTTGATCTACGGCGCCATGAAGTTCTCCATCGGAGGGACGCTGAAGGCCGTCTTCAGGCCCTGGGTGGAAGGGCTGGAGAACATCCCCGCCGAGGGCCCCGCGATCCTCGCGAGCAACCATCTGTCGTTCTCCGACTCGTTCTTCCTGCCCGCCGTGCTGGACCGCAAGGTCACCTTCATCGCCAAGGCCGAGTACTTCACCACCCCGGGCGTGAAGGGCAAGCTCACGGCAGCGTTCTTCAAGGGCGTCGGCCAGCTGCCGGTGGACCGTTCGGGTGCGCGCGGTGCGGGCGAGGCGGCCATCAAGAGCGGTATCGAGGTCATCGAGCGCGGCGAGCTCTTCGGCATCTACCCGGAGGGCACCCGCTCTCCGGACGGCCGGCTCTACCGCGGCAAGCCGGGCGGCCTGGCGCGGGTGGCGCTCGCCACCGGCGCGCCCGTGATCCCGGTCGCGATGATCGACACGGAGAAGGTCCAGCCGCCCGGCAAGGTCGTCCCCAAGCTCGTGCGCCCAGGGATAAGGATCGGCAAGCCGCTGGACTTCAGCCGCTACCAGGGCATGGACCACGACCGCTTCATCCTGCGCTCGGTGACCGACGAGGTCATGTACGAAATCATGAAGCTCTCCGGCCAGGAGTACGTCGACATCTACGCGACCGCGGCGAAGCGCCAGATCGCCGAGGCGGCGAAGAAGCGGGCAGAGGCCGAAAAGGCGCAGTAGGGCGAGGCGCGGCAAGGCGTGAGAACGCCGAGGGGTGGGGTCATGGCCAGGCGCGAGCGGGTCGTACGCATGTCGGTCGAGCAGCCGCTGTGGCGTGCCCTGACCGCGTACCGAATCCTCACGATGATCTACGCGGCGCTGATCTTCGTCTTCACGTACGAGAAGTTCGAGCGCCCCTGGGTGGGCATCGCCTTCCTCTCGGTACTGGCCGTGTGGACCCTCGCCACCCTCCCCAAGGTGGCGAACGCCGCCCGCTGCACCAAGGGTTTCCTCGTCGCCGACCTCGCCCTGGCGCTCACCGGCATCCTGCTCACCCCGCTCGCCGAACAGCAGGCGCGGCAGATCGACGGCCCGACCCTGCCGTCGATATGGACCGCGGGAGCCGTGCTCGCCTACGCCCTCAAGGGCGGCTGGCGCTGGGCGGGCTTCGCGTCCTCCCTGGTCGCCGTCGCCAACATCCTCCAACGCGGCCACCCCACCCGGGACACCCTGCACAATGTGCTGCTGGTGTGGGTCGCGTCCATCGCCATCGGATACGTCGTCGAGGTCGCCCGCGCCAGTGAGGCAACCCTCGCCCGAGCCCTGGAGATCGAGGCCGCCACCCGCGAACGGGAGCGCCTCGCCCGGGACATCCACGACAGCGTGCTCCAGGTGCTCGCCATGGTGCAGCGGCGCGGCACCGCGCTCGGCGGCGAGGCCGCTGAGCTGGGCAGGATGGCGGGCGAGCAGGAGGTGGCCCTGCGTACCCTGGTCTCCAGCGGCCTGGTCACCCCCGCCCGTGCCTCCGAGGAAGCGGCGCAGGGCGCGGTGGTCCGTACGGTCGAGGTGGACGACGAGGATTCGTCCTCGCCGTGCGACCTGCGTGCCCTGCTCGCCCCGCACGCCGGGGCGCGGGTGACCTTCGTGGAGCCGGGCGCACCGGTGCTGCTCGCGCCGACGGCGGCGGAGGAGCTGGCGGCCGCTGTCAGTGCCGCCCTGGACAATGTCCGCAGACACGCCGGTGAGCAGGCCCGGGCCTGGATCCTGGTCGAGGACGAGCCGGACGCGGTGATCGTGACGGTCCGGGACGACGGTCCGGGTATCCCGGAAGGCAGACTCGCCCAGGCCGAGGGAGAGGGACGGCTGGGCGTCGCCCTCTCCATCCGCGGCCGGCTGCGGGACCTGGGCGGCACCGCCGAGCTGATCTCGGTGCCGGGCCAGGGCACAGAGGTCGAACTGAAGGTTCCACGGGGGTAGGCAGAACGATGAGCGAGCAGCAGACGATCAAGGTGATGGTGGTCGACGACCACCCGATGTGGCGCGACGCCGTCGCCCGCGACCTGGCCGAGTCCGGATTCGACGTGGTCGCGACGGCCGGTGACGGCCCGCAGGCCGTGCGCCGCGCCCGGGCCGCCGGACCCCATGTGCTCGTCCTCGACCTCAACCTGCCCGGCATGCCCGGCGTTCAGGTGTGCAAGGAGCTGGTCGGCGCCGACCCCGCGCTGCGCGTCCTCGTCCTCTCCGCGAGCGGTGAGCACGCGGATGTGCTGGAGGCGGTCAAGTCCGGTGCCACCGGCTATCTGTTGAAGTCGGCCAGCACGGCCGAACTGATCGACGCGGTGCGGCGCACCGCCGCCGGCGACCCGGTCTTCACCCCGGGGCTGGCCGGACTGGTGCTCGGCGAATACCGCAGGCTCGCCTCCGGCCCGGCGCCTGCCGCCCCCGACGAGCCCAAGGCCCCGCAGCTCACCGAACGCGAGACCGAAGTGCTGCGGCTGGTCGCCAAGGGGCTGTCGTACAAGCAGATCGCCGAGCGTCTGGTGATCTCGCACCGCACCGTCCAGAACCATGTGCAGAACACCCTCGGCAAGCTCCAGCTGCACAATCGCGTGGAGCTCGTGCGGTACGCGATCGAGCGAGGACTCGACGACGCCTGACTCACTCGTACGAGTGAGTGGTGAGCGTCAACCGCGCGCCCGTACAGCCGAATTGACCCTTCGAACCATCCCTTGGTGACCTGCGTCACCACTAGCGTGACCGTCAAAGGCCAAGGCCCACTGGCGAAAGGCCCACTGGCGAAGGGAAAATTCCATGCGGGTCGGAGTGCTGACCGGCGGCGGCGACTGCCCCGGGCTCAACGCGGTCATCCGCGGCATCGTGCGCAAGGGCGTGCAGGAGTACGGCTACCACTTCACCGGATTCAAGGACGGCTGGCGCGGACCGCTGGACGGCGCGACCGTCCGGCTCGACATCGCCGCGGTGCGTGGCATCCTGCCCCGCGGCGGCACCGTCCTCGGCTCCTCGCGCACCAACCCCCTCAAGGTGACGGACGGCGTCCGCCGCATCAAGGAGAACCTCGCCAAGCACGAGGTCGACGCACTCATCGCGATCGGCGGCGAGGACACCCTCGGGGTCGCGGCACGGATGAGTGACGAGTACGGCGTCCCGTGCGTCGGCGTACCCAAGACCATCGACAACGACCTGTCCGCCACGGACTACACCTTCGGCTTCGACACCGCGGTCGGTATCGCCACCGAGGCCATCGACCGGCTCCACACCACCGCCGAATCCCATATGCGCGTCCTCGTCGTCGAGGTGATGGGCCGTCACGCCGGCTGGATCGCCCTGCACTCCGGCCTCGCCGGCGGCGCGAATGTCATCCTCATCCCCGAGCAGCGCTTCGACGTCGACCAGGTCTGCGCCTGGGTGACCTCCCGTTTCAAGGCGTCGTACGCCCCCATCGTGGTCGTCGCCGAGGGCGCGATGCCCCAGGACGGGGACATGGTCCTGAAGGACGGCACGCTCGATGCGTTCGGGCACGTCCGGCTGTCCGGGGTGGGGGAGTGGCTGGCCAAGGAGATCGAGAAGCGCACCGGCAAGGAGGCGCGCACGACCGTTCTGGGCCATGTCCAGCGCGGCGGCACCCCCAGCGCGTTCGACCGCTGGCTGGCCACGCGGTTCGGGCTGCACGCGATCGAGGCCGTGCGGGACGGCGACTTCGGCAAGATGGTCGCGCTGCGGGGCACGGACATCGTGCGGGTGTCGATCTCCGAGGCGACGGCAAAGCTGAAGACGGTGGACCCGGCGCTGTACGCCGAGGCCGGCGTGTTCTTCGGCTGAGCCCTTGCCGGCTGCCGGTCTCCGTCGGGCCCACCGTGCGGAGAGCGGCAGTCGGTGTCCGGCGCTCGCACCGAACCTGCCGCACCCGAACAAGCCCGTCCTGGGGGCACCCCCAGCGGTAGCTGGGGGAGGTAGCTGGGGGAGGTAGCCGGGGGAGTTCGAGGACGGACACACCGGCCGGCGGTCAGGCGCGGGCCCCCCGGTACATAGCCGTGAGTGCGTCGCGGACGATCCGCGGGCCGCGCAGGGTCAGGACCGACTCCGGGTGGAACTGGACCGAGGCGAAGCCGGGGCCGCGGAGGGCGTGGACCTCGGCGGTCGCCGGGTCGCGGGCGACCTCGACCGCGTGCGCGGCCAGTTCCGCCGCCGCCTCGTCGTCGCAGCTCGCGGTGAAGCTGTTGTAGAAGCCCACCGTTTCCTCCTGGCCGAACAGGTCGATACGGGTCTGCGCGCCCTGGTACGGAACCGCCTTGCGTACGATGTCCAGGCCCAGTTCCGCCGCGAGCAGTTCGTGGCCGAGGCACACCCCCATCAGCGCGCGGCCCGAAGGGCCTCGATGAGGGGCGGTGGTCGGGAGACGGGCGGGCCCGTGCCGGTGGCCGCGGAGCAGATCCGCGGCCAAGCCGCGGAGCACTCGCATCTTCGGGTCGGCGACGTCCGCGGGATTGCCGGGCCCCGGGCCCAGGACGACGGGGCCCCGGTGGGTCAGGGCGGCGGAGCGCAGGTCCGGCTCGTCATGGCGGCGTACGGTCACATCCAGGCCGGACGCCCGCAGCAGATGAGCCAGCATCGAGGTGAAGGTGTCCTCGCCGTCGACGATGAGGGCGTGGCCCGCGAGTTCCGTCGAACGTTCCTGCATGCGCAGCCAGAAGGGCGCCAGGTCCGCCCGCCGGGCGTCCAGTGCGGAGCGGACGCGAGGGTCGTCGGCGAGGTGCGGGCGCGCCGACTCGTCGCGGGGCCGGCCGGGGCGTACCCCCAGCGCCGTCAGTACGGCGGCTGCCTTGGCGTGGGTCTCGGCGACCTCGCCGGCCGGGTCGGAGTGCCGCACGAGCGTGGCGCCGACGGACACCCGCAGTCGGCCGGTGGGCGAGATGTCCGCGGTGCGGATCAGGATGGGGGAGTCCAGGGTCTGGGCTCCGCCCGAGTCCCGGCCGAGGAGGGCGAGGGCTCCCGCGTAGTAGCCGCGTCCGCCGGCCTCGTGGCGCTCGATGACACGACAGGCGTTCTGCACGGGGGAGCCGGTGACCGTTGCCGCGAACATCGTCTCCCGCAGGACCTCGCGGACGTCGAGCGAGGAACGGCCGCGCAGTTCGTACTCGGTGTGCGCGAGGTGGGCCATCTCCTTGAGGCGCGGTCCGACGACGACCCCGCCCATGTCGCCCACCGTGCACATCATCTTGAGCTCCTCGTCGACGACCATCGAGAGCTCCTCGATCTCCTTGCTGTCGGAGAGGAATCCGAGCAGGTCCTCGACGGCCGGGCCGGCCGCCGGATAGCGGTACGTTCCGCTGATGGGGTTCATGACGACCGTCCCGCCCGCCTGGCTCCCACCACCACCCTCGACCGAGAGCGCTACGCGCTCGTCCCTTTCTCTCGACATGCGCACATGCACCTCGGGGCTGGCCCCGACCAGGGTGCGCTCCCCGGTGTGCACGACGAAGGTCCAGTACGCCCCACGCTCCCCGGCGAGCAGCCGCCGGAAGAGGGCCAGGGCGTCGGCCCGCCCGAATCCGGGGATCTCGCCGGTGTAGGTCCGCCGGATGACGAAGTTCGCGCCCTCGCCGCTGCCGATCTCGTGGTCGACGACGCGCCGGACGATGTCCGCGTACTTGTCGTCGTCGACGTCGAAGGCCCCGCCCTCGACGTGCACGGCGTGCGTGGGCAGTGCGTCCAGCACCTCGGCGAGCGGCAGCTCGTGGGTCTCCTCGGCGATCAGCACACTCAGCGGCGTGCCGTCGTCCCGTACATCGAATCCGCGCTCCCTGATCTGCCGGAACGGCACCAGGGCGAGGGAGGGCCGGTCGCCGACCGGGATGTCGGCCAGGTGTTCCACATCGTGGACCGGGCCGAGGAGCACCTCGACGGTGTCGTGGTCCCGGCCCGGGGCGCGGCGCCGGAGCAGGGCGAAGGGCGGGCAGACGTCGTCCAGGAGGCGCTGGATGAGCATGTGGGCAGGTTCCTTCCGGTGGGAGAGGAACGGCCCGTTACCCGTGGAACGAGGAAGGCCGCCCCTCGGGCGGCCTTCGCGATTCGGTGTACGCGCAGTCAGTGGGCCGCCGGATGAGCGGTCCACCACCAGTTCCGGGTCGAATGCGCGAACATGTCCGGAACCCTAGCGCACGTGCGTGACCATGGGGCAACCACATCGTTGACGGTCCCGCCGCAGCGGGGGATGGTCCGACGAGCGGCGGCCGGCTCGTGAGGTCGGCAATGTGCTCCCCGCCGACGCGGGGGTGCCTGGTGAGTGGATCTGTCCGATCTGTCTCACCAGGCGGGCAGTCGCCAAATCGGCCGTCGTAACCCCGTACTGTGGATCCGTGACCGTGAACGCTGATACCCAAGTCGTCGCCGCTCAGGCGACCTGGCGCAATCTGCCCGCGGCGCAGCAGCCCGAGTACCCCGACACCGAGGCTCTGCGCGCAGTGATCGCCGACCTCGAGTCCTATCCGCCGCTGGTTTTCGCCGGCGAGTGCGACCAGCTGCGCGCCCGGATGGGAGCCGTCGCCAGGGGCGAGGCGTTCCTGCTCCAGGGCGGCGACTGCGCCGAGTCCTTCGACGCCGTCGGCGCGGAGCACATCCGTGCGAAATTGAAGACCCTGTTGCAGATGGGTGCCGTGCTCACCTACGCGGCCTCCGTGCCCGTCGTGAAGGTGGGCCGGATCGCCGGCCAGTACTCCAAGCCGCGCTCCAAGCCGACCGAGACCCGGGACGGGGTGACGCTCCCGACCTACCGGGGCGACTCGGTCAACGGCTTCGCGTTCGACGAGAAGTCCCGTGTCCCGGACCCCGAGCGGCTGAAGCGGATGTACAACGTCTCCGCCTCGACGCTCAACCTGGTGCGCGCCTTCACCACCGGTGGTTACGCGGACCTGCGCCAGGTGCACGCCTGGAACCAGGACTTCGTGAAGTCCTCCCCGTCGGGGCAGCGCTACGAGCAGCTCGCTCGCGAGATCGACAACGCGCTGAACTTCATGAAGGCCTGCGGCACCGACCCGGCGGAGTTCCGCACCGTCGAGTTCTACGCCTCGCACGAGGCGCTGCTGCTCGACTACGAGACGGCGCTGACCCGGGTGGACTCCCGTACCGGGCAGCTGTACGACACGTCGGGCCACATGGTGTGGATCGGTGAGCGCACCCGTCAGCTGGACGGGGCGCACATCGAGTTCGCGTCGAAGATCCGTAACCCGATCGGCATCAAGCTCGGCCCGACGACCACCGTCGACGAGGCGCTGACGTACATCGACCGTCTCGACCCGCACCGTGAGCCGGGCCGGCTGACCTTCATCGTGCGCATGGGTGCCGACAAGGTCCGGGACAAGCTCCCGGAGCTGGTCGAGAAGGTCACCGCCTCCGGTGCGACCGTCGCCTGGGTCACCGACCCGATGCACGGCAACACCTTCGAGGCTGCCTCCGGCCACAAGACGCGTCGTTTCGACGACGTGCTCGACGAGGTCAAGGGCTTCTTCGAGGTCCACAAGGCGCTGGGCACCCACCCGGGCGGTATCCACGTCGAGCTCACCGGTGATGATGTCACCGAGTGCGTGGGCGGCGGCGACGAGATCTTCGTCGACGATCTGCACCAGCGCTACGAGACGGCCTGCGACCCGCGGCTCAACCGCAGCCAGTCGCTGGACCTGGCCTTCCTGGTCGCGGAGATGTACCGCGATCAGTGATCTCGGGTGATCACGGGAGTGGGGCGCGGATCCGTGTGATCCGCGCCCCACTCCCGTTCTGGGGGCTTTTGTGATGCCTGGCCGACGGGTAAGGTTAGGTTAGCCTCACCGATCAATCGGGACGGGCGCTACTTATTGGTCCCGACCGGGAGGTGAACCGCGTGTACGTCTGCTCATGCTTCGGTGTCACCGAGAAGCAGGTGAAGGAGCACGCGGAGGCCGGGGCCTGCACCCCCCGTCAGATAGCCTCGGCCTGCAAGGCGGGCACCGACTGCGGTTCGTGCGTACGCCGTATCCAGGCCCTCCTCGGCAGGGGCGCCTGTCCTCGTCGTGAGCTCGTCGACCAGGGGGAGTCCGAGTCGGCCCTGGTGGGGCTGAGCGAAGCCGCCTAGCTTTCCGGCTGCTCGATAAGCTGGGCGATGTACAGCGCCTCTCCGAGCTTCTCGATCAGCTCCAGCTGGGTGTCGAGATAGTCGATGTGGTGCTCCTCGTCGGCGAGGATCGATTCGAAGATGTTGGCGGACGTGATGTCGCCCTTGGTGCGCATGACCTCGATGCCGCGCCGCAGCCGGTCGATCGCCTCGACCTCGACCTGGCGGTCCGCCTGGAACATCTCGGTGACCGTCTGGCCGACGCGTACGTGGAAGAGCCGCTGGTAGTTCGGCAGTCCGTCGAGGAAGAGAATCCGGTCGGTGAGCGCCTCCGCGTGTTTCATCTCGTCGAACGACTCGTGCCGCGTGTACTTGGCGAGCTTCACCCAGCCGAAGTTCTCCTGCATCTTGGAGTGCAGGAAGTACTGGTTGATGGCGGTGAGCTCGGCGGTCAGCTGCTCATTGAGGAATTCGATGACCTCGGGGTCGCCCTGCATCGCGTGATGTTCCTTCCAAGCGGTGACTGGCCAGGATGCGCGCATCCTCGCACCGTGGGCCGGGGGCGTCCAGTAAGTTCACGCTTAGTGCGAGTTGCCCGAATAGTCGCTCAGCTGGTCATGACCACCTCTCGTGGTCTGTCACCATGGAGGCATGGGTCAGCCGGAAAGCCGCGAAGTGGAGCAGTCCGAGCTTCCCCCGGGGCAGCGGCTCCAGCGAGGCTGGCCGGTCACGCACTACGGGCCCGTACCCAAGTTCAAGCCCGACCGCTGGGAGTTCCGGGTTTTCGGGGCGACCACGGACGGCGACAAGCACTGCTGGAGTCATGAGGAATTCGCGGTGCTCCCGTACACCACGGTCGTCGCCGATCTGCACTGCGTGACGAAATTCAGCATGCGGTCCGCCGAATGGGGCGGAGTTCTCGCCCGCACGGTGCTGGAGCTCGCGCCGCCCGCGCCGGCCGTCACGCATGTCATGGTCTGGGCCGAGTACGGCTACAGCGCCAATCTGCGGCTCGCCGACTTCGCCTCGGAGCGGACCATCTTCGCCACCCACAAGGGCGGTGAGCTGCTCACCGCGGAGCACGGCTTCCCGCTGCGGCTGATCGTGCCGCATCTGTACGCCTGGAAGGGCCCCAAGTGGGTCCGTGGCGTGGAGTACATGACCGCCGACCGGCGCGGCTTCTGGGAGGAGCGGGGCTACCACAATATCGGTGACCCCTGGCGCGAGCAGCGTTACTCCTACCAGGAGGAGCCGGGCGAGGGGCCAGAGCTGTAGGGGGTGTCTACCGGATCATGCCGGGCTCGCGACGCTCCCCCGGCTGCTGCCGGGGGTGACCCCCAGGCGCCGCGCCTCTCCCCCGTAGCCCTTCGGGCACGGGAGGTGCCCCCATCGTTGTCGTCGGTCGCCGATGTTTCCCAGCTACCTCCCCCAGCTACCTCCCCCAGCTACCTCCCCCAGCTACCGCTGGGGGTGCCCCCAGGGGTGCCCCCAGGGGTGCCCCCAGGGGTGCCCCCAGGGGTGCCCCCAGGGGTGCCCCCAGGGGTGCCCCCAGGGGTGCCCCCAGGGGTGCCCCCAGGGGTGCCCCCGGAGGTGCCCCCACCGCATGCGTGGACACCAGCCGCTGCGCGGCGGGCCCTCCTCCGCCTTGCGATGCACGGCACCACGAGACACCAGCCGCTCCGCGGCGGGCGCTCCCTGATCCGGCCTGATCCGGCAGACACCCCCTGGGCGCCAGGGGGCGTTCCTCAGTGGTGGTACTGGTGGACCACCGCGTGGCCCTTGCCGCGGCCGATCATCCACTTGTTGACCGGTGTGGTGGCCACGAAGGCGATGACCAGCGAGATCGTCAGCGCGCCCCAGAACAGCGCGTCCCCCAGGTGCGCGTCCATGGCGCCGGGCCACAGGGTGATCACTCCGTTGTCGATCAGCTCCATCACCGCGATGGACAGGGTGTCGGCGGCGAGCGCCACCCGGAACGCGGTCCTGAAGTCGACGCCGGCCTTCAGCACTCCGCGCAGGGTGAGCGAGTAGCCGAAGACGAAGGCCAGGATGATCGCCAGGATCATCGTCGGCATGTTGCCCCATCCCAGAGCGGTGCCGATCACCATGCCGAGGATCTCGCCGATGGCGCAGCCGGTGAGGCAGTGCAGGGTGGCCTGAGCCGCCATCCCCCAGGTGACCTTGCTGCCCCCGTGCCCCATGTGATGAGCGTGCGCGCTGTGGCCCGCGTGCTCGTCGTGACCTGCGTGGGTTCCGTGGCCGGTGTGGCCCGCGTGCTGCGCATGCCCCGCGTGCTGCGCATGCCCCGCGTGAGTGGCGTGCTCTGCGTGCCCTTCGTGCTGGGCGTGCGTCTCGTGCTGCATGGCCATACCCCCAAGTGCGGTAGCGGTTCCTGCCGACAGCAAGAACCGTATACCCCCCTGGGGTATTCCTCAATCGTCTTCAGTCGCGGAGTCGCTTCAGCCGGTCCACATCCGCCGCATGCCCCTCCTTGCCTCCCGGCGTCTCGATGATCAGTGGCACACCCGCGGTCGCCGGGTGGCCGAGCAGCTCACGGAACGGCTCCTCCCCGATGTGACCCGCGCCGATGTTCGCGTGGCGGTCCTTGTGTGCGCCGACGACGTCCTTGGAGTCGTTGGCGTGTATCAGCTTGAGCCGGCCCTCGCCGACCGTGTCCACGAGCAGGTCCAGCGTCTTCTTGGCGCCACCGGGGCCGGCCAGATCGTGCCCGGCGGCGAAGATGTGGCAGGTGTCCAGGCAGACGCCCAGCTTGGGGTGGGCGTCGAGGGCATCGAAGTACGGCCCGAAGTCCCAGGTCCGCGAGCAGAGCGAGGAACCCTGGCCCGCGGTCGACTCCAGCAGCAGATACGGATCGTCGTCGTGCGTGAGCTCGTCCAGCAGCGGCAGCATTCGCTCCCGTACCTGTGCCAGCGCCTCCTCCCTGGGGCGGCCGCCGGTCGCCGAGCCCGTGTGGACCACGACCCCCAGTGCGCCGATCTCGCGGCCCCGGCGCAGCGAGTGCCGCAGCGATTCCACGGACTTCTCGACCGTCGCCTCGGTGTGCGAGCCGAAGTTGATCAGATACGGAGCGTGGACGTACGCGGGGATCGACGCGTCCGTGCACTCCGCGCGGAACCGTTCGTCCTGCGCCGGACTGCCGGTGGGCGTCGCCCAGCCGCGCGGGTTGGCGACGAAGACCTGCACCGTCTCGGCACCGATCTCACGGGCGTACGCCAGACCGGTGGTGGCCAGCCCGCCGGCCACCGGGACATGACCGCCGACAGGGTTGCGGGAGCGGAAGGGGAGGCTGCTCATAACCTCTCCAGGATGCCAGCGCGGCGAGGGTGCTCCCTACAGCCTCTTGGTCCTGATGGTGATCGAGCTGCCCTCGGGGGCCTGCTTGCCGCCCTCGACCGACTGGTGGTCCACCTCGTCGCTGAACGACAGGAACGGCCGGTCGACCTCGACCGCGAAGCCCGCCGTCTTCAGCCGGTCCTTCGCCTCGTCGACCTTCAGGCCGGTGACATCGGGGACGTCCACCATCCGCGGTCCCTTGGACACCGTCAGTGTGACCGTGTCGCCCTCGGCGAGCTCGCTGCCCCCGGCCGTGGACTGCCGGGCCACCGTGCCCTCGTCCTCCGGGGAGTGGACCCGCTCCGGGGCGACCTTCACCACGAGGCCCTTCTCCTCGAGGCGGGCCGTGGCCTCCTCGACGGAAGCGCCGGTCACATCCGGCACCGCGACGGGCGGGCCCTTGCTGACGACCAGCCCCACCGCGGAGTCCGCGCGGGTTCCGGTCCCCGCCTGCGGGTCCGTACGGATCACCGAGCCCTTGGCGAACGCCTCGCTGAACTCCCCGGTGACGGCGCCCGGGGCGAGACCTGCCTTCGCCAGCGCTCGCTTCGCCCCGTCGAGCTGCATGCCCGCGAGGTCGGGGACGTCGACGATCTCGGGGCCCCGGGAGACCACGAGGGTCACCGAGCCGTTGCCCCGGATGCGTTCGCCGGTGGCCGGTTCGGTGCCGATCACCTGGCCGCGTGCGACCGTGTCGCTGAACTCCCGCCGGACCTTGTTGATCTCCAGGCCCGAACCGTCGAGACGCTTCTTCGCCTGCTGCTCGCTCTGGCCGATGACGGGGGGTACCCGGGTGAACTGGCCGGAGTTGATGTACCAGACGCCCGTTCCGAGCCCCAGGGCCAGCAGGACCGAGGCGACCAGCAGCAGAGGGCCGCGCCGCCGTGGCGCGGCGGCCGGGGGTGCGGGGGGAGTCTCCAGCCGGCTGGTGCGATTCAAGGTGTCTTCCGCGGCGGTGACCGCGCGCGGGATCACACTGGTGCGGTCCTCGGAGGTGTCGTGCTCGTCGGTGCGCTCCCGCGGCGGCACCGCGTCGAGCTGGTCGTCGCCCAGCGCGGCCCGGACCGCGCGGGTCCGTGCCAGCAGTGCCACCGCGTCGTGCGGTCTCGCCTCGGGGGCACGGGCGGTGGCGGCCGCGACCAGCTCGTCCAGCTCCTCCGCGAGGCCGGGGACGGCGGCGGACGGGGCCGGCACACCGTGGTGGAGGTGCTGGTAGAGGATCTGCGCCGGGGTGTCGCCTGTGTGCGGCTTGGTGCCCGTCAGCATTTCGTACAGCACCACACCGCACGCGTACACATCGGCGCGGGTGTCGGCCGTGCCGTGCTCGATCTGTTCCGGGGCGAGATAGGAGACGGTACCGAGGACGGAGCCGGTGGTGTTGGTGACCGAGTCCACGGCGCGTACGAGCCCGAAGTCGGCGACCTTGACCCGGCCGTCGTCGCCGATCAGGACGTTCTCGGGCTTCATGTCGCGGTGCACGAACCCGGCCCGGTGCGCGGCGCCGAGCGCGGCCAGCACGGGCTCCAGGATGTCGAGCGCGGCACGGGGGCGCAGCGCGCCGCGCTCGCGGAGCACGTCGCGGAGGGTGCATCCGGCGACGTACTCCATCGCGAGGAACACGTACGACCCGTCGGTGCCCTGGTCGAAGACGCCCACCACATTGGGGTGGGCGAGCCGGGCCACGGACTTGGCCTCGCGGATGAAACGTTCCACGAAGGATCCGTCGGCGGCGAGGCCAGGGTGCATCACCTTGAGCGCGAGCACCCGGTCGAGCCTGGTGTCCACGGCCCGGTAGACCGTGGCCATGCCCCCGACGGCGATGCGGGCATCGACGCGGTAGCGGCCGTCGAGCACCTGCCCGACAAGGGGGTCGTCAAGGGTCGTATCCACGCAAGCGAGTCTACGAGTCGCGGAGGACACTCCGGACCGGCTGTGGCTCCCCGGTCCCGTACTGGAGCCGAGCTGTGACGGCGGCCTCAGAACGCCGGGCGTTCCGGGTCGAGGACCGCTCGGCCCTCGACAGGGGAGGACGCCTCCGCGAAGTGGCGGCGGGGGATGCGGCCCGCGCGGTGCGCGAGGCGGCCGGCCTCCACCGCGTGACGCATCGCCTCCGCCATCAGGACCGGCTCCTGCGCGCGGGTCACCGCGGAGGCCAGCATCACCGCCGCGCAGCCCAGCTCCATCGCCAGCGCCGCGTCGGACGCGGTGCCGGCTCCCGCGTCCAGGATCACCGGCACACTCGCGTGCTCGACGATCAGCTGGAAGTTGTGCGGGTTGCGGATGCCCAGGCCGGAGCCGATGGGGGAGCCCAGCGGCATGATCGCCGCGCAGCCCACGTCCTCCAGCTTCCGGGCGAGCACGGGGTCGTCGTTGGTGTACGGAAGGACGGTGAACCCGTCGTCGACCAGGGTTTCGGCGGCGTCCAGCAATTCGACGGTATCCGGCAGCAGGGTGCGCTCGTCGGCGACGACCTCCAGCTTGACCCAGTCGGTGCCCAGGGCCTCACGGGCGAGCCGGGCGGTGAGCACCGCCTCGCCCGCGGTGAAGCAGCCGGCGGTGTTGGGCAGCACCCGGATGCCGAGCCTGTCGAGCACGGACAGCACGGAACCCTGGACGGTGGGGTCGAGCCGGCGCATCGCGACGGTTGTCAGTTCGGTGCCGGAGGCGGTCAGCGCGCGCTCCAGGATCTCCAGGCTGGGTGCGCCTCCGGTGCCCATGATCAGGCGGGAGTCGAAGGCCGTTCCGGCGAGGACAAGGCGGTTGTCGGCCATGGTCAGCCTCCCTGGACTGCGGTGAGGACTTCGACGCGGTCGCCGTCGCCGAGTGTGGTGGTGGCCCACCGGCTGCGCGGGACGACGGTCTCGTTGACGGCGGCGGCGACCCCGGAGGGGGCCGCGGTCAGTGTGGCGACGAGGGTGTCGAGGGTGGTGCCGGCGGCGACCTCGCGGGCCTCGCCGTTCACGGACACGGTCATACGGGCTGCTCCTGGACGACGGGAGAGAAGCGTCGGGGGGTGAAGGGGAGGGCCTCGTGCGGCAGCTCACCGGTGGCCAGCACGGCGGCCATCGCGTCGCCGGTGACCGGGGTGAGCAGTACGCCGTTGCGGTAGTGGCCGGTGGCCAGGTGGAGGCCGGGCAGTGCGGTGGGGCCGAGCATCGGCGCGTTGTCGGGGGAGCCGGGGCGCAGGCCCGCGCGGGTCTCGGTGAGCGGCAGTTCGGTGATGCCCGGGACCAGCTCATGGGCGTCGCGCAGCAGCTCGTAGACGCCGCCCGCGGTGACGGTGGTGTCCCAGCCGAGCTCCTCGCTGGTGGCGCCGACGACAAGTTCGCCGTTCTCGCGCGGGACGAGATAGAGAGGGCCGCCGCGCACCACGGCCCGTACCGTGCGGCTGAGGAACGGTGCGTACGGGCGCGGCACGGTCAGTCGCAGCACCTGCCCCTTGACCGGGCGTACCGGCGGCAGCACGTCCGCCGGTACGCCCGCCAGGCGGCCGCTGAGGCTGCCGGCGGCCAGCACCACCTGGTCCGCGGAGAGCGCGGTGCCGTCGGCGAGTACGGCCCCGGCGGCCCGGTCCCGTGCCAGCGTGAGCCGCTCCGCCCAGGCGCGGTGGAAGGCCACCCCGGCCCGCTCGCAGGCCGTCACCAGGGCCTTGGCGAGCCGGCGCGGGTCGACCTGGTGGTCGCCGTCCACGCGCAGGCCGCCGCGTACTCCGGGCGCGAGCATGGGCTCCAGGCGGCGGCATTCGCGCCCGGTGAGCCACTCGGGGTCCAGCCCGCAGCGTCGCTGCAGGGCGTGGAGTTCCCGCAGGTGGGAGCGGTCGTCGGCGTCGAGGGCGACCGCGAGGGTGCCGCAGGCGCGGTAGCCGATGTCCTGGCCGTCGCTCGCCGCCTCCAGTTCGGCGGCGAAGGCCGGGTAGCGCTCGGCGGAGGCGAGATTGAGCCCGAGGAGGGTCTGCTCGCCGTAGTGGAGCTCCGTGACGGCGGCGAGCATGCCCGCCGCGACCTGGGCGGCCCCGCCGCCCGGTCCGGGGTCGACGACGGCGGTGCGCAGTCCTCGCTGCGCCGCCCGCCAGGCCGTGACCAGGCCGATGATCCCGCCCCCGATGACCAGGACGTCGGAGCCGTGGCTCGATGAACGCGCTGAATGCATGGGCGTCCAGCCCCTCCCTTCGCCGGCATGACCCGGATCAGGTTCGTACGGTCGGAGGCCGTCCCAGCCTCCCTCTCAGCCCGGTACGTCCGGGCTCCCGCGAGTGCTTTGCTCCGGCCACCTTAGCCGCAGGCCCCGACGCGCTGTGAGGGAGCCATGTCCTGACGTAATGGCAGGTGCTTATGGTGAACGAGTGAGCAGCGAGCAAAGGCAGACAAGCGAGCAGGACCGGCCGGGGTGGACGCGGCGGCGCGTCGTCATCGCCGGAGCGGGCATGGCCGGGGTGCAGACCGCGGTGGCCCTGCGTGAACAGGGCTTCACCGGTCCTGTCACCCTCATCGGGGCCGAGCCGCACCAGCCCTACGACCGGCCGCCGCTGTCCAAGGCGGTGCTCCTCGGTACGGCCGAGGGATCCGCCTTCGACGTGGACTTCGAGGCGCTCGACGTCGAGTTGAGACTCGGTGTGGAGGTCACCGGCATCCGGCCCGCGGAGCACGAACTGGACACCGAGGCCGGCCCCGTACCGTACGACGTCCTGGTCGTCGCGACCGGCGCGCGGCCTGTCATCCTCCCTGGCACCGAAGGCGTCGCCGGCGTGCATCTGCTGCGCACTCTCGACGACGCCGAGCGGCTGCGGCCCGTCCTCGCGCAGCAGCACCGCATCGTGGTCGTCGGGGCGGGCTGGATCGGCGCGGAGTTCGCCACGGCCGCGCGCGAGGCGGGCTGCGAGGTGACCGTCGTGGAGGCCGCGGACCGGCCGCTGGCAGGGGCGCTGCCGGCCGAGGTCACCGCCCCCATGACGTCCTGGTACGCCGAGTGCGGTGCCGAACTGATCACCGGCGCGCCCGTCGCCGCGATCGAACCGGGCGAGGTCGTGCTCGGCGACGGAAGGCGGCTGTCGGCCGGGGCAGTGGTCGTCGGCGTCGGAGCGCGGCCCGCCACGGACTGGCTTGCCGGCTCGGGCGTCGAACTCGGGGCGGACGGCTCCGTCACCGCCGACGACGGACTGCGTACCTCGCTGCCCGATGTGTACGCGGTCGGGGACTGCGCCTCCTTCCCCTCCCGCCGCTACGGCGAACGTCTGCTCGTCCACCACTGGGACAACGCGCTCCAGGGCCCGCGGACGGTCGCGGCCAACATCGTCGGCGACCTGCCGGACGTGTACGACCCCGTCCCGTACTTCTGGTCCGAGCAGTTCGGCCGCTTCGTGCAGTACGCGGGCCACCACACGGACGCGGACGAACTCGTGTGGCGCGGTGATCCGGCGGAGGCGGGCTGGTCGGTCCTCTGGCTGGGCGAGGGGGCACTCAAGGCGCTCCTCACGGTGGGCCGTCCGCGCGATCTGACCCAGGGCCGCAAACTCATCGAGGCGGCTGCCCACGTCGACCGCGCCCGCGCCGCCGACCCGTCGGTCCCGCTGAAGTCCGCGGTGGCCTGAGGCGGCCGCGGGGTGCGATGCGGGGGCGGGCGTACCCCGGACAGACCGGTCCGGGTACCGGCTGTCAGTCCGGGATGGCACGCTTGTCCCGTGACCGAGATTGACGCAAAGATCGATGCTCTCGTCCCCGCCTGGCTCCACCTCCCCGACATCGCCGAAAAGCTCGATGTCGAGGTGACGCGTGTGCGGCAGCTGGTCAAGGAGGGCCAGCTGATCGCCGTGCGCCGTGGGGAGAACCGGGCGCTTCAGGTTCCCGCCGCCTTCATCGGCGGCGGGAAGGTGCTCAAGGGCCTCTCGGGGACCCTGACGCTCCTGAGGGACGACGGCTTCACCGACGAAGAGATGCTGGAGTGGCTCTTCACTCCCGACCCGACCCTGCCGGGCACCCCCGTGCAGGCCCTCAGCGAGAATCGCGGCACGGAGGTGAAGCGCCGCGCTCAGGCGCTCGCCGTCTGACGACACGAACCGCACCTGTGGTCGCGGGCCGGAGCACCCGGCCCGCGACCACAGGACAACAACGGGGGGTCCCCATGTCACTGGCCCGTGAGCAGCTCGCCGAAGCACGGCTCTACCTGTGCACGGACGCCCGCAAGCGCCAGCGGGACCTTCCCGAGTTCCTGGACGCCGTCCTGTCCTCGGGCGTGGACATCGTGCAGCTGCGCGACAAGGGCATGGAGGCGGGAGAGGAGCTCGAGCACCTCTCCGTCTTCGCCGAGGCCTGCCGGCGGCACGGCAAGCTGCTCGCGGTCAACGACCGCGCTGACGTCGCCCACGCCAGCGGCTCCGGCGTGCTGCACCTGGGGCAGGGCGATCTGCCGGTCCCGGCGGCCCGCGCGATCCTCGACGACGGCGTGCTGATAGGCCGCTCCACACATTCCGAGTCCGAGGCGGAAGCGGCCGCCGTCGAGAACGGCGTGGACTACTTCTGCACCGGCCCCTGCTGGCCCACCCCCACCAAGCCCGGACGGCACGCCCCCGGTCTGGACCTGGTGCGTCACACCGCGTCCCTGGCCACCGACCGCCCCTGGTTCGCGATCGGCGGGATCGACGCCGGCAACCTCGAGCAGGTGTTGGACGCGGGCGCCCGGCGGGTCGTCGTTGTGCGCGCGATCACCGAGGCGGACGATCCGGGTACGGCCGCCGCCGATCTCACGAAGCGGATACGGGCATACGGCGGCCAGGCCACGGCCAGGCCTTGACGTGGCCGGTTTTGAACGCCTGGTGTCCGACACGTGGACGACCGTTGGGCGACCGCCGAGCCCTGGCTAACCTGCGGGTATGGCCCTAGGCACAGCTTCCACCAGGACAGATCGCGCACGCACCGTGCGCGAGCTGCTCGAGACCGGCAAGACGTCGTACTCCTTCGAGTTCTGGGCGCCCAAGACCGAGAAAGGCGAGCGGAACCTCTGGAACGCGCTGCGCCGGGTCGAGGCGGTCGCGCCGAGCTTCGTCTCCGTGACGTACGGAGCCGGCGGCTCCACCCGTGAAGGGACTGTGAAGGCCACCGAGCAGATTGCCGCCGACACCACCCTCACGCCCGTCGCGCACCTCACTGCCGTCGACCACTCGGTCGCCGAGCTGCGCAACATGATCGGCCAGTTCGCCGATGCGGGAATCCGGAACATGCTCGCGCTGCGCGGCGACCCGCCCGGCGACCCGACGGGGGAGTGGGTCAGGCACCCGGAGGGCCTGACGTACGCGGCCGAGCTGGTCCGCCTGATCAAGGAGTCCGGAGACTTCTGCGTCGGCGTCGCGGCCTTCCCGGAGATGCACCCGCGCTCGGAGGACTGGGACACCGACATCCAGCACTTCGTGGACAAGTGCCGTGCGGGCGCGGACTACGCGATCACGCAGATGTTCTTCTTTCCCGAGGACTACTTGCGGCTGCGTGACCGGCTGGCGGCGGAGGGCTGCGAAACCCCGGTCATCCCCGAAGTGATGCCGGTCACCAGCGTCAAGCAGATCGAGCGGCTTTCGCAGCTCAGCGGTGCACGTCTGCCCGAAGACCTGAAAGAACGGATCCTCTCGGTCAAGGACGATCCGGCCGCTGTACGCTCCATTGGCATCGAGTTCGCGACGGAGTTCTGCGCGAGGCTGCTGGCCGAGGATGTACCGGGGCTGCATTTCATCACGCTCAACAACTCCACCGCGTCGCTCGAGATCTACGAAAACCTCGGGCTGCACGAGCAGCCGTGAGCGGGGCGATGGCCGTGTCCGGGAAGTGACGGCCGTAGGGAGAGGGCGTACATGGGCTGGACGGTCCTCTACATCGCGTTCGGAATCGTCGCGCTGTGGCTGCTCGGAGAAGTGCTGCTGCAGTACAAGGCGCGCCTACGGTGGAGGCTGCTGGCCTTCACCGGCTTCCTGGGCGTCGTCATCGGCGTCCTGCTGCCCTCGGTGCTGGTGATCGCGGTGGGCGCCATCGCCTTCGCGGTCGGCCAGACCTATGTCACGTTGTCCTTCCGGCGCGGCTTCTCGACGGGCTGGGCCATCGGCGGCAAGCCCGGCGCCAGCCGCCGCCGCAGGGGCGGCGGCCCGGCCCCGGCGAAGGAGCCGACGCTGGAGGTGTCGGACCTCGAGTACGAGCCGGTACCCGAGGAGTCGGCGGTGGAGACCACGCAGGTCTACCAGCCGCAGCCACTGGAGGAGGACACCGGTCAGTACGGCGTCTACTCCGGCTCGGCGCACGCCGGACAGCAGCAGCCGTACAGCGGATACGACGCGTACTCCGGCTACGACCAGGGCGCCGGCCAGGAGTCCTACGGGCAGTACGGCTACGGCACCGGCCAGCAGCAGGAGTACACCGCGTACCCCGGTCCGTACATCGGTACCAACACCCAGCAGTACGCCGATCCGTACGCCGCGGAGTACGGGACGGACACCCCGCCCGGTGGCGTCTGGGTCCCCCAGCAGCGCGACGCGGAGGCGTACCCGGCCGACCCCACGGTCCACCAGCCGGACGGCGGCACCGGCACCGACGACCAGTACCGCTACTGACCGACGGCCGCGGCTCCCGTTACGAGCACCGGCCGGGCCCCGCCCGGCCGCGCCCGCTCACTGTGAGCCGCGGAAGTCGTCGCCCTCGACGATCAGGCCGGCGACCAGGGCGCCCGACATGCCTGCGTGGGCCAGTCCGCCGCCCGGGTGGGACCAGCCGCCCGCGAAGTAGAGGCCCGGCAGGGGGGAGCGGTTCGCCGCGGGCAGCCAGGCGCCGTCCGCACCCGCCAGCGCCGGTGCCGGAACCCGGTACGCGCCGGTCTCCCGGAAGGTGTCGGCAGGGGTGCGCACCTCGCGCCACAGCAGCCGGTCGCGCAGCTCCGGTACGGCCCGGGCCGCCGCCTCGACCATCCGGTCCGCGAAGGCCCCCGCCTGGGCACCGGCACCCCAGAGGTTCTCCGACGACCATGCGCCCCCGGCCGGCACGGTGGCGGTCACCGTGATCGCCTCATGGGCGTCGTCGGGCCGCAGCGACGCGTCGTCGGGCCGCAGGACGGTCACCGTCGGCCGGTCGCACAGTCGGCCCGCGGCGAGCGCGTCCAGCTCCCCGTCCCGGTCCGTCGTGTGCACCACCGTGCGATGGACCGCGTCCCCGGGCCGGGCGCCGCGCAGCGCCAGGCACACCGTCACCCGCCCGGTGCGCGCGGCCGACTGCATGCGCGGCCATTCGTCCTGGCGCTCCCAGTGCACCACTTGATCCCGGTAGAGGGCGGGGACCGGGGCGCCGGCGACCACGAAGTCGGCCTCGACGCGCTGCCCGCCGGCCAGCTCTATCCCGCAGGCCCGGCCGGCCTTCTCCAGCACGTCGGTCACCTCCGCCTCGAAGGTGAACTCCACCTTCCGGGCCAGGCACCGCTCGTACAGGGCGTCCGCCAGGGCTCGGATGCCGCCTCGCACGTACCAACTGCCGAAGGTCTGCTCCATGTACGCGAACACGGCTGCGGAGGCGGGCGCCGTACGGGGATCGAGGCCGTAGGACAGGGCGTGGCCCTCCAGCAGCGCGGCGAGCCGTGGATCGCGCAGCTCCCAGGCGCCCACCTCGGCGAGGGTGCGCGCGCCGCGCCGCAGGAAGCCCCGGCCCTGCGCGGGATACGGGTCCCGCTCGAACGGCGAGGGGTCGGCCGGCAGGGGCTCCTCGAGCAGCGGTCTGCGGGACCGGTCCCATGCGTCACGGGCGCGGCCGAGGAACTCGCCCCAGCGCTCACCCGCGCCCGCCTCGAGCGCCTCGTCCAGGGCGGAGACGACGCCCGCGCGCGAGGCGTTCGGCAGCGACACCCCGGTGCCGTCGGCGAAGACATGCCGGCTCGCCGGGTCGACCGGGACCAGCTCTACGCACTGCTCCAGCGGCTCCTTGCCGGTCTTCACGAACAGGTCGCGCTGGACCGCGGGCAGATGCAGCAGCCCGGGCCCGGTGTCGAAGGCGAATCCGTCGCGCTCGAACCGGCCCACCGCGCCGCCGTATGTCGCAGCGCGTTCGTACACCGCCACCCGGTGGCCTGCCACGGCAAGCCGGGCAGCCGCCGCCATCGCGCCCATCCCGGCGCCGATCACCGCAATCCGTGCCATGTGTGCGACCTTATCGGCCACCACTGACAGCCGGCCGCCGGGAGTGGGGACGGGAACTCAGCTCTGAGTATCCGTACCTAGTGAGGAGATGAGTAGTTTCACGGATGGGCGCCCACCTGCGGAGACGGGAGAGTGGAAGCACTGAGGGGGCGCGGCGCCGGTACCGCCGGCACGGGGCGGCGGAACGGCGCGGCTCCCCCGAGGAACCGGGGGTGACCCGGGGGTGACCACAGGGGGAGAAGAAACGGGGAAGGCGCCGGTCCGGCGTGGCTCGATCCTTTCGAGCCACGCCGGACCGGCGCCGTTTTCCGTGTGTGCGGACTAGCGCCCGCTCACCCGTCCGTGCAGCAGCCGCGACAGGGCCGCGTGCACATCGTCGATCGACCGCTCGGGCTGGAACGCCTGCCAGTCCAGGGCGGCCACCAGCACCATGCCGACCAGCGCGGCCGCCGTCAGCGGGATGTCGATCTCCTCGCTGAGTTCGCCGGCCTCGACGCCCTCCTTGAGCACGGTCTCGACGACGGCGACCGCATCCTGACGGACCACCATGAGCGTGGACTGCCAGGCCCGGTTGGTGCGCCACAGCTCGGCGACATAGAGCTGGGTGAAGGACGGAGAGTGGTCGATGAAGACCAGACCGGCCCGGATCATCGCGTCGAGCGCCTCGACCTTGCTTCCGCCGCGTTGCGCGGTCTCCTCGGCAGCGCTGCGCAGCGATTCGGTGAGCAGCCCGACGCCGTGTCGCAGCAATTCCTCGAACAGCACGGTCTTGCTGGCGAAGTTGTAGTAGACCGTGCCCTTGGCGACCCCGGCGCGCTCGGCGATCTCGTCCACGGTGGTGGCGGAGAAGCCCTGTTCCGCGATGAGGGTCACCGCGGCTTCGTAGAGCTTCTGCCGGGTGGCCTGGCGGCGCGTGCTACTGCTGTCCATGACACCGATTCTCACAGGCTCAGCTCGGGGTGCAGACGGTCGAGGGTCCACACCTGCTTGCGGCGGGCGGCGACGGCGGTGAGGGCGAGCGTTCCGGCGGTGAAGGCGAGCAGGACCGCACTGCCCTGCCAGACCGGGGTGAGTTCGCCGCCGGAGATCAGCCGGCGCAGCGCCTCGACCACGTAGGTCATCGGCAGGAAGGGGTGGATTGCGTTGAAGAAGTCCGGGCTCGTCTGGACCGGGTAGGTGCCACCCGCGGAGGTCAGTTGGAGCATCAGCACCGCCAGCACCAAGATCCGGCCGGCCGCGCCGAAGCGGGCGTTGAGCCACTGCACGATCGCGGCGAAGCAACAGGTCACCAGCGCCAGGAAGGCGATCGTGCCGGCGGCGTGGGCCATCTCCAGGCCGACCGCGAAGTGGAGCACGGACATCAGCGCGACGGTCTGGAGCACACCGATCGCGGCGACCGGAAGCCAGCCGGCGAGGGCGATGCGCCAGGCGGAGGCCCCGGCGGCGAGCGCGCGCCGGTTGAGCGGCTGGATCAGCATGTACGCCACCATCGCGCCCACCCACAGGGACAGCGGGATGAAGTACGGGGCGAATCCAGTGCCGTAGTTGGGCGCCTTGTGCAGCGACTGGGCGGCGAGCTGGACGGGGTCGGCCATCACATCGGTGCGCCGGTCCCTGTCCTCCTTGTCGTAGTCGGGGATGCTGTCGACGCCTTCGTGCAGTCCGCCGGCCAGCTTGCCGGAGCCGTCCGCGAGTTTGAAGAGGCCGCCGTCGAGGTCGTTGGCGCCGTTCTCGAGCCTGCCTACGCCGGAGTCGAGGTCCTTGGAGCCCGATTTGGCGCCGGTCAGCCCGGTGTGCAGGTCGTCGGCGCCCGAGGCGACCTGTTGGGCGCCGGTGTTGAGGGCCTTGATCTGCGCGACGGCCGAGTCCAGGTCCTTGCTCAGGTTCGGCGCGTGGTCGGCCAGGGCCTGGGCCTCCTGCTGCAGGGAGCCGAGGCGGGTGTCCAGGGTCTTCAGATCGTCCTTGTGGTCCTGTACCAGGGAGTTGAGCTTCCCGGCGAGTTCCGCGGTTTCGCCGGCGGCCTGCTTGCCCTGAAGCAGGGCCGGGCAGTCGGCGGCCGGCGCTGCGGCTCCCTCGCACATCTCCTTGTACGCGGCGTCGAGTTCCCCGGACGCGTCCTGCGCACGCGTCTCGACGCCGGGGGAGTCCTCGGAGAGGGACGCGAGGTTGTCCCGGATGGTCTGCGTGGAGTCGGCGACCAACCGGGCGGAGTCGCCGATGGTCTTCGCGTTGTCCTTCAGATACGGACGTACCTTGTCCGCCGTCCCGCCGACCTTGTCGGCCAGGGCCTGGGTGCCGTCCGCGACGCGCTTGGCGCCCGCCTCCAGGTCGGCGGCGCCCTGGTCGAGCTTGTCGATGCCGCCGGCCAGTTTGCCGCTGCCCTCCTTGGCGTCCTTCAGGCCGTTCGCGAGATCCTTCGAGCCCTCCTTGGCCTCGCCGATGCCGCCCTTGAGGTCGTCGGCACCCTTGGCGGCCTCCGCCGTGGCGTCGTGGATGTCCGAGAAGGAGATGAAGATCTTGTCGAGGTAGGATTGCGAGGTCGTCTTGGACGCGGCGTGCTGGACCTCGGAGAACACCGAGCGGGAGATGGACCCGACGATGTAGTTGTTGGCGTCGTTCGTGCGTACCTCCAGGGCGCCGGTCTCGGGGGAGTCGCCCGAGCTGGAGGCGATCCGTGCGCTGAAGTCGGCAGGCACGGTCAGCGAGAGGTAGTACGTCCCGTTCTCCACGCCCTTGCGCGCCTCGGCGTCGCTCACCTCGTGCCACTCGAAGACCTTGCTGTCGAGCAGGCCCTCGGTGATGTCGTCGCCCGCCGTGATCTTCTTGCCGTCGACGGTGGTCCCCCGGTCCGCGTTGACGAGGGCGACCGGGAGCCGGTCGAGGCGTCCGTACGGGTCCCAGAAGGACCACAGGTACAGTCCGCCGTACAGCAGCGGAAGCAGCAGCAGCGCGACGAGCGCCGCACGGGGCAGCCTTCCCCTGCCGAAACGCTTCAGCTCAAGCGCGGCCAGTCTTGGCGAACGCATCAGCCGCCCCCTTCTCGTTCTCGCACGTACGGATGGTGATCGCGCCGGCGGGCGCCTGGCTGCACACCGCGATCACGGTGGTCCCGCCGTCGGCGACGGCGCGCAGGAGCTTCCACGCCTCGGCGCGCTCGGAGTCCGACAGCTTGAGGTCGGTGTCGTCGACGGCCAGCAGACGAGGCCGGCCGATCAGCGCGAGCGCGACCGACAGGCGCAGCGACTCCAGCCGCTCCAGGTCGCGTACCGGCGTACGCGGTCCTTTGGGCAGGTCGTCCGGGGAGAATCCGGCGGCGGCCAGAGCGGCGTCGATCCGGCGCCGGGCCTCGGCGGCCCGTTCCGTCCGCGGCCGGAGCATGGCACGCGGCGATCCGGCGAACCGGCGCTGCAGCAGGGCTCGTTCGCGCAGGTGCTCCGACACGGTCAGCGCGGGGTCGAGGTCGCTGACGCCCGGGACCGGACCGAGGGCGCTGATGCCGCGTACGGCTGCCATCCTGCGCGGCAGGCGCAGCCCGCCGACCTCGGCGTGGCCCTCGGTGGGGCGCATCCGGCCGGTGAGCGCGAGCAGCAGACAGGTGCGGCCGGAGCCAGACGGGCCCTCGATCGCGACGAGCGATCCGGGCGGTGCGTCGAGGCGCACACCGCGAAAGGCCCAGCCGCGTGGGCCCTTGAGCCCGAAGTTCTCGGCGGTGACGGCTGCCCCGTGCGGGCTGTCCACCACGTACCCCTCCCTTTTGAACTGACCGGTCAGTTCAAAAAAATAGCCCCGAACCTGCGAGCGAGGCAAAACGGCAGGTCAGCGGGGATTGTCAGTGCCGGGCTGCACGATGAGCACATACGGCGACCGCGCCGTCACGCGACGACAGGAGGTTCGTCATGGCCAGCACCCACGCCGCTGCCGCACGCCGGCGCCGCGCCACCGGCCCTGCCCCCTCACTGACCGGTCCGGCGAGCGATGTCCACCCCGCCCTGCGCCGCGCCGGGGCGCCGCCCGCGGCCCTCGGCCTGCTCGCCCAGGCCCGTACCGGGCTGGAGGAGGCCGCGGTCCTCGAAACGCCCAACGAGCGGTACGCCACGGCCCACCTCGCCGCCCTGCGCACCGCGGCCGCCGTTCTCGCTGCCCGAGGCCGCCCGGACCCCACGCCCAGGCGCAGGCAGCGGATCCGCAGTGCTTGGGAGGTCCTGCCCGAGATCGCCCCCGAACTGTCCGAATGGAGCGCGCTGTTCGCCTCCGGGGCCACCCGCAGGGCCCGGGCCGAGGCGGGCATACAGGGCGCGGCCAGCAGCCGCGATGCCGACGATCTGCTGCGCGACGTGGGCATGTTCCTGCGTCTCGTGGAGCGGATGCTGGTGCTCCAGCCGGTGCTGCCGCAGTCGGGGGAGCGTGAGCCGGAGGCGGGCTGACGCACCGTCCCTTCACGTCGCACCAGTGCCGCGACCGGCAACGTTTGCCCGTCAAGGAGCGGCGTCCGGTGCGTGCGATCGCAAGGCGGCCGAATGACCCTCGTAGCAGCGCTACTCGGGCTTTCGGCCAACGCAGCGAGCGTGCGTGCCCGGGGGCGCCTCTGGGGGCACCCCCAGAGGTGGTCGGGGGAGGTGGCTGGGGGAGCGTCGCGACGGGGCAGACGTTGCCGGGAGGGGCACTAGGGTGGAAGGCGTCTGCACCATTCACGCCCCGCACCTGGGGCGGCACCGCGTCGAGGAGTCAACTGCCGTGTCGGAACCGATGCGCCCCCGGGCCTCCCTCCGTACCGCCGTGGTCTGGGATGTCCTCAAGGACACCCTCGACCGCCGGGTCAAGGCGACCGGCAGGGAAGCGCTGGACATCCTCGACACCGGCGGCGGCTCCGGCAAGTTCGCGGTGCCGCTGGCCGGCCTCGGCCACCGTGTCACGGTGGTCGACCCCAGCCCCAACGCGCTCTTCGCGCTGGAGCGCCGCGCGGCCGAGGCCGGGGTCGCCGATCTGGTCCGCGGAGTGCAGGGTGACATCCACGGACTGTTCGACGTCGTCGACCGCGGCGGCTTCGACGCCGTGCTGTGCCATGGAGTGCTGGAGTACGTCGAGGATCCGGCCGAGGGTGTGCGCAACGCCATGGAGGCCCTCAGGCCCGCCGGTGTGCTCAGCCTGCTCGCCGCCGGGCTCGGCGGGGCCGTCCTGGCCAGGGCCCTGGCCGGGCACTTCACCGAGGCCCGGCGCGCGCTCACCGATCCCGCGGGCCGCTGGGGCGAGGGCGACCCGGTGCCCCGGCGCTTCACCGCGGAACAGCTCACCGAACTCGTCACGGCGGCCGGTGCCGAGGTCGTCGCCGTCCACGGCGTACGGGTCTTCGCCGACCTCGTCCCCGGCGTCCTCGTCGACACCGAGCCCGGTGCCGTCGACGCGCTCCTCAAGCTGGAGGCCGCAGCCGCCGAGCTGCCCGCCTTCCACTCGGTCGCGACCCAGCTCCACATCCTGGCCGGGAAGCCGGCCCAGCACCCCTGAAGGGCGGGCTGAGCAGCGGCGCTGTTCCGTACGGAGTACGTCACAGCCACTCCGAACCGCGGCTTTGCCCCGTATGATCGAGTGACACCGTCCGGCATGACGGATCGGCGGTTGGGGAATCCACACCTCAGCAGCCGAACCGGCATGGCGGCCCGGAATGGCGAATGGCAGCGGAGGGCGGGTTTCACGGGGGCGATTCCCTGCCTATCCTGAAAGGGCCGCAGACCGGTCGCCCCCCGCGACCGACGAGTAGGAGGACTCCGTGCCGCTCTCGGAGCACGAGCAGCGAATGCTCGAGCAGATGGAGCGAGCGCTGTACGCCGAAGATCCCAAGTTCGCGACAGCGCTTGAGGGAAGCGGGCTGCGTACGTACACCCGGCGACGGGTTTACCAGGCGGTCGCAGGCTTCCTGGTGGGTATCGCGCTCCTCATGGCCGGAATGGTCGCCCAGCAGATCTGGATCAGCGTGGTGGGCTTCCTCGTCATGCTCGGTTGCGCGGTGCTCGCGGTCACCGGATGGCGCAAGGCGCCCCGGTCCGGCGAGCAGCAGGGCCAGGCCGGCCCCGGCGCCCGCCACCATTCCAGGCAGCGTCGTTCCATGATGGACCGGATCGAACAGCGGTGGCAGCGCCGCCGCGACGAGCAGGGTCACTGAGCCGTCCTGCACATCGGATTCCCGTGAGGGGCGACCGCCTTCGGGCGGTCGCCCCTCACGCGTCCCGGTCCGCGACCGCCGGACACCCCTGGGCCCTGTCCGGCCGATCAGGCCGGACAGGGCCCAGGGCGTGTTTCGAAAGTCCCGCCTGGTCGGGAACGCCCGGCACGCACGCTCGCCGCGTTGTCGGTCGTCGGCGCAGCCCGCTGCGCTCTCCTCCCTCCGCCTTGCGATCGCACGCACCAGACGCCCCCGACCCCGCCCTCCGGGCGGACGACGCTACTTTCGAAACACGCCCCAGTGCTGTGACCAGAACGGTTCACGGCTCGCGACGCTTCCCCAGCTACCGCTGGGGGCAGCCGCGAGCTTTCCGGCAAACCCTTCCGGCCACAGCACTAGCCGCGCTGCCGGGAGACGCGGCGCAGCAGGGTGTCGGGCCACAGGGCGCGCAGCCTGGCTGCGGCCGCCGCCCGGCGGGCCGAGAACACCCAGACCGCCCGGACCGCCGAGCGAGGGGCGAGCCGCGCCCGCAGCCGCCTGCCGCTGCCGGCTGCCGCATACAGACCGGCCCGGACGCGGTGCGCGTCCTCGGCCAGTCCCGTCAGCGGCCCGGGCTCCGGCGCGTACAGCACCTGCTCCACCGCGCCCGCCAACCGGTGCACCGCCTCCGCCGGGGCGCCCTCCAGGCCCCCGAGCCGTACGATCCGCGCCGCCGCCTTGCGGGGGGTCTGTGAGTCGTCCGGCGGGATGCCGTGATCCCAGGCCGTGTCGGTGACCTCCTGCCAGACGTCCAGTGTTCCGGCTCCCGGCCTCAGCCGCCGTGTCCGGGCACGTACCCGCCACAGCGCGGGCATCAGTGGCACCAGCACCAGAACGACGACGGCGAGGACCGGCCAGAGGATCGCGCTTGGAGGTGTGCCGTCGTCGTACGTGTCGTCCACCGGCACAGCGGAGGAGTCGCCGCAGTCCCCGAGCCTGCGCAGCTGAGGGGTGCAGTCCGACGACGAGGACGGAGCCGCGGACGGCAGCTCCGAATCGCCCGGCAGCGGCTCCGCCGGGTTGCTCGCGCCGTCGGTCGGGGACTCCGGACGTGTGTACTCCGGCAGGGTGCCACGCGACGGCGTCGGCTCGAACCGGGTCCAGCCGACACCCTCGAAGTACAGCTCCGGCCAGGCGTGGGCGTCGCGCAGTCCGACCGACATCGAGCCGTCCGCCTGCTTGGTCCCGGGCGTGAAGCCCACCGCCACCCGCGCCGGGATGCCCAGCGTCCTGGCCATCGCGGCCATCGAGAACGAGAAGTGGACGCAGAAGCCCTCCCGCTGCTCCAGGAAGCGCGCGATGGCCGCCGCGCCGGTACCGGACTCCACGTGTGTGTCGTAGCGGAAGCCGCCCTCGACGGCGAACCAGTTCTGGAGCCTGACAGCGCGTTCGTAGTCGTTCGACGCGCCCTTCGTCACCTTCAGCGCGGTGCTTCGCACGACGGCGGGCAGGGATTTCGGTACCTCGGTGTACTCACGGAGCAGGGCCGCGGGCGCGGCCGGGGCCGTAGCGAGCTTGTCCCGTGTCGGTCGCACGATCAGGCTGGTGACCGAGTACTGCAGATCGCGCGTGGTCTGCCCGTGGTCGCCGACCAGGGTCCTCCCGGTCGGTTCGTAGCGCCAGTGCCCGTCGACGTTCACCGCGGTCGCCGGATAGGGCAGCGGCAGCCAGTTCTGCGCGTACCAGTCGGCCGTTGTGATGGCGGTGCTGACCCTGTTGGTGGGGGTGTTGTCCGGGCTCAGCCCGGCCGGCAGCGGCAGGGTTTTCGGTACGTCCGTGACCCGGCGCTCCGATGTCTTCCACGAGCTGCCGTCGAACTGGTCGAGTGCGACGATCCGCAGATACAGGTCCGCCGTCGTGGGCGCGTTGGTCCGGTACCTCAGGACCTCGCGGTCGTCGGGCTGGTTCAGGCTGTTCTGCAGCGAGACGAGTGGGTTCACCGCGGTGATGGTGCCGCCCGATCCGTTGCCGTTGCCGTTGCCGTTGCCGGTGCCCGGCAGCAGCCCGCCGTCCAGCGCGGGCAGGGCGGCCGGCGCCACCAGGGCGACGCCCAGCGCGACGGCGCCGATGCGCCGCCCGGTACGGACCGGGGCGAGCGGGCTGCCGTTCTGCGGACCGGGCCCGCTGCCGGAAGCGCCCGGTCCGCCGCCGAAGACACGGCCCCACTGCGACAGCCGGTCCCTCCCCTCGGCGAGCAGAAGCAGCAGATAACCGGCCCCCGCGCACACGAAGTTCAGCCAGCGGGCCCCTCCCTCGGTGAGCCCGGCGGCCACCGAGTAGAGCGCCAGCAGCGGCAGCCCCGCCGGCGCGGCACTGCGGAAGGTCACCGCGAGGGCGTCCACCGTGAGCCCGATCACGAGTACGCCACCGACCAGCAGCAGGCGGATGCCTTCGGTGGCGGGGGCCGGGATGGCGTATCGCCCCACGTCGTCCGCGCCCTCGCCAAGCAGCCGGCCGAACTCCCGGAAGACCTCGGGTCCCGGCAGTACACCGCCGAGCGCCTGGTCCCCGGCGAACACCCAGGTGAGCATCAGCAGCGCGACGAGTGCCTGCCCGGCCACGGTCAGCGGCCGGGCCAGCGGCACCCGCCGGGCCAGCACGCCCACCCCGCTCAGGACCGCGAGCAGCGCCCCGGCCTGGGCGATCCAGCCCGCCGGACCGATCAGCGGCATCAGCGCCCCCGCGGCCAGCATCGTGGCGATGTAGGCGAACAGCGCCACCCTTCCGCGGCCACTCATGACCAACCCCCCGTACCTGCCGTCGTGCCGCCCACGGGCCCGGCCGTGCTCTCCTGGCCGGCCTGCCGCCACAGATCGGCCAGCGCCGTGCCAGGCTTCACCGCGAGCGCCGTCCAGCCCGCCTCCCGCAGCCGCCGCAGCCGGTCGTCGGCCTGCTCGGCGGCAGGCCCGGCGGAATCCTGCACGCCGCCCCGCGCCCAGTCCGCGCTGTCCAGCACGAACGCGACCGCCGCGCCGCTGCGCTGCCGCATCCGGGCCGCCACGGCGGCCTGTTCCTTGTCCAGATCGCCGACGAAGGCGACCAGCAGTCCTTCGTTCCCACCGCGCAGCACGTCGTAGGCGGGGGAGAGGCTCTCCCCGTCGGAGTGGCCCACGACGGCGAGGGTGTCCATCATCAGGCCTGCCGAGTCGGCCGAGTCCTGCGTGGCGCCCGCGAAACCGTCCGAGCCCTCACCGGGCACCGAGCTGCCCGTGTCGGTGAGCAGCCGCACCGCATAGCCTCGTTCGAGCATGTGCACGAGGGTTGAGGCGGCGCCCGAGACCGCCCACTCGAAGGCGGAGTCGGGGCCCGCGCCCTGGTAGGCGGTCCGCCGAGTGTCGAGCAGCACCGTGCACCTGGCGCGCTGCGGCTGCTCCTCGCGGCGCACCATCAGCTCGCCGTACCGCGCGGTGGACCGCCAGTGCACCCGGCGCAGATCGTCTCCGTGCCGGTAGCCGCGCGGGATCACATCGTCCTCGCCGGCCAGCGCAAGCGAGCGCTGCCGGCCGTCACCGTAACCGGCCGCCTCGCCGGACAGCCGCACCGGCGGCAGCGGTTCGGTGCGCGGAACGACGGTCAGCGTGTCGTACGCCGTGAACGACCTGGTCAGCTCGCACATCCCGAAGGGATCGGTGAGCCGCAACTGAAGGGGGCCGAGCGGATAACGGCCGCGCAGGTCGGAACGGACCCGGTAGGACACCTCCCGCCTGCCGCCCGGCTGCACCCGGTCGAGGACGAACCGGGGCCGCGGCCCCAGCACATAGGGCACCCGGTCCTGGAGCATCAGCAGCCCGGTGGGCAGGCGTGACACATTGTCGACCCGCAACCGGACCCGGGACTCCGTCGTGGCCGGGACCCGGGCCGGCGAGAGACCTCGGCTGCTGGTGACCTGGTGGCGCGTGCGGTACACCACGAGTGTGCAGATCAGGGGCAGCGCGGCCAGCAGCAGACCGACCCGCAGCAGATCCGCCTGGCCCAGTGCATACGCGCACACGGCGGCCGCGACACCGGCCGCGAGGAAGGAACGGCCACGTGTGGTCAGCCCGCTCAGGGCCGCCCGCAGACCGCCCTGCCCGTCGCCGCGCCCACCGGCGGGCCCCCCGGCCGCCATCACAGCCGCCGTACGCCGGGCTGCCGGTGGCCGTAGAGCGGGACCCCGTCCGGGGCGCCGCCGCCCGCCGTGGGCACGGGCGTCTGCTGGATTGTCTCCAGTACGACCTGCTCGGCGCTGCGGCGGTTGAGCTGGGCCTGCGCGGTCGGCAACAGCCGGTGCGCCAGCACCGCCACCGCGAGGGCCTGAACGTCGTCGGGGAGCGCGTACTCACGGCCGCTCAGGGCGGCCGAGGCCTTCGCGGCACGCAGCAGATGCAGCGTGGCGCGCGGCGACGCGCCGAGTCTGATGTCCGGGTGACTGCGGGTCGCCGCGACCAGGTCCACGGCGTACCGGCGCACGGAGTCGGCCACATGGACCGCACGGACCGTCTCGATGATCTTGACGATCTCATGGGCGTGCGCCACCGGCCGCAGATCGTCCAAGGGGGACACCGCCCCGTGCACATCGAGCATCCGGAGCTCGGCCTCCGGGCTCGGATAGCCGATCGAGACCCGCGCCATGAAACGATCGCGCTGAGCCTCGGGCAGCGGGTAGGTGCCCTCCATCTCGACCGGGTTCTGGGTGGCCACCACCATGAAGGGGCTGGGCAGCTCATAGCTCTGCCCGTCGATGGTGACCTGGCGTTCCTCCATCGACTCCAGCAGCGCGGACTGGGTCTTGGGCGAGGCGCGGTTGATCTCGTCACCGATCACGATCTGGGCGAAGATCGCGCCGGGCTTGAACTCGAAGTCCCTGCGCTGCTGGTCGTAGACCGACACGCCGGTGATGTCCGAGGGCAGCAGATCCGGTGTGAACTGGATGCGCCGCACCGAGCAGTCGATGGACCGGGCCAGTGTCTTGGCCAGCATCGTCTTGCCCACGCCCGGCACGTCCTCGATGAGCAGATGCCCCTCGGCGAGCAGCACGGTCAGTGCGAGCCGTACGACCTCGGGTTTTCCCTCGATCACGCTCTCCACCGACCTGCGCACCCGTTCCACCGTGGTGGTCAGATCAGTAAGGCTCGCTCGATCGTCATAGGTCGTCACCCGGCCCTCCTCGGCCCGTTCCCAAGGCCGACGCGCTCTAGACGGTCCGGCCCACCCCGAATTACGGACACCGCGTCCGACAGAGCCGGACGGATGCCACCCCCGCATTCTTGTAGCCGTTACCGCTTCGTGTCACTCGCTGTGGATAACTCCACGTCAGTTGGACGGGGCGATCTCCCGCAGCAGACCCGTCGTCACATCGAAGACAAACCCTCGCACATCGTCGGTGTGCAGCAGGAAGGGGGAGGTCCGTACGCGCTGCATCGACTGGCGCACGTCCTGGTCGACGTCCCGGAACGCCTCCACCGCCCAGGGCGGCCGCTGCCCGACCTCGTCCTCCAGATCGTGCCGGAAGTCCTCGGTGAGGCTCTCCAGACCGCAGTTGGTGTGGTGGACGAGCATCACGCTGCGGGTGCCGAGCGCCCGCTGGCTGATGGTGAGGGAGCGGATCACGTCGTCGGTGACCACGCCGCCCGCGTTGCGGATGGTGTGACAGTCGCCCAGCTCCAGGCCGAGCGCGGCATGCAGGTCGAGCCTGGCGTCCATGCAGGCGACGACGGCGACGTGCAGCACGGGGCGGGCGTCCATGCCCGGGTCGTGGAAGCTCTCGGCGTAGCGGCTGTTCGCCTCGACGAGCCGGTCGGTGACGCTGCGGCTGCCGGAGGGAGCGGGCTCTGAGGGGATGTGCGCGGGAGTCGACATGTAGATGACGGTAGTGGTCGCCGTCGGTCAGGGCCTGCTGTGAGGTAGGACAAAGAAGGTCAACGGGACTTGTTGTGAGCTAACCCACAGGCGTGTAAGAGATGCACCCGAATGAGGGAAATCATCCGGTATGAGGCTTCGTCGTGAGCGGGCCGGGCGACGCGCTGGCCGGTTGATTGACCGGAAGGACGAGTGGACTAAAGTGGCGCGAAGCGGGACCCGTGACGCCCTGATCCGGCTTCACGGACCCACCCCGCTCACCCGCACAGCCCATAAAATTCCACGTTCGTTCCGTGCGCGGCGCACGTACGGCTCGGCCTCCTCCCGCTCGCCGGTCGGCTGACGCCACTTCCCGGCGCCAGCAGACCGTCTCCCTTCCGAGCGGGCGGGGACCCGGCGGTGCGCGCGGTCGCGCCCGACCTGAGAGGGCGCTTTGAGTCAGCGACACGTCCCGGTGATGCTCCAGCGATGCTTGGACCTGTTGGCCCCGGCTCTCGACCGTCCGGGAGCGGTCGTCGTCGACTGCACCCTCGGCCTCGGTGGCCACAGCGAGGCGATGCTCGAGCGGTTCCCCGAGGTCCGGCTCGTCGCACTGGACCGCGACAAGGAGGCGCTGCGCCTCTCCGGTGAACGGCTCGCCCCGTTCGGCGACCGCGCCACCCTGGTGCACGCCGTGTACGACGAGCTGCCCGAGGTGCTGGACCGGCTGGGCATTCACGGTGTCCAGGGCATCCTCTTCGACCTCGGTGTCTCCTCCATGCAGCTCGACGAGGCGGACCGCGGCTTCGCCTACGCCCAGAACGCCCCGCTCGACATGCGCATGGACCAGACGACCGGGATCAGCGCCGCGGAGGTGCTCAACACCTATCCGCCGGGCGAGCTGGTACGGATCCTGCGCCAGTACGGCGAGGAGAAGTTCGCCAAGAAGATCGTGGACGCGATCGTCCGGGAGCGCGAGAAGGAGCCCTTCACCAACAGCGCCCGGCTCGTCGAACTGATCCGTCAGGCGCTGCCCCAGGCGGCCAAGCGCACCGGCGGCAACCCCGCCAAGCGCACCTTCCAGGCCCTGCGCATCGAGGTCAACGGTGAGCTGTCGGTCCTGGAGCGGGCCGTCCCGGCCGCGGTGAAGGCGCTCGCGGTCGGCGGCCGTATCGCGGTCCTGTCGTACCACTCGCTGGAGGACCGGCTGGTCAAGCACGTCTTCGCGGCGGGGGCCGCCAGCACCGCCCCGCCCGGCCTCCCGGTCGTACCGGAGCAGTACCAGCCGCGTCTGAAGCTGCTCACCCGCGGCGCGGAGCTGCCGACGGAGGAAGAGATCGCGGAGAACCGCCGTGCCGCACCGGCACGACTGCGAGGGGCCGAGCGGATCAGGGAGGACGTCCAGCCGTGACGAAGCCGGCCAAGCAGGTGAAGGGGCGGGGCGCGCGGCTGGCGCGGCTGATGCCGTCCGGTCCCAGCAGCGCCGCCCGCAGCCCTTTCGTCCTGCTGGTCGTCCTTCTCCTCGCCGGCGGTCTCATCACGCTGCTGATGCTGAACTCCTCCCTCAACGAGGGGTCGTTCCGGCTGAGCGAGCTCAAGAAACGCACCACCGAGCTCACCGATGAGCAGCAGGCTCTCCAGCGGGACATCGACGACTATTCGGCGCCCGACGCCCTGGAGCGCCGCGCGCGCGAACTCGGCATGGTCCCCGGCGGCAGCCCGGTCTTCCTCGATCCGGACGGTACGGTCCACGGCGTTCCGCGCCGGGTCTCCCTCCGGCAGGCGCCCGCCGCGCCGCCGGCTCCGATCCTCTCCGCGCAGCCCACTCCGACCCCTCGGCAGGTGCAGCAGTGAGCCCGAAGGAACCCCCGGCCCGGCGCGTGCCGCGGCCTGCGCGCCCCCCGTCCGGGGCCCGCCCGCGGCCGGCCGCCCGACCCGCCCCGAAGGCGCTCAGACTGGGCAGCCCGCGCCCCCGGCTGCGGCTGGTCGGCCTGGGGCTGACCCTCGTCATGCTGGCCTTCGTCGTCAGACTGCTCCAGGTCCAGGCCGTCGACGCCGACGCGTACGCCGCCAAGGCCGAGAAGAACCGCTACTCGAGCGTCGATCTGCCCGCCGAGCGCGGCGACATCACCGACCGCTCCGGAATCGCCCTGGCGACGAGCGTCGACGCCTACGACATCACCGCCGACCCGACGATGTTCACGCCGGAGCAGAGCAAGGCGCCGGACGCCCCGGAGCAGGCGGCCGCACTGCTGGCTCCGATCCTCGGGGCCGACGCCGCCGAGCTCACCAGGAAGCTCAAGAAGCCGGACACCAGATATGTCGTCCTGGCCCGCCGGCAGACCCCCCAGGTCTGGAACCAGATCAAGGACCTCAAGAGCGTCTTCGCCGACAAGGCCCGCGCCGACAAGGCCAAGGGCGGACCGGGTGCCAATGTGATGGCCGGCGTCTTCCAGGAGTCGAGCAGCAAGCGTGTGTACCCCAACGGTGATCTCGCCGCCGGGACGCTGGGCTGGGTCAACGCGGACGGCCGGGGCGCGGGCGGCCTGGAGATCCTCATGGACAAGGAGCTGACCGGGCGGGACGGCAAGATCACCTATGCCCAGGCGGGCGGCCACCGGGTGCCCACCGTGGGTTCCCGGGAGACCCCCGCGGTGCCCGGGTCCGACGTCGAGCTGACCCTCGACCGGGACATCCAGTGGGCCGCTCAGAAGGCCATCACCGACCAGGTGAAGAAGTCCAAGGCGGACCGCGGCTACGTGATAGTGCAGGACACCACCACGGGCGAGATCCTCGCCATGGCCAACGCCCCCGGCTTCGACCCCAATGATCTCACCCACGCCGATGCCGCGGCCATGGGCAACGGCGCGCTCCAGGACGTGTACGAACCGGGCTCCACCAGCAAGGTCATGTCCATGGCCGCCGTGCTGGAGGAGAACGCCGCCACTCCCACCACCCGGGTCACCGTCCCCAACCGGCTGCAGCGCGGCGACCGGCTCTTCAAGGACGACATCGATCACCCCACCTGGTACCTGACGCTCAACGGCGTGCTCGCCAAGTCCAGCAACATCGGCACGATCCTCGCGGTGGAGCAGCTCGGCAAGACCGACGCCGAGGCCAACCGGGTCCTCTACTCGTACCTGCGGAAGTTCGGCATCGGCTCGCCCAGCGGCCTCGGCTTCCCGGGGGAGACCGCGGGCATCCTCGCCCAGCCGAAGGACTGGTCGACCTCCCAGCAGTTCACCGTCCGGTTCGGCCAGGGCCTGTCGCTCAATGCCATGCAGGCGGCCTCCGTGTACTCGACGATCGCCAACGGTGGAGTACGCATCCAGCCCACCCTGGTGCGCGGCACCAAGGGACCCGACGGCGTGTTCACCCCGGCAACCGCCCCCGAGCGGACCCGGGTGGTCAGCGCGAAGACCGCCAGGACCCTCGCCACGATGCTGGAGTCCGTCGTCGGCAGCGAGGAGGGCACGGGAACCAAGGCCCGTATCCCCGGTTACCGGGTGGCGGGCAAGACCGGAACCGCCAACCGCGTCGACCCCGTCACCGGCACATACCGGGGCTACACCGCGTCCTTCGCCGGCTTCGCACCTGCCGACAAGCCGCGCGTCACCGTCTACTGCGCCATCCAGAACCCGACCAGGGGCAGCTACTTCGGCGGCCAGATCTGCGGTCCGGTCTTCAAGCAGGTCATGGAGTTCTCCCTGAAGACCCTACGGGTTCCCCCGACCGGCAGCGAAGCCGCCCGGCTGCCGGTGACTTTCGCACCCGCCGAGTGATCGTGACGACCATGCACAGGCCCCCCTCATTTAGCCGCGAGCCCGGTACGCCCGGTACGCTCACCGCCGTGCCACACGCTGATCAGTCCCCAAGCACCCAGCAGGACGCCCCGGCGAAACGTCCCGGAACGCCCCGCCCCGACCGGGTCCGACCGACCCCGCTCGCGGAACTGGCCACCCGGCTGGGTACCGAGTCCCCCGGAGCCGGGGAGGTCACCGGGATCACCCATGACTCACGGGCGGTACGCCCGGGTGACCTGTACGCCGCCCTGCCCGGTGCCCGCTTCCACGGCGCAGACTTCGCCGCCCAGGCCGCCGGCCTCGGCGCGGCCGCCGTCCTCACCGACCCGTCGGGCGCCGAGCGCGCAGCCGTGACCGGCCTGCCGGTTCTGGTGACCGAGGACCCGCGCGGCCGGATGGGTGAGCTCGCCGCCGAGATCTACGGGCATCCGGGTCGCGACCTGCTCCAGATCGGCATCACCGGTACCTCCGGCAAGACCACCACGGCCTACCTCGTCGAGGCCGGGCTGAAGTCCGCCGACGGCCCCACCACCCGAGAGGAAGGGCGCGATGGGGGCACCCCCGGACGGGGTCCGGGGGAGCTTTCGCAGAAGGGTGGTGGCGGGCGACGGGTGGGCCTGATCGGCACGGTCGAGATGCGCATCGGCGACGAGCGGGTCAAGTCCGAACGTACGACTCCCGAGGCCACCGACCTCCAGGCGCTCTTCGCCGTCATGCGCGAACGCGGCGTCGCGTCGGTCGCCATGGAGGTCTCCAGCCATGCGCTGGTGCTCGGCCGGGTCGACGGCTGCGTCTTCGACATTGCGGTCTTCAACAACCTCAGCCCGGAGCACATGGAGTTCCACTCCGACATGGAGGACTACTACCGGGCCAAGGCGCAGCTGTTCACCCCCCGCCGCAGCAGGTTCGGCGTCATCAACCTCGACGACGAGTACGGCCGCAGGCTGGCCGAGGAGGCGACCGTACCGGTTGTCACCTTCTCCGCCGCGGGCCTCCCGGACGCCGACTGGCGGGCCGAGGACGTCCTCATCGGCCCGATGGACAGCACCTTCACGGTCGTCGGCCCCAAGGAACAGCGGATCTCCGCGAAGGCACCGCTGGCCGGTCCCTTCAACGTCGCCAACACGCTCGCCGCGATCGTCACGCTCGCCGAGGCGGGCTTCGACCCGCAGCGGGCCGCCGACGGGATCGCGGCCGTGCCCGGCGTCCCGGGCCGACTCGAGCGCGTGGACGTCGGCCAGCCGTACCTCGCGGTCGTCGACTACGCCCACAAGACGGACGCCGTCGAGTCGGTCCTGCGCGCGCTGCGCAAAGTCACCGAGGGCAGGCTGCACATCGTGCTCGGCTGCGGTGGCGACCGCGACGAGACCAAGCGCGGCCCGATGGGCGCCGCCGCCGCCCGGCTCGCCGACACCGCCGTACTGACTTCCGACAATCCGCGCTCCGAGGATCCGCTCGCGATCCTCACCACGATGCTCGCCGGCGCCGCCGGGGTGCCTGCCGAGGAGCGTGGCGACGTCCTGGTCGAGCCGGACCGTGCGGCCGCCATCGCCGCGGCCGTCGCCCGCGCCAGACCGGGCGACACCGTGCTGGTCGCGGGCAAGGGCCACGAGCAGGGCCAGGACATCGCCGGGGTGGTACGCCCCTTCGACGATCGTCAGGTCCTCCGGGCCGCCATCGAGGCGCACCCGATGGAGCGCGCCAATCGACACGAGAACAGTCAGGGATGAGTTTGTGATCGCCCTTTCCCTCGCCGAGATCGCCGAAATCGTCGGCGGGCAGACCCATGACATACCGGATCCATCCGTGCAGGTCACAGGACCGGTGGTCAGGGATTCCCGTGAAGTGGAATCCGGCAGCCTCTTCGTCGCCATCGTGGGCACCCGCGTCGACGGCCACGACTACGCCGAGGACGTGATCGCGGCCGGCGCGGTCGCCGTGCTGGGCTCGCGTCCGGTCGGTGTCCCCGCCGTCGTCGTCGACGATGTACAGGCGGCGCTCGGAGCCCTCGCACGCGCCGTCGTCCAGCGGCTCGGCGCGACCCTCGTGGCGCTCACCGGCTCCGCGGGCAAGACCAGCACCAAGGACCTGATCGCACAGGTGCTGCAGCGCAAGGCGCCGACGGTCTGGACGCCCGGCTCGCTCAACAACGAACTCGGTCTGCCGCTCACCGCGCTGAGCGCCACCGAGGACACCGAGCACCTCGTCCTCGAGATGGGCGCCCGGGGCATCGGCCACATCCGCTACCTCACCGGGCTGACCCCGCCGCGCATCGGCCTCGTCCTCAACGTCGGCACCGCCCACATCGGCGAGTTCGGCGGCCGGGAGCAGATCGCCCGGGCCAAGGGCGAACTGGTCGAGGCACTGCCGTCGGCGGAGGCGGGCGGCGTCGCGGTGCTCAACGCGGACGACCCGCTGGTACGGGCCATGGTGGCCCGTACGAAGGCGCGTACCGTGCTCTTCGGCGAGGCCGAGGACGCCGATGTGCGTGCCGAGGACGTCCGGCTCACAGCGGCCGGACAGCCCGCTTTCAGGCTTCACACACCCTCCGGGTACAGCGATGTGACCATGCGCCTGTACGGTGAGCATCACGTGTCGAACGCGCTCGCCGCGGCCGCCGTCGCCCATGAACTGGGCATGCCCGTGGACGAGATCGCCACCGCGCTCTCCGAGGCGGGCAGCCTGTCCCGGTGGCGGATGGAGGTCTCCGAGCGTCCGGACGGTGTGACCGTCGTCAACGACGCCTACAACGCGAATCCCGAATCCATGCGGGCTGCGCTGCGTGCGCTGGCCGCCATGGGCAAGGGACGTCGTACGTGGGCGGTGCTCGGCGCAATGGCCGAGCTCGGCGACGAGTCGCTCGTCGAGCACGACGCGGTCGGACGGCTGGCCGTCCGGCTCAACGTCAGCAAGCTCGTGGCGGTCGGGGGCAGGGAAGCGTCCTGGCTGCAAATGGGCGCCTATAACGAGGGTTCGTGGGGTGAGGAGTCGGTGCACGTGTCCGACGCGCAGGCGGCGGTCGACCTGTTGCGCAGTGAGCTGCGCCCGGGAGACGTCGTGCTGGTGAAGGCGTCCCGGTCCATTGGTCTTGAGCGGGTCGCGCTGGCGCTGCTCGACGGGGCGTCCGAGGGCGAGGTAGCCGGCCGATGAGGCAGATCCTCTTCGCGGGAGTCATCGGACTCTTCCTGACCCTGATCGGTACGCCGCTGCTGATCAAGCTGCTGGCCCGGAAGGGGTACGGGCAGTACATCCGTGACGACGGCCCGCGTGAGCACGCCAGCAAGCGCGGTACGCCGACGATGGGTGGTATCGCCTTCATCCTGGCGACGATCGCCGCGTACGCTCTGACGAAGGTGATCACCGGCGAGGACCCGACGTTCTCGGGCGTGCTGGTGCTCTTCCTGACGGCCGGTATGGGTCTCGTCGGTTTCCTCGACGACTACATCAAGATCATCAAGCGGCGGTCGCTCGGTCTGCGGGCCAAGGCGAAGATGGCCGGACAGCTGATCGTCGGTAGCGCCTTCGCGGTGCTGGCACTGCAGTTCGCGGATGGCCGAGGGAACACCCCGGCCTCCACCAAGCTGTCGTTCGTCACCGACTTCGGCTGGTCGATCGGCCCGGTGATCTTCGTGATCTGGGCGCTGTTCATGATCCTCGCGATGTCGAACGGCGTGAACCTGACCGACGGTCTGGACGGTCTGGCCACCGGTGCCTCGGTGATGGTCTTCGGCGCGTACACGTTCATCGGTGTCTGGCAGTTCCAGGAGTCCTGCGCCAACGCGGTGACCCTGACCAACCCCAACGCCTGTTTCGAGGTCCGCGACCCGCTCGACCTCGCGGTCGTCGCCTCGGCCCTGATGGGCGCCTGCTTCGGCTTTCTGTGGTGGAACACCTCGCCCGCCAAGATCTTCATGGGCGACACCGGTTCGCTCGCCCTCGGCGGCGCGCTCGCCGGTCTGGCGATCTGCTCCCGCACGGAGCTGCTGCTCGCCCTCCTCGGCGGTCTCTTCGTCATGATCACCATGTCCGTGATCATCCAGGTCGGCTCCTTCAAGATGACCGGCAAGCGAGTCTTCCGGATGGCACCGCTCCAGCATCACTTCGAGCTCAAGGGGTGGTCGGAGGTCCTGGTGGTGGTCCGCTTCTGGATCATTCAGGGCATGTGCGTCATCGTGGGTCTCGGAATCTTCTACGCGGGCTGGGCGGCCGAGAAGTGACCTGGAACGGCAAGCACATCACCGTCGCCGGCCTCGGCGTGAGCGGCATCAGCGCCGCCCGCGCCCTGGCCGGCCTCGGCGCGCTGGTCACCGTCGTCGACGGCGGCGACAGCGATACGCACCGGACACGGGCCGCGGAACTGCGGGCCCTGGGCATCGAGGTCCGCCTCGGTGACGCGGTCACCCTCCCCGAGGGCACCGAGCTGGTCGTCACCTCGCCCGGCTGGAAGCCGTCCAGCCCCCTCTTCCAGGCCGCCGCCGAGGCGGGCGTGGACGTCGTGGGTGACGTGGAGATCGCCTGGCGGCTGCGTGGTCCGGATGCGGCCCCCTGGCTGGCGATCACCGGCACCAACGGAAAGACCACCACCACGCAGATGCTCGCCTCGATCCTCGGTGCGGCCGGACTGCGGACCGCCGCCGTGGGCAACATCGGCACCCCGATCATCGATGTGGTGCTGTCCCGGGGGGACGAAGGGGCCGAGCCGTACGACGTACTCGCCGTCGAACTGTCCAGCTACCAACTGCACTGGGCACCCTCGCTTCGCGCCCACTCCGCGGCGGTGCTGAATCTCGCGCCGGACCACCTCGACTGGCACGGCTCCATGGAGGCGTACGCCGCCGACAAGGGCCGTATCTTCGAGGGCAATACCGTCGCCTGCGTCTACAACGTGGCCGACCGGGCCACCGAGGACCTGGTCCGGGAAGCCGACGTCGAGGAGGGCTGCCGCGCGATCGGCTTCACCCTCGGCGCCCCCGGCCCCTCCCAGCTCGGCGTGGTCGACGGAATCCTGGTCGACCGGGCCTTCGTGGCCGACCGGTACAAGAACGCGCAGGAGCTGGCCGAGGTCTCCGACATCAATCCTCCGGCCCCGCACAACATCGCCAACGCCCTCGCCGCGGCCGCGCTGGCCCGCGCCTTCGGCGTCGAGCCCGCCGCGGTACGTGAGGGGCTGCGGAACTTCCGCCCGGACGCGCACCGCATCGCACATGTCGCGGACGTGGACGGTGTCACGTACATCGACGACTCCAAGGCGACCAACACGCATGCGGCGGAGGCATCCCTCGCCGCGTACGACCCGATCGTCTGGATCGCCGGCGGCCTCGCCAAGGGTGCCACCTTCGACGAGCTGGTGCAGAGGTCGGCGAAGCGGCTGCGCGGTGCCGTCCTGATCGGCGCCGACCGTGCGCTGATCCGCGAAGCCCTGGCGCGACACGCGCCCGAGGTCCCGGTGGTCGACCTCGACCGGACCGACACTGGGGCGATGTCCGAGGCGGTCCGCGAAGCGGCACGGCTCGCCCGGCCGGGGGACACCGTGCTGATGGCCCCGGCCTGCGCCTCGATGGACATGTTCACCAACTACAACAAGCGCGGCGAGGCGTTCGCGGAAGCGGTCCACGCCCTCGCCGCGGAGAGCGCCTAGCGGCCGGTCCCGTACGGCGGACCGGCCGCGCCGGGGCACGACTGGAGGGGACACCGAGCTATGCCGGCCGACGATTCTCCCGAGCCCGGCGGACCGGGACATCCTCGCCACGGCGTCGGGCTCGCGTTCGCGGGCGCACCCGGCGGCTTGGGCGTCGCCCTGCGCGGCCGGCCGTACGCGGGCGCCGCGCGCCGGCCCTCCGCGCGCCGGGGGAGCGCCGGGCGGATCCCGGCCTTCCGGCCGCCGCGGGGCAGGCGCCTGCGCCGGGCGTACGAGCGGCTGCGGCGGGCCTGGGACCGGCCGCTGACCGCGTACTACCTCATCCTGGGCAGCAGCCTGCTGATCACCGTGCTGGGCCTGGTCATGGTGTACTCCGCCTCGATGATCAAGGCGCTGGCGCTGTCGCTGCCCGCCTCGTACTTCTTCCGCAAGCAGTTCCTCGCTGCCTTCCTCGGAAGCCTGCTGCTGCTGATCGCCTCTCGGATGCCGTCGAAGCTGCACCGGGCGTTCGCGTACCCGCTGCTCGCCGGCACGGTGTTCCTGATGGTGCTGGTGCAGGTGCCGGGGATAGGGCACGAGGTCAACGGCAACCGGAACTGGCTCTATCTGGGCGGCCCGTTCCAGCTCCAGCCCAGCGAGTTCGGCAAGCTGGCCCTGGTCCTGTGGGGGGCCGACCTGCTCGCCCGCAAGCACGAGAAGCGGCTGCTCACGCAGTGGAAGCACATGCTGGTGCCGCTGGTGCCGGTCGCGTTTCTGCTCCTCGGGCTGATCATGCTCGGCGGCGACATGGGCACGGCGATCATTCTCTCCGCGATCCTCTTCGGGCTGCTGTGGCTCGCGGGTGCGCCCACCCGCCTCTTCGCCGGGGTGCTGGGGGTCGCAGTGGCCATCGGTACCGTGCTGATCGCCGGCAACCCCAACCGCATGTCCCGTCTGTCCTGCATCGGCGCCACCGATCTCGGACCGGAGGGCGAATGCTGGCAGGCGGTGCATGGAATCTTTGCTCTCGCCTCCGGCGGACTCTTCGGTTCCGGACTTGGTGCGAGTGTGGAAAAATGGGGCCAACTCCCCGAAGCGCACACCGACTTCATCTTCGCCATCACAGGGGAGGAACTGGGGCTGGCAGGGACGCTGTCGGTGCTCGCCCTGTTCGCGGCTCTAGGCTATGCGGGTATCCGCGTGGCCGGACGCACGGAGGATCCCTTCGTCAGGTTCGCCGCGGGAGGCGTGACCACCTGGATCACGGCCCAGGCCGTGATCAACATCGGTGCGGTGCTCGGTCTGCTGCCGATCGCCGGTGTTCCCCTCCCGCTGTTCTCCTACGGAGGTTCCGCCCTGCTGCCGACCATGTTCGCCGTCGGGCTGCTGATCGCCTTCGCGCGAGAGGACCCCGCCGCGCGGGCGGCCCTGGCCATGCGGCAACCTCGGGTGAGATGGAAGTCGATGAGGCGGCGCGTCAAGAAACGGCCGTCCGGAGAGCGGTGAATTTCGGTGCATGTCGTACTCGCCGGTGGGGGGACCGCCGGCCACATCGAGCCCGCGCTTGCCCTCGCGGACGCCCTGCGCAGGCAGGACCCGACCGTGGGCATCACGGCACTCGGCACGGAACGCGGCCTGGAGACCAGGCTCGTCCCCGAGCGGGGCTACGAGCTGGCACTGATCCCCGCCGTACCGCTGCCGCGCAAGCCCACACCCGAACTGATCACCGTTCCGGGCCGGCTGCGCGGCACCATCAAGGCTGCCGAGCAGGTGCTGGAGCGCACGAAGGCGGACTGTGTGGTCGGCTTCGGCGGCTATGTCGCCCTGCCCGGCTATCTGGCCGCCAAGCGCCTCGGCGTGCCGATCGTCGTCCATGAGGCCAACGCCCGCCCGGGACTCGCCAACAAGATCGGCTCGCGCTACGCGGCCGCAGTGGCCGTCTCCACTCCGGACAGCAAGCTGCGGAACGCCCGCTACGTCGGCATCCCGCTGCGCCGCACCATCGCCACCCTCGACCGTGCCGCCGTCCGCCCCGAGGCCCGCGCGGCCTTCAGGCTGGATCCCAACCTGCCGACGCTGCTGGTCTCCGGCGGCTCGCAGGGCGCACGTCGGCTCAACGAGGTGGTACAGGCGGTCGCCCCGGCGCTTCAGCGCTCCGGAATCCAGATCCTGCACGCGGTCGGCCCCAAGAACGAACTGCCGCGTGTCGACAACATGCCCGGTATGCCGCCTTACATCCCGGTACCGTACGTGGACCGGATGGATCTCGCCTACGCCGCGGCGGACATGATGCTCTGCCGTGCGGGCGCGATGACCGTCGCCGAACTCTCCGCCGTCGGGCTCCCCGCCGCCTACGTCCCGCTGCCGATCGGCAACGGCGAACAGCGGCTCAACGCCCAGCCGGTGGTCAAGGAGGGCGGCGGTCTGCTGGTCGACGACGCGGAACTCACCCCCGAGTGGGTGCAGAACAATGTGCTTCCGGTGCTCGCCGATCCCCACCGGCTGTACGAGATGTCCCGCGCCGCCGCCGAGTTCGGCCGCCGGGACGCCGACGAACTGCTCGTGGGCATGGTCTACGAGGCGATCGGCGCACACCGGGCCGGGTGATCGGCCCCCGACGCAGGAGGCGACAGGGAGTGGCCGGATCGACCACCGCGCAGCGCGGTACCCGCAAGGCGGCGGAATCCGGCCGTTCCCGCTCTTCCCGCGGCGGCACTTCCGGCGGCCGGTTCCGGATTCCGCTCCGTCGGGGGCCGTTGCTGTTGCTCGTCACCGCGGTACTGCTCGCCGGCGGCGCGGTATGGGTGCTCTACGGCTCCTCCTGGCTGCGCGTGGAAGGCGTCAGCACCACTGGCACCGAGGCGCTGACACCGGCCGAGGTGGAGGCCGTTGCCGCCGTCCCGGTCGGGGCGCCGCTGGTCTCCGTCGACACCGACGCGATGGAGACGCGGCTGCTGCGCGAACTTCCCCGCATCGATTCGGTGGAGGTCTTCCGTTCCTGGCCGGACGGTGTGGGACTGAAAGTGACCGAACGGCAGCCGGCTCTGATCATCCAGAAGGGCACGGACTTCGTCGAAGTGGACGCGAAAGGCACCCGCTTCGCCACCGTGCGGCAGCGCCCCGAGGGCGTTCCCCTGCTGGAACTGACCCCGGAACGGTCGCCGAGCCTGCGCCGCTTCGGGACGGGCCGGCTGCTGCGCGAGGCGGTCCGGGTCACCGAAGAGCTCCCTGCCGCGGTGGCACGGGACATCAAGGTCGTCCGGGTCCGGTCGTACGACGCCATCTCCGTGGAGCTGCGCGGGGGCCGTACGGTGATCTGGGGCAGCGGAGAGCAGGGGGCCGCGAAGGCACGAGCCCTCACAGCACTCATGAAAGCAGCCCCGAAAGCCCGTCACTTCGATGTGAGTGCCCCCAGCGCCCCTGCGGCTGCGTCGAGTTGACGGACATATGCCCAGGCCAGCACCCTGGTTGGCGGGAGCTACGGGTGATCACATAGGGTGAAAAGAAAAACGGGAGGTTCGGCGTGTTCGTTGAACGCGCGCCACTTGTCGACTTAGTGTCTCGTTCGGAAGAGTCCAACGAACAGACACACTGGTAACCCTAAACTTCAACGTTAGGGTTCGGGTCGGCGTTCCGGACCGTCCCAATCGGCATCCGTCGTCGCGGAACGGCAACATGAAGCGGCGACCCGTAACTCGAGGCGAGAGGCCTTCGACGTGGCAGCACCGCAGAACTACCTCGCAGTCATCAAGGTCATCGGTGTCGGCGGCGGTGGTGTCAATGCCATCAACCGAATGATCGAGGTCGGCCTCAAGGGCGTCGAGTTCATCGCGATCAACACTGACGCGCAAGCCCTGTTGATGAGCGACGCCGACGTCAAGCTCGACGTCGGCCGGGAACTCACCCGCGGCCTCGGGGCCGGAGCCAACCCGGACGTCGGCCGCAAGGCGGCGGAGGACCACCGGGAGGAGATCGAGGAGGTCCTCAAGGGGGCCGACATGGTCTTCGTCACCGCCGGCGAAGGCGGCGGCACCGGCACGGGCGGCGCGCCCGTCGTGGCCAACATCGCTCGCTCGCTCGGTGCGCTCACCATCGGCGTGGTCACCCGCCCCTTCACCTTCGAGGGCCGCCGCCGCGCCAACCAGGCCGAGGACGGCATTGCGGCGCTCCGCGAAGAGGTCGACACCCTGATCGTCATTCCCAACGACCGGCTGCTGTCCATTTCGGACCGCCAGGTCAGCGTGCTCGACGCGTTCAAGTCCGCGGACCAGGTGCTGCTCTCCGGTGTGCAGGGCATCACCGACCTCATCACCACCCCGGGTCTCATCAACCTGGACTTCGCCGACGTCAAGTCCGTGATGTCCGAGGCCGGCTCGGCCCTCATGGGCATCGGCTCGGCGCGCGGCGACGACCGCGCGGTGGCCGCGGCCGAGATGGCGATCTCCTCCCCGCTGCTGGAGGCGTCCATCGACGGCGCCCGCGGTGTGCTGCTCTCCATCTCCGGTGGCTCGGACCTCGGTCTCTTCGAGATCAACGAGGCCGCCCAGCTGGTCAGCGAGGCTGCTCACCCCGAGGCGAACATCATCTTCGGCGCCGTCATCGACGACGCCCTGGGCGACGAGGTGCGGGTCACCGTCATCGCGGCCGGATTCGACGGTGGGCAGCCGCCGGCCCGCCGTGACAATGTGCTCGGCGCCGCCTCCACCAAGCGCGAGGAGCCCGCCCCGATGCGTACGCCCGAGCCCGCGTCGCGGACGCTCGGCGGACTCGGCGCGGTCTCCCCGCGCGAGGAGCCGGCCCCGGTCCCGGCCGAGCCGGTTCAGGTGAACGAGGTCCCGGTCGTGCCGGTGGCACAGCCGCAGGTCCCGACAGCCCGCCCGTACCAGGACAGCCAGGCCGAAGAGCTGGACGTGCCGGACTTCCTGAAGTGATAAGCGCACAGCAGACTGTGAGCGGCGCGCATTTCGCCTTCACCGACAGGTGGGGTGGAGTGAGCGCCGCTCCGTACGAGGAGCTCAACCTCGGCGGCGCGGTCGGCGACGACCCGGCCGCCGTACAGGCCAACCGCGCGCTCGCCGCGAAGGCGCTCGGCCTGGACCCGGAGCTGATCGTCTGGATGAACCAGGTGCACGGCAAGGACGTCGCCGAGGTCGACGGGCCGTGGACCACGCGTCTGACCCCGCCGGTCGACGGCCTGGTCACCGCACGCCGCGGCCTCGCCCTTGCCGTCCTCACCGCCGACTGCACCCCCGTCCTGCTGGCCGACCCGGTCGCGGGCGTGGTGGCCGCGGCCCATGCCGGCCGCCCGGGGCTGGTCGCCGGGATCGTGCCGGCGGCCGTCGACGCGATGGAGTCGCTCGGCGCGGACCCGGCCCGGATCGTCGCCCGTACCGGCCCCGCGGTCTGCGGACGCTGCTACGAAGTCCCCGAGCAGATGCGGGCCGATGTCGCCGCCGTTGTTCCCGAGGCCTGGTCCGAGACCAGCTGGGGCACTCCGGCCGTGGACGTCACCGGTGGAGTCCATGCCCAGCTCGAGGCGCTCGGGGTACGCGACATGCGGCGCTCGCCGGTCTGCACCCTGGAATCGAGCGACCACTTCTCTTACCGCCGCGACCGCTCCACCGGACGGCTCGCCGGATATGTCTGGCTGGACTGATACGACATGACCGACCGCAAGACTCAACTCGCCGCGAATCTGGAGCAGGTGGAGGAGCGCATCGCCACCGCCTGCGCCGCCGCCGGACGCAAGCGGGACGAAGTGACCCTGATCGTGGTCACCAAGACCTACCCGGCGAGCGATGTGCGGACGCTGTACGAACTGGGTGTCCGGCATGTCGCCGAGAACAAGGACCAGGACGCAGCGCCCAAGGCGGCCGCCTGTGCGGATCTGTCTCTTTCCTGGCATTTTGTGGGTCAGTTGCAGACGAACAAAGTGCGTTCGGTGGCGAGTTATGCCGATTTCGTGCAGTCCGTCGACCGGCCAAAGCTCGTCACGGCACTGTCCGCGGCGGCCGTGAGGGCGGATCGGGAGACCGGCTGCCTGATTCAGGTCGCCCTCGACGCGGAGTCGGGCGACCGGGGCGCGCGTGGTGGCGTCGCGCCGGACGGAATCGAGGAGTTGGCCGGACTCATCGAAGACGCTCCCGGTCTGCGGCTTGACGGCCTGATGATGGTGGCGCCGCTCCATGGTCCCTACGCGGGACGTCAACAGGCGTCGTTCGAGAGGCTGATGGAATTCGCGTCCAGCCTGCGCGCGGCACATCCTGCTGCGAACATGGTCTCGGCAGGGATGAGTGGGGACCTCGAAGCGGCCGTCGCGGCCGGAGCGACACATCTACGCGTCGGTACGGCGGTACTCGGAGTCCGACCTCGCCTCGGGTAACGTCGCGAAGAAAGTCGGACCACAGCAGAAAATATGGTCATTCCCGCAAAAGGCGGGCAGGCCTAGTGGATCGTGGGCACTTGGTGGCAAAGTGACATGAGCGGTAGGGCGATCCACCACAGAGCGGAGGAATCGGAGCATGGCCGGCGCGATGCGCAAGATGGCGGTCTACCTCGGCCTCGTGGAGGACGACGGTTACGACGGCCCGGGGTTCGACCCCGACGACGAGTTCGAACCCGAGCCCGAGCCCGAGCGGGACCGGCGGCGGCATCAGCCCACACATCACGTGGAACGGGACGAACCGGTACGGGTCGCCCAGCCGCCCGCGCCTCGGGAGCCGTTGGCGCTTCCGGTGGAAAGCGGACGTCCGGCGCGAATCGCTCCCGTGGCATCCATCACACCCGAACGTCCGAGCCTGGAGAAGAACGCCCCGGTGATCATGCCCAAGGTCGTGTCCGAGCGGGAGCCCTACCGCATCACCACACTGCACCCGCGGACCTACAACGAGGCCCGTACCATCGGGGAACACTTCCGTGAGGGCACTCCGGTGATCATGAACCTCACGGAGATGGACGACACCGATGCAAAGCGACTTGTCGACTTTGCCGCGGGACTCGTCTTCGGTCTGCATGGCAGCATTGAGCGGGTGACGCAGAAGGTGTTCCTGTTGTCGCCTGCTAACGTCGATGTCACGGCGGAGGACAAGGCCCGTATCGCAGAGGGCGGTTTCTTCAACCAGAGCTGAGACAAGACATAAGGAACAACCGGCCGTAAAGGCCGGAAACGAGAGCCAGGGGAGAGGGAAGCGCAAGATGGGCGTGGCACTGCTGGTGATCTACTACGCGCTTGTCGCCTTCCTCGTCTTGCTGATCTTCCGGCTCGTCATGGACTACGTCTTTCATTTCGCCCGTTCATGGCAACCCGGCAAGGCGATGGTGGTCGTTCTGGAGGCCACCTACACTGTCACTGATCCACCGCTCAAGCTTCTGCGGCGATTCATCCCGCCGTTGCGTCTCGGGGGCGTGGCACTCGACCTGTCCTTCTTCGTTCTGATGATCATCGTCTCTCTCCTGCTCAGTCTCGTGGGCAACTTTGCGAGCCAGGTATGAGCGATCCGGTCCTGCCGACTGCCGACGACTACGTAGAGGTGAAGGAAAGATGCCGCTGACCCCCGAGGACGTGCGGAACAAGCAGTTCACGACCGTCCGCCTCCGAGAAGGCTATGACGAGGACGAGGTCGATGCCTTCCTCGACGAGGTCGAAGCCGAACTGACCCGCCTGCTCCGCGAGAACGAGGACCTGCGGGCCAAACTGGCCGCGGCCACCCGCGCCGCCGCGCAGAACCAGCAGCAGCAGGGCATGCGCAAGCCGGAGCCGCAGGACCGTCCCGGCGGTCCGGTGCCCGCCGCCATATCTGGACCGCCGGTCCAGCAGCAGCCGCAGATGGGCCCGCCCCAGCTGCCGAGCGGTGCCCCCGCGCTGCCCGCGGGTCCCGGTGGCCCGCAGGGTCCCGGCCCGATGGGCCAGCCCCCCATGGGTCAGCCTCCGATGGGTCAGCCTCCGATGGGTCAGGGCCCCATGGGTCAGCCGATGGGCCAGCCGCAGATGGGTCAGGGCCCCATGGGTCAGCCTCCGATGGGTCAGGGCCCCATGGGCCAGCCCCAGATGGGCCAGGGCCCCATGGGCCAGCCGATGGGCCAGCCGCAGATGGGTCAGGGCCCCATGGGTCAGCCGATGGGAGGCCCGATGGGCGGTCCCATGGGCGGCCACGGTCCGCAGATGCCGCAGCCCGGTCAGGGCCCCGGCGGCGACAGCGCCGCGCGTGTGCTCTCGCTGGCTCAGCAGACCGCCGACCAGGCGATCGCCGAGGCCCGTTCCGAGGCCAACAAGATCGTCGGCGAGGCGCGCAGCCGCGCCGAGGGGCTGGAGCGGGATGCCCGCGCCAAGGCCGACGCGCTGGAGCGGGACGCGCAGGAGAAGCACCGCGTCGCGATGGGCTCCCTGGAGTCCGCTCGCGCCACGCTGGAGCGCAAGGTCGAGGACCTGCGCGGCTTCGAACGCGAGTACCGAACGCGGCTGAAGTCCTACCTGGAGAGCCAGCTGCGTCAGTTGGAGACCAGCGACGAGTCGCTGGCCCCGCCGCGCACTCCGTCCGCCCCGTCGCTGCCGTCGGCCCCGTCGATGGCCCCGGCCGGCGCGTCGGCCATGGGCCACACGATGGGCGGCAACCAGCCCATGGGTGCCCCGGCGCCGAGCGCTCCGTCGTACGGCGGCCAGCAGCAGATGTCGCCCGCGATGACGCAGCCGATGGCTCCGGTACGGCCGCCGGCCCCGCAGCCGATGCAGCAGGCGCCGTCGCCGATGCGTGGCTTCCTCATCGACGAGGACGACAACTGACGACCGCGTAGTCGTACGCCACGGCAGGCCGAAGGGCCGGGCCCCGGGATTCCCCCGGGGCCCGGCCCTTTGTGGTGCGCGGGTCCGGTGCTGACGCCCCACGTTGGGTTGGCCTGGGGGGCACCTCTGGGGGCACCCCCAGGACGGGCTTGTGGGGTTGCTGCTGGTTGCCGGGTGCGATGGGGATTGCCGCCGTTGTCGGGTGCGGCTCCGAGGCCGCTGTCGGTCCGGGATTGCTGTCGTTGCCGGGTGCCGCTCCGGGGGTACTGTCCGGGCCGGGCATGCTGTGCTTTCCCGGGGGACACCCCCAGGACCCCTGTACGCCGCGCGGTCTCGGAGTCCGTGGAGTTGACCTGGTCACGGCCCGGCCGGCCCCCTGCGCGGTCCCCTTCGACTGCTGCGCTGTTGTGGACCACCGGGCTGTACCCGGACAAGCCCGTCCGGCGTTTGAGGACGGACACATCGGTTGCCCTGACGGAGGGCGTTACCTTCCCGCCCGTCCTGGGGAGCACCTCTGGGGGAGGCAGCCGGGGAGTTCGAGGACACCGCCCGAAGGGCGCGCCGACGGCCCGGTCCCCTCCCAGGGGGACCGGGCCGTCGGGTCGTGCGTTACGCCTTGCGGAGGCGGAACGCGAGGGACAGGCCCTCGTCCGTGAACGGGGCGCCGTACGATTCGTCCGCCTCGCCCGATGCGAAGTCCGGTGCTAGGACCTCGTCCGCGATCAGGGCCGCGTGCTCGGTCAGGGCCTCCGTGGTCTCCTCGGACGTGGAGGACCACCGCACCGCGATACGGTCCGAGACGTCCAGGCCGCTGTTCTTGCGGGCCTCCTGGATCAGCCGGATCGCGTCACGGGCCAGGCCGGCCAGTCGCAGCTCCGGGGTGATCTCCAGGTCCAGCGCGACCGTCGCGCCCTGGTCGGAGGCCACCGACCAGCCCTCGCGCGGGGTCTCCGTGATGATGACCTCCTCTGGGGAGAGGGTCACCGTCTCGCCGTCGACGACGACGGAGGCGTTGCCCTCGCGGAGGGCGAGGGAGAGTGCCGCGGCGTCGGCCTCGGCGATGGCCTTGGCCACCGCCTGTACGCCCTTGCCGAAACGCTTGCCCAGGGCACGGAAGTTCGCCTTCGCCGTGGTGTCGACGAGCGAGCCGCCGACCTCGGAGAGAGAGGCCAGGGAGGAGACGTTCAGCTCTTCCGTGATCTGGGTGTGGAGCTCGGGGGAGAGGGACTCGAAGCCCGCCACCGCGACCAAGGCGCGAGAGAGGGGCTGACGGGTCTTCACGCCCGACTCGGCACGCGTCGCGCGGCCGAGCTCGACCAGGCGGCGGACCAGCAGCATCTGCTGTGACAGCACGGGGTCGATCGCGTCCAGGTCCGCCACCGGCCACGACGACAGGTGGACCGACTCCGGCGCGTCCGGGGTGACCGGGACGACCAGGTCCTGCCAGACCCGCTCGGTGATGAACGGGGTCAGCGGGGCCATCAGCCGGGTGACCGCCTCCACGACCTCGTGCAGGGTGCGCAGCGCGGCCGCGTCGCCCTGCCAGAAGCGGCGGCGCGAGCGGCGGACGTACCAGTTGGACAGGTCGTCGACGAAGGAGGAGAGAAGTTTTCCGGCACGCTGGGTGTCGTACGCCTCCATGGCCTGCGTGACCTGGTCGATCAGCGCGTGGAGCTCGCTGAGCAGCCAGCGGTCCAGCAGCGGCCGCTCGGCCGGGGCCGGGTCGGACGCGGACGGTGCCCAGTTCGAGGTACGGGCGTACAGGGCCTGGAAGGCGACCGTGTTCCAGTACGTGAGGAGCGTCTTGCGGACGACCTCCTGGATGGTGCCGTGGCCGACCCGGCGGGCGGCCCAGGGGGAGCCGCCGGCGGCCATGAACCAGCGGACCGCGTCGGCGCCGTGCTGGTCCATCAGCGGGATGGGCTGGAGGATGTTGCCCAGGTGCTTGGACATCTTCCGGCCGTCCTCGGCGAGGATGTGGCCCAGGCAGACCACGTTGTCGTACGACGACTTGTCGAAGACCAGGGTGCCGACCGCCATCAGCGTGTAGAACCAGCCACGGGTCTGGTCGATGGCCTCGGAGATGAACTGCGCCGGGTAGCGCTTCTCGAAGATCTCCTTGTTGCGGTACGGGTAGCCCCACTGCGCGAACGGCATGGAGCCCGAGTCGTACCAGGCGTCGATGACCTCGGGAACGCGGGTCGCCGTCTCCTGGCAGGTCGGGCAGGGGATGGTGACCTCGTCGATGAACGGGCGGTGCGGGTCCAGGCCGGACTGGTCGGAGCCGCTCAGTTCGGAGAGCTCGGTGAGCGAGCCGACGCAGGTGAGGTGGCCCTCCTCGCAGCGCCAGATGGGCAGCGGGGTGCCCCAGTAGCGGTTGCGGGACAGCGCCCAGTCGATGTTGTTGTTCAGCCAGTCGCCGAAGCGGCCGTGCTTGACGGAGTCCGGGAACCAGTTGGTCTTCTCGTTCTCCGCCAGCAGCCGGTCCTTGATCGCGGTGGTGCGGATGTACCAGGACGGCTGTGCGTAGTACAGCAGCGCGGTGTGGCAGCGCCAGCAGTGCGGGTAGCTGTGCTCGTACGGGACGTGGCGGAACAGCAGGCCGCGGGCGTCCAGGTCCTTGGTGAGGGCTTCGTCGGCCTTCTTGAAGAACTGGCCGCCGACGAGGCCGAGGTTCTCCTCGAAAGTGCCGTCCGGGCGGACCGGGTTGACGACCGGCAGACCGTACGCCCGGCAGGTCTTGAGGTCGTCCTCACCGAAGGCCGGGGCCTGGTGGACCAGACCCGTACCGTCCTCGGTGGTGACGTACTCGGCGTTGACGACGAAGTGCGCCTCGCTGTCGAAGGCGACCAGCTCGAACGGGCGCCGGTAGCTCCAGCGCTCCATCTCCGCGCCGGTGAACGTCTGACCGGTGGCCTCCCACCCCTCGCCCAGCGCCTTCGCCAGCAGCGGCTCGGCGACGACCAGCTTCTCCTCGCCGTTCGTCGCGACCACGTAGGTGACCTCGGGGTGCGCGGCGACGGCGGTGTTGGAGACCAGGGTCCACGGGGTGGTCGTCCACACCAGCAGCGCGGCCTCGCCCGCGAGCGGTCCGGAGGTCAGCGGGAACCGGACGAAGACCGACGGGTCGACGACCGTCTCGTAGCCCTGCGCCAGCTCGTGGTCCGACAGACCGGTGCCGCAGCGCGGGCACCAGGGTGCGACGCGGTGGTCCTGGACCAGCAGACCCTTGTCGAAGATCTGCTTCAGCGACCACCAGACCGACTCGACGTACTCCGGGTCCATGGTCCGGTAGGCGTCGTCGAGGTCGACCCAGTAGCCCATGCGCGTCGTCAGCTCGGCGAAGGCATCGGTGTGCCGGGTCACCGACTCCCGGCACTTGGCGTTGAACTCGGCGATGCCGTACGCCTCGATGTCCTGCTTGCCGTTGAAGCCGAGTTCCTTCTCGACGGCGAGCTCCACGGGCAGGCCGTGGCAGTCCCAGCCGGCCTTGCGGGCGACGTGGTAACCCCGCATGGTGCGGAAGCGCGGGAACACGTCCTTGAAGACGCGGGCCTCGATGTGATGGGCGCCCGGCATGCCGTTCGCGGTGGGCGGACCCTCGTAGAACACCCATTCGGGGCGGCCTTCGGACTGCTCAAGGCTCTTCTGGAAGACCTTGGCCTCGCGCCAGAAGTCGAGCACGGCGTGCTCGAGCGCGGACAGGTCGACCTGAGCCGGTACCTGGCGGTACTGCGGTGGTGTCATCGACGAGCTCCTCCAACGGGCTGTTGCTTCCGTCGGAGGGACGAGAGCCGTTGTGCGCTCCCGCGGTACCACCCTCCTTGGCCGCGGGTGGGCATCCCGCCCGTGGCCCCCTCATTCGGGTCGCGAAGCCGGTTCTACTGGCCGTTGCGGCTTTCTTCCGGCAGCTCCGGGGTGATGCTTCACACCGCGCTCGCCCCCGGGCTCGCACCGTCCCCGGGTCGCTCATGGCTGCGTACGACGCTACTCGTCCCCATCCAAGCCTTTCGCTGCGCCCAGTGTACGGGCCCTCCCGGGCGGAGGCCGACCCGTTTTCCGGGCGCCCCCCGGGGCATGGCGCGGTGCCGCCCGATGACCCGAATGGCATACGCGCTCCGGATGAGTACGGTGCGGCCCACGAGGCGGATTACAGGGCCGAGAGCTGGGCACAACCGATGCAGGCTCGCCTCGCCGCGTACGGGGGTGGCCCGGACCGGCGGCGTGCCCCGTTGCCGCGGGGCTGGGGTCGATTTATCGTCCCAGCACCGATTCGCGAGCAAGATCACAAAATGTGAAGGGGCCGCGGCATGGTGGCGAAGAAGACCGCCGTAAAGAAGACGGCGCCCGGCAAACCCACTGCCACGGCCGCGGCCGAGGAGGTGGCGGGGAGGAAGAGCACGGCCAGGGCCAGGAACTCGTCGGCGGTCGGGTCGGCCACGAAGAAGCTCGCGGGCGGCGGGAAGGCGGCCCCGGCCGCCACGGCCGTGGACAAGGCGCCGGCGGCACGAGGTGCGGGCAGGAGAGCCGCGGCAGGTGCGGCAGCCGGTGTGGGGGGGCCCGGCCACGCGGTCCGGAAAGGCCCCCGCCGGGAAGGCATCGGCGGGGGCGGGCGCGGGCAAGAAGGCCGGGGCGGGAAGGGCGGCCGCCGCCGGGAACTCCGGCGCCGCGAAGAAGGCCGCGAAGAAGGCCGGGAAGACGAGGGCCGCGGCCGAGGCCGCTGAGCAGACAGGAGCCAGGAAAGTGGTTGTGAAGAAGACCGCGGGCGGCAGCGCGACGAAACCGACGGAGACACCGCTGCCCAAGGCCCGTATCGCCATGGCAGCCGCTGCGGAAGAGCTCCAGGTCCGGCCGGGGGAGGACCCCTGGACTCCCGAGGAGGTCGCCGAGGCCCGCGCCGAGCTGAACGGCGAGGTTCAGCGGCTGTGTGCGGAGCTGGAGCACTCCGAGGAGGCGATCACCGGTCTGATGCGGGACTCCGGGGACGGGGCCGGCGACGACCAGGCCGACACCGGCGCCAAGAACATCACGCGTGAACACGAGCTGGCCCTCGCCGCCAACGCCCGCGACATGCTGGTCCAGGTGGAGCGGGCCCTGGGACGGCTCGACGCCGGGACGTACGGGCTCTGCGAGAGCTGCGGCACGCCGATCGGCAAGGCACGCATGCAGGCGTTCCCGAGGGCGACCCTCTGCGTGGAGTGCAAGCAGAAGCAGGAGCGGCGCGGCTGACCCGCACGTGTGTGCCGTACCCTCGTGCACAGTCAGGTACCTAGGTTGAGGGACTCACGTGGCAGAGGCGGAGCGCATCATCGGTACGCCGGATGTTGAGGGGGCGGCCCCTGAGGAGACGGAGGCACAGCCCCGGGGCAGGCGCAGGGTCCTTGTACTCTTCGCCGTGGCCGTCGTTGCCTATGCCCTGGACCTCGTCAGCAAGCTGATCGCGGTGGAGAAGCTCGAGAACCACCCTCCGATAGAGGTCATCGGCGATCTGCTGAAGTTCGAGCTGGTGCGCAATCCCGGTGCCGCCTTCGGCATCGGCGAGGCCTTCACCGTGATCTTCACCATCATCGCGACCTCCGTGATCGTCGTCATCGCCCGTATCGCGCGCAAGCTCTACAGCCTGCCCTGGGCCATTGCGCTCGGTCTGCTCCTCGGCGGGGCGCTCGGCAATCTCACCGACCGGATCTTCCGCTCACCAGGCCGCTTCGAGGGCGCGGTGGTCGACTTCATCGCGCCGGCGCACTTCGCCGTCTTCAACCTCGCCGACTCGGCGATCGTCTGCGGCGGCATCCTGATCGTCATCCTGTCGTTCCGCGGGCTGGACCCCGACGGGACCGTCCACAAGGACTGACAGGGCATACTCGACGGGTGAGCACGATTCCCGAGATCCGTACGCTGCCCGTTCCCGATGGCCTGGAGGGCGAGCGCGTCGACGCCGCCATCGCCCGTATGTTCGGGTTCTCCCGTACGAAGGCGGCCGAGCTGGCCGCCGCCGGGAAGGTCCTGGTCGACGGCTCCGTGGTCGGCAAGTCCGAGCGGGTCACCGGCGGCGCCTGGCTCGAGGTCGAGATGCCCGCGCCCGCCGCGCCGGTGCAGATCGTGGCCGAGCCGGTCGAGGGCATGGAGATCGTGCACGACGACGACGACATCGTCGTGATCGTCAAGCCGATCGGCGTCGCCGCGCACCCCAGCCCGGGCTGGACCGGCACCACCGTCATCGGCGGGCTGGCCGCCGCCGGGTACCGCATCTCCACCTCCGGCGCCGCGGAGCGCCAGGGCATCGTGCACCGGCTGGACGTCGGCACCTCCGGGTTGATGGTCGTCGCCAAGTCGGAGCGCGCGTACACGCTGCTCAAACAGCAGTTCCGGGAACGTACGGTCGACAAGCGCTACCACGCGCTGGTGCAGGGCCACCCGGACCCGCTGAGCGGCACCATCGACGCGCCCATCGGGCGGCACCCGAACCACGACTACAAGTGGGCGGTGACCGCCGACGGCAAGCCGTCCGTCACGCACTACGACCTCATCGAGGCGTTCCGGGCCGCGTCGCTGCTCGACATCAAGCTGGAGACGGGCCGTACGCACCAGATCCGCGTCCACATGTCCGCACACCGGCACCCGTGCGTGGGCGACATGACCTACGGTGCCGACCCGACCATGGCGAAGCGGCTCGGCGTCGGACGGCAGTGGCTGCACGCGGTGCGTCTCGGCTTCGAGCACCCGGCGGACGGCCGGTGGGTCGAGTTCGAGAGCGCCTACCCGGAGGACCTGCAGAAGGCCCTCGACCGGGTGCGGGCGGAGAGCGCGTGACCGACCCCTTCGACGTACGGTCGGCGGCCGACGCCGCCGACCGCGCGATGCGCCGCGTGCTCTAGGGGGTGTCCGGCGCGGCAGCCCCGCGTCGGGGGGCGCGGCGGGGCACGCTTGCGGCGTGGAGCAAATGGCGCTGCTGTTCGTACTGCTGCTCGGGGCCCTGGTCACCGTACCGCTGGGGGACCGGCTGGGGCTGCCCGCGCCCGTGCTGATGACGATCGCCGGAATCGTGCTCGCGCTGCTGCCGTTCGTGCCGAACGTCCAGATCAATCCGGACTACATCCTTCCGCTGGTGCTGCCCCCGCTGCTCTACGCCGCCGTACAGCGCACCTCCTGGAGACAGTTCGTGGCCAACCGACGGCCGATCTTCCTGCTCGCGGTCGCCCTCGTCTTCATCACCACGGCCGCCGTCGCCGTCGTCGCGCACGCCGTCGTACCAGGACTGCCGATCGCCGCGGCCGTGGCTCTCGGCGCGCTCGTGGCACCGCCCGACCCCATCGCGGCGACCGCGGTCGCCGGATCGCTCGGGCTGCCGCGCCGACTGGTGTCGATCCTGGAGGGCGAAGGGCTCTTCAACGATGTGACAGCCATCGTGCTGTACCGCGTCGCGATCGCCGTGGTGGTGGGCGGGACCTTCTCCTGGGGAACGGCCCTGGGAGAACTGGCCCTCTCCGCGGGGGTGGCCGTGGTGGTCGGCCTGGCACTCGGCTGGATCTCCAACCGGCTCCTCGGACTGCTCGGCGACGCGACCCTCCAGATCGGCCTCACCCTCCTCGTGCCGTTCGTCAGCTACGTACTGGCCGAGGAACTCCTCGGCTCCGGTGTGCTCGCCGTCCTCACCACCGCCCTCTTCCTCGCCGAACACGCCGTGGACGCCGACGACGTCCTGGGGCGCCTCGCCGGGCACACCTTCTGGCAGATCGTCGACACCCTGGTCACCGGGGTCGCCTTCGGGCTGATCGGCCTCGAACTGCACAACGTCGTCGGCGCCGCCACCGGCCACGCGGCCGAGATGACCGGCTGGGCGGCGGCGGTCGTAGCGGTTGTTATCGGCGTACGGCTGCTGTGGCTGCTGCCCGCCACCTGGCTCGCCGAACGGCTGCACACCCGGCGCGACGTCGACGAGGAGATCCCGGTCAGCTGGCAGGAAACCGTCGTCATGTGGTGGTCCGGCATGCGCGGTGTGGTCTCCGTGGCACTGGCACTCGCCATTCCGCTGAAGAAGGCCGACGGCACGCCCTTCCCCGGCCGCGAGGAGATCATCTTCATCGCCTTCGGGGTCATCCTCTCCACGCTCGTCTGCCAGGGGCTCACCCTGCCCTGGCTGGTCCGGAAACTCGGTGTACGCGCCGACACGGACGTCGAGCGCGCACTGGAGCGCGAACTCGCCGTCCGCGCCGCCAGGGCCGCGAAGCACAGGCTCATGGAGATCGCCGAGGCCGAGGACATCCCCGAGGAGATCACCGAGCAGCTGGTGCGCAGGGCGTACGACATCGGGGCGAGGATCAGCCCCGACATGGTCGACGAGGAGCGCCGCGAGGCGCACGTGCAACGGCAGGCCAGGAACAGGCTGATGCAGCGCATCCAGCGTGAACTGCTCTCGGCGGCTCGCCACGAGGTGCTCGCGGCCCGCAGCGAACCGGGCAAGGACCCGGAGGTCGTCGACCGCGTACTGCGTCACCTCGACGTCCGCAGCCTGCGCTGAAAGGGGCGGCTTCCGCCGGCCTCAACCGCGGCCGGCCGGCGGCGCCAGGTGCGGCAGCGCGTCCGGATGGTGCTCGGTGAGCCACGCCAGCATCCGCTCCCGTACGGTGCAGCGCACCGTCCACAGGTCATCGGGATCCTTCGCGGTCACCACGGCACGTATCACCAGGGTGCTCGGTGTGGCGTCCGTGACGGCGAGGCTCCAGTCGCGACCGTCCCAGGCCGGGCATTCGCGCAGGATGTCGGGGAGGTGTTCACGCATCAGCTCCACGGGCGCCGCGTGGTCCAGGTGGCAGAAGACCGTGCCGGTCATCTGCACACCGCCGCGCGACCAGTTCTCGAAGGGTTTGCTGGTGAAGTACGACACCGGCATGGTGATCCGGCGCTCGTCCCAGGTCCGCACGGTCAGGAAGGTCAGCGTGATCTCCTCGACCGTGCCCCACTCGCCGTCCACGACCACCACGTCCCCGATCCGCACCATGTCGCCGAAGGCGATCTGCAGTCCGGCAAAGAGGTTGCCCAGCGTGGACTGCGCGGCGATGCCGGCGACGATGCCCAGCACACCGGCCGAGGCGAGCACCGAGGCGCCGATGGTCCGCATCGGAGGGAAGGTCAGCAGCATCGCCGCGATCGCGACCACCACGGCGATCGCCGTCACCACCCGCTGGATGAGCGTCACCTGGGTACGGACCCGCCGCACCCGGGCCTCGTCCGTGGCCCCGGCGGCGTACCGGGTGTACGTGGACTCGACGACGGCCACCACGATCCGGTCGACCAGCCAGGCGGTCGCCCCGATCAGCACCAGGGTGAGGAAGTGCCCGATCCCGGCCCGCTGCTCCTCCAGCACCCGCGCCTGCCGGTAGGTGCCCAGCAGCAGTGCCGTGAGAAGGACGAGTTGGAGCGGAGGGCGGCAGTTGCGCAGCAGCCCCCACAGCGGGGTCTCGCTGTGCCGGGTGGCGGCGCGCCGGAGCAGCAGGCCCGCCAGCCAGCCGACGGCCAGCGTCAGCAGGACCGAACCGCCGATCACGATCAACGGACGCAGCACGTTCTCCATACGCCAGACCGTAACTGGCACGATGGCCGCATGAACATCATCCTTTTCCATTCGACCTATGGTCTGCGCCCGGCGGTACACGAGGCCGCCGACCGGCTGCGGGCCGCCGGGCACGAGGTGCGGACCCCAGACCTCTTCGAGGGGCGCACCTTCGACACCCTCGAGGAGGCCCTGGCGTTCAAGGACGAGATCGGCAGGGAGGAACTGCTGCGCCGCGCGATCCTCGCCGCCGCCCCCTACTCGGAGCGCGGTCTGGTGTACGCCGGTTTCTCGCTGGGCGGCGCGATCGCGCAGAACCTCGCCCTGGGCGACGAGAAGGCCCGCGGTCTGCTGCTTCTGCACGGCACGTCGGACATCGCCGCGAACGCGTCCGTGGACGAGCTGCCCGTACAGCTGCATGTCGCGGATCCCGATGTTTTCGAGCCACACGACTGGCTGAACACCTGGTACCTGCAGATGCAGCGGGCCGGTGCCGAAGTGGAGATCCACCGCTACCCGGGCGCCGGACACGTCTACACCGACTCCGCGCTGCCGGACTACGACGAGGCCGCCGCCGAGCAGACCTGGAAGACCGCACTGGCCTTCCTGGACTCGCTCTAGCGGTGGCCTGGCGGCTGCCGGTTGCTCAGCCGGATGACGCTCGGTCAGGCCCGCGCCGGTCTGCCACTAGGTTCTAGCGAGGGAGTACCGGGCTTCAGCCCGGTAGGGAATCGCTTCTCAATACTGCTCTGACCAGTAGGTTAGAGCGGACGTGCCGTGTTGAAGCTCCTATAGATCGTCAAGCCCGTGGGTTGGGTCCGTAGGATGCGTTCGTGGCGGGGTTTGATGAGGTCAAGGCGACGTTCTGGGGCGAGGGGCTGTATGGGGTTCAGCCACCGTTGACCGACGCGGTCGTTGAGGACGCCGAGCGTCGGCTCGGTGTCCGCCTGCCGGCTTCGTTGCTGGAGATCCTGTGGGTCCAGAACGGCGGTGTGGTGGCGGACGCGTGGAACGCGTTCCCGACCGATGTGCCGACGTCGTGGAGCGAGAATTATGTGCCGCTCGACGAGATGATGGGTATCGGTCGTCACGACGGCCAGTTGTCGCTGCTGGACACGGCCTACTTGGTTGAGGAGTGGGGTCTGCCTTCGCCCCTGGTTCTGCTGTCCGGGGATGGTCACTGCTGGATTGCTCTCGACTACCGGGCCTGCGGGAAGGACGAGGAGCCGTCCGTGACCTGGTTCGACGTGGACGACAGCACGGAGCTCCCGCTGGCTGCGGACTTCCAGGCGTTCGTCGAGCGACTGACTTCGGCCGCGTCGCTCGATCTCGATCACACGGACGGCAACCCGTCGGCGTCATGATCTGGCTCCGGCCGAGCCTGCCGTGCTCACGGTACTGGTGCTCGTCAGGTGCCTGTAGACCTCGCGGGCAACGAACCTCTCGAGGCACCGCATGATGTCCTTGGCGGACATACCCTCGGCCTTGCGTCTGGCCACGTAGTCCCGTGTTCGCTGGTCATACTGCATGCGGACCAGGACGATGGTGTAGAGGGCGCTGTTGGCGTGCCGGTCTCCGCCGCGGTTGATGCGATGGCAGTTGGTGCGGCCGGACGAGGCCGGGACCGGGGCCGCGGCGCACAGGTGGGCGAAGGACGCTTCGGACCGGAGCGGGTCGGGGTTGTCTCCCGCGGTGATCAGCAGCTGGCCAGCCGTCTCCGTTCCCACTCCGGGCAGGGCGACAAGGCTGGGAGCGGCTCGTCTCACGAGGGGTGCGAGGTCCGCGTCAGCCTCTTTGATTTCTTGTTGCAGGGCCTGGTGGCGCCGGGCCAGGCGGCGGAGCGCTGTCTTGGCCGCGCAGGCCGGGTCCGCGAGGTCACCAGTCGGCCGGGTCCGGGCGAGGGTGCCGATCAGCAAGCCGGTGGGCAGCCCCCGAAGCTTGTCCCGCAGGGCGGAGGGCGCGGTGACCATCAGAGAGCGGATCTGGTTGATGGTCTGCGTCCGGGCCTTGACGGCGCGCTTGCGGACCACGCGCAGGGCGCGGATCGCTTCCACGATCCCGTCCCGGCTCTTCGGTGTTCCGCTCGCGCGGCCGGACAGGACCGCGGTGGCCGCCGCATAGGCATCGATCGGATCGGACTTGCCGTGGGCCCGCCGGGCCTTTCGGTCCGGCCGGTCGACCTCGACGACCGTGATGCCGCTGGCGGTCAGGAACCGGGCGAGTTCGGCGCCGTAGGCGCTGGTGCCCTCCATCCCGACCGCGATGACGTCACCCTGAGCACGCAGCCAGGCCAGCAGCTGTTCGTAGCCGGCCGAGTTCGTTTCGAACGGCTGCGTGTCCAGGTGGCGGCCGACCGAGTCGATCACTGCGGCTTGGTGGACGTCCGTGTGAGTGTCGATACCGCCGATCACCGCTATCTCGGGCGTTGTCATGCTCGGCTTTGCCGTCCTTCCGTATGGGCACCGGATCAGCGTGTGCTGCCCGGGCCGACGGACAAGACAGTGATGAGGCTGGTGGCCAAGCTCCTATGAGGTCACGGACACCCGCGAGCACACGCGGTGGCGTCGCCCGGCGGCCGACAATTCAACAGACGGACAGCCGAAACGTCAGTCAGACCCGGAGTCAGACCCCCGAACGACGCCAAGGACATCCTCACTGTCAGACCCGCCGACTAGGGTGGTCGTCGTGCAGCTTCGTTACCAGTTCCGCGTCTACCCGACGCCCGGTCAGCGCATTCGCGCGGCCAGGGTGTTCGGGTGCAGGCGTGTGGTCTGGAACGATGCGTTGGCCCGGATCAAGCCGGTCAAGGCGTCGAACAAGCTGCTCGGGAATCCGAAGGACCGGCTCGCCCACGGCCCGTACCAGTTGGTGCCGAAGAGTCCGGGCCTGGCCAAGACGCTGATCACCGAGGCGAAGAAGACCCCCGAGCGGGTGTTCCTCATCGATGCGCCGGTCGGCGTTCTCCAGCAGACCCTCCGGGATCTGGACGCGGCGTGGAAGGCGCACGAGGATTCCAAGACCGGCAAGCGGAAGGGACCGAAGGTTGCCCCGCCGAGGTTCAAGTCCCGCAAGGACAACCGGCAGGCTGCCCGGTTCACCCGTTCCGACCGGTGGTCGATCACCGAGGACGGCAAGCTGAGGTTGCCGAAAATCGGCGGCCTCAAGGTGAAGTGGACCCGTGATCTGCCGTCCGAACCCAGCTCGGTGACGCTGGTCAAGGACCGTTCCGGCCGGTACTGGGCGAGCTTCGTAGTGGAGACCGACCCCGCCGCCGACATCCTTTCGCCCACCGACGGCGACCAGGGCATCGACCTGGGCCTGACCCGGTTTGCCGTGCTCGCGGACGGCTCGCACATCGCCTCGCCGAAGTACCTGCGCCGGGCGGAGAAGAAGCTGAAGAAGCGGCAGCGTGAGCTGTCGCGGAAAAAGAAGGGCAGCAGCAACCGGGACAAGGCCCGGATCAGGGTCGCCCGCGCACACGCCGCCGTGGCGGATGCGCGCCGCAACTTCCATCACCAGTGGTCTCACAAGCTGACGAGCGAGAACCAAGCCGTCTTCACCGAGACCCTGAACGTGTGTGGACTGGCGCGTACCCGACTGGCCAAGAGCGTGCACGACGCGGGCTGGGCACAGTTCGTGATGTTCTGCGAGTACAAGGCGATCCGGCGCGGACGCTCCTTCGCCAAAGTCGCCCGGGGCTTCCCCAGCTCTCAGATATGTTCCGCCTGCGGACACCGCGACGGACCCAAGCCGCTCCATGTCCGGCAGTGGACGTGCCCGAACTGCGGCACCCGGCACGACCGGGACTTCAACGCGGGCAAGAACGTCCGATACGAAGGCCGCCGCATCCTCGCGGCGGCAGCACCATCCACCCCAGGACCTGGGGCCCGACGCCGGTAACGGCGGCGGTAAACGCCTGCGGAGCGCACGTAAGACCAGGCAGCAGCCCGGCAGCGCGCACAACCCCCACCTCGCGTGGGGAGGAGTCAGGAACCCATCCGTAGTGGGTGGTCCTCACCTATGAGGACCACCCACAGACGGAGAATCCTCGCCCTTCAGGACGATGGAGGAGGTCAATGTCGTGCTTCTTCGGCCCTGTCAGTCTTTCATCTCCTGAGGGAGTTCATCGGTCCACCTGGCCTCGGTTACGGTTTCGCGCTGGTAGACGTAGCCCTCGGGCAGGCCTCGGGTGTGTACGCGCCGGCGGATCGCCTGCGCGGGAAGCGGTTCATACGCGGAACCGCCCGTGCCGACGGGAAGTCACGTCGACACGGGCGGAATCGATTCGATCAGGCTGCGCGGTAGGCCAGCCAGCTGTCACTCATGCGCTGCACCTGACCAGCGGTGAACTGGTACATGCAGCTGTCGTACGTATAGTCCATAAAATTGTGGATCGGGTCGACGCCCGCCTTGCTGGCGCACGAGTCGCGGCCCGTCGGACACTGGTACGCGGGGCTCGACTCGGCCGGGGTGTCGGCCACGTAGTCGCCGTTGCCCGTGCAGCCGCCCTGGAAGGTGTGGTACAGGCCCATCCAGTGGCCGACCTCGTGGGTGGCGGTGTCGCCCTCGTTGTAGTTGGTGGCGGAGCCGCCGGGCAGCGAGGAGTCGAGGATGACGACGCCGTCCATGGTCGGGGCGGACTTGTAGGAGCTGGGGAAGGTGGCCCAGCCGAGCAGGCCGCCGCCGAGGTTGGCGGTGTAGACGTTCAGCGCGCCGGCGCCGCCCTTGCGGAGCGCGGCCTTCATGTTCTTCTCGGCGGTGGAGCCGGACGAGAGGTTGTACCAGGCGGCGTTGTTCGTGTAGTCCGTGCCCGCCAGGGTGAACTGGTAGTTGGCGTTGGCATTGCCGGTGCCCTGGCCGCCGTAGGCGGCGTTGAGGACCGCCATCTGGTTGTTGATCGCGGTGGCAGAGAGCTTTCCGGTCGTGCCGTCGTGGACGACGTGGAAGTAGACCGGGATGGTCGTCACGGCGGCGAGGGTGGCGCCCTGGCCGGCCGAGCGCTTGGCCTCCAGTCTCTTCTTCAGGTCCGCGTCCATGGCCTTGGCCTTGGCCTCGGTGACCTCGTTGGGCTCGGCGGCATGGTCGGTGCCGGTCGGGCGGGCCTTACGGGCAACGGCGCTGGTGTCCTCGGCGCACTTCTCGGCGGAGGCCGGCGCCTGGGCGGCGGCGATGCCGCTGGGCGCGGAGAGTGGGGCAAGGGCCAGAGTTCCGGCCATGAGTGCCGTTCCGAGCGCACGGTTGCGCAGACGCGGCGATATACGGACAAGAGCACGCATTGGTGACTCCTCGTGGGGGTGTGGGGGAGGTACTTCCTCGCACCGTCGGGGAGATTACGTGGCCATGTCAGAAATGAAAGAGAAGTGAACAAGCCCAATCGATCGACGGACAATTGGGGGAATGCCGGGAAAACCCTTCGACGCGTTCCGGGTTCCGAGATGTGGATGTAACGCACGCGGTTACTGCGACGGGTGGTGTGTCCTGCTTCGGGCGTGCGGAACACGCCGCCCGTCGTCGGTATGTGATCGTCCGTTAATCAGCGGGAGTTGGCCGAAAGTCGACGGTCAGCGTACCGGTGAGTACACCCGCTCGACCTTCTGCGTTCCACTGCGCGTCCGGTACGAGCGCGCCCGGGCGCTCGTCGTGTCCGCGCGTCGGCGGAGGCGGCGGGGGCCGTGGCGGCGGCCAGGGCGGGAGCGGCGACAGCGGTGGCGGCAGCGGCCCGGACTACCGTGCGGCGGCTGGGAGTTGAGGAGAGATGACTGGTCACGGGCGCCCACCCTACTGGCCGGTAAGCGAACAGGCAGACGAACATTAAAAGTTCGCCTGCCTGTGTCGGGCCTTGTGAAGTGCGTCAGCGTCGGCGAGTGAGCCGAAGAGGGCGCGCCTCCGCCGAAAGGGAGTGGGGGTACCCCTGGGGGCACCCCCCGGCGGTAGCTGGGGGAGCGCGGAGGGTCGCGAGGGCTTGCGCCGATATGCGGCTCCGCCGCGTGGGCGACCCGAGCACGACCGACCGTCGGCAGAGGCTTGACCAGGCGCCCCCGTGGGGGTCCCCCCGGACGAAGTTCGGGGGAGAACCGAGCCCCCCCGAAAAGGGGAACGTCAGCTCTTGAGCGCCTTGTCGATCGCGGTGCTGAAGTCCGCCACCGTCATCGGGGTGTTGTCAGTGCCCTCCGAGGTGATCTTCTTGCCGTCCATCTTGAGCGTGGGGGTGCCGGTCACTCCGCTCTTGTCGAACTTCTTCGACATCTCCAGCGCCCACTTGTCGTAGGTGCCGTCCTTCACGTCCTTCTGGAACTGCTTGTTGTCCTTGAGCGCGGACACGGAGTTCGCGATCTCGATGAGGTAGTCGTCCTTGGCGAACTTGTCGTCGTTCTCCTCCGGGTGCCACTTGGGGGAGTAGAGGGCGGCCTTGTACTCCACGAAGGCCTCGGTGCTCACATTGAGCGCCGCGCCCAGCGCGCTCATCGCGTTCTTGGAGCCCTCGCCGGCGGTCGCGTTGTCGAGGAAGGTGGCGCCGACGAACTGCACCTTGTACTTGCCGGCCTCGACGTCCTTCCTCATCGTCTCGCCGATCTGCTGCTCGAGGGTGGAGCAGATCGGGCAGCGCGGGTCCTCGTAGATCTCCAGTGTCTTCTTGGCGTCCTTCTTGCCTATGACGACGGTGGTGCCGTCCGCGCCCTCGGTGTTGGCGGGCTTGACGAGCTTCGCGTCCTTGGCGGCCTCCCAGGCGGTCGGCTTGTTCAGCTGCATGACCGCGTAGCCGACACCGCCGGCGAGGGCGAGAACACCTACGATCGACGAGGCGACGACGATCTGCCGGCGCATCTTGTCCTTCTTGGCCTGGCGCTCGCGCTCCGCGCGCAGCCGCTCGCGGGCGGCTGCCTTGTTGGCCTGGCTGTTGCGGTTGCTCATGGTGCTTCACTCCGTGTGATGACGTTCGTACGGAAAACGGGGGATGACTGTCGTGCTCAGGCGAGAACCAAGGCCGAGCAGGGTGGTCCCCGTCGTCCGACGGAGTGCACGAGGAGCAGCGTGCGGGAGAAGGCGCGGCCACGGTCCGCCGGCCGCACTCCGGGGTGTACGGCCCGGTGCGGCGCGGCCGTCGCCGCGACCGCGACGAGCAGCGGCCGGAACGCGAAGGCGGCCACCGCGCGCAGCATCCGGGCGACCGAGGCCTCGCCCTGGCGCAGCCAGGCGGCGGAGAGCAGCCCGACCGAGACATGGACGGCGAGCAGCAGCCAGGGGAGTGCGGGGTCGGCGGAGTTCAGCAGGGCGGCCACGCCCTCCTTGGGGTCCGCGACCCCGGGCAGCACGCTGCCCGCGCTGCCGCCGCAGAAGACGTCGACGCCGACCGAGCGCAGCGAGCCCTCGACGGGGCCGCCGGCCGGGCCGTAGCAGGCGTGCTGTCCGGTGGTGAAGACGGTGTCGGCGGCCAGTTCCAGCGGGACGAGTACGGACGCGATCGACCAGTAGCCGCGCTCCCGGCCGGCCAGAGCGTAGGCGATGACGAAGACGGCGACGGAGACCGCGGCGACGGTGGCCATCGGCAGCGGGACGTGGGACAGCAGCACATGGGCAGCCGCGGACAGCGTCACGACCAGTGCCGTGAACAGTGCTGCCCGTAGTGCCCTCAACTGCGTTCCGGATGCGTCCATCGCCGAGAGTGTGCCATGGGGGGCCGTAAGCGGTCCTTAAAGATCATTGAAGATGCTTGAGCTCCCCGGGGATCCTCACAGTCCGGGGATGCGTCCGTTGCGGAACAGGTCGACGAAGATCTGGTGGTCGGCCCGGGTCCGCGCGCCGTACTCGTGTGCGAAGTCCACCAGCAGCTGCCCGAAGCCCTCCTCGTCGGCGGCGATCGCCGCGTCGATGGCCCGCTCGGTGGAGAACGGGACCAGGGAGTGGCCGTTCTCGTCGTCGGCCGCGGCATGCATCGTGGCGGTCGCCCGGCCCAGGTCGGCGACGACGGCGGCGACCCGCTCCGGGTCGTCGATGTCCGACCAGTCGAGGTCCACGGCGTACGGCGAGACCTCGGCGACCAGCTGACCGGTGCCGTCCAGTTCGGTCCAGCCGAGCCAGGGGTCGGCATGGTCCTGGAGGGCGCGCTGGGAGATCACCGTGCGGTGGCCCTCGTGGCGGAAGTAGTCGCGCACCCGCTGGTCGGTGATGTGCCGGGAGACCGCGGGGGTCTGGGCCTGCTTCATGTAGATCACGACATCGTTCTCGAGGGCGTCGCTGTGGCCTTCGAGCAGGATGTTGTACGAGGGCAGTCCGGCGGAGCCGATGCCGATGCCGCGGCGGCCGACCACGTCCTTGACCCGGTACGAGTCGGGGCGCAGCAGGCTGGACTCGGGCAGGGTCTCCAGGTAGACGTCGAAGGCGGCGAGGATCTTGTACCGGGTGGCCGCGTCCAGGTCGATCGACCCGCCGCCGGGCGTGAAGCGGCGCTCGTACTCACGGATGTCGGTCATCGAGTCGAGCAGCCCGAAACGGGTGCGGGTGCGGGCCGAGCGCAGCGCGTCCAGCAGCGGGCCCTCCGCGGTGTCCAGGGTGAAGGGCGGTACGTCGTCGTCCTGGGCGCCGGTGGCGAGGGCGTGGATGCGCTCGCGGTAGGCGGCGGCGTAGATCCGCACCAGCTCGGTGATCTGCTCGTCGCTGAAGGCCTTGGCGTAGCCGATCAGCGCGACGGAGGCGGCGAAGCGCTTGAGGTCCCAGGTGAAGGGGCCCACATAGGCCTCGTCGAAGTCATTGACGTTGAAGATCAGCCGGCCGTTGGCGTCCATGTACGTGCCGAAGTTCTCGGCGTGCAGATCGCCGTGGATCCAGACCCGGCCGGTGCGCTCGTCCAGGTACGGACCGCTGTCCTTTTCCTGCTCGAGGTCGGTGTAGAAGAGGCAGGCGGTGCCGCGGTAGAAGGCGAAGGCGGAGGCGGCCATCTTGCGGAACTTGACCCGGAAGGCCGCCGGGTCGGCGGCCAGTAGCTCGCCGAAGGCGGTGTCGAAGACGGCGAGGATCTGCTCGCCGCGCTGCTCGGCGGTGGACGTCTGACCCGGCATCGCGGGGTGCCTCCTGGTACATGACAATTGGGACAGGTGTTCCAAGTCGCTCAACGCGTGACCGTACGCGTGAGTGCCCGCGGGTTGTCACTGTGGAGACGTAGACTTCCACGCTGACCCCCAGACCGTCCGCAGCGCGCCATCAACCGCCCTCGCTCGACCACCACCCCTCATCGAGGCGCTGCGCACCACAGTTCCCTTCGGAGGCTCACGCCGTGACCAAGCCGCCCTTCACGCACCTTCACGTTCACACCCAGTACTCGCTGCTGGACGGTGCCGCGCGGCTCAAGGACATGTTCAATGCCTGCAATGAGATGGGCATGACGCACATCGCCATGAGCGACCATGGCAACCTTCACGGCGCGTACGACTTCTTCCACTCCGCCAAGAAGGCGGGGGTGACGCCGATCATCGGTATCGAGGCCTATGTGGCCCCGGAGTCCCGGCGGAACAAGCGCAAGATCCAGTGGGGCCAGCCGCACCAGAAGAGGGACGACGTCTCCGGTTCCGGTGGTTACACCCACAAGACGATCTGGGCGGCGAACAGCACAGGTCTGCACAACCTCTTCCGGCTGTCCTCCGACGCCTACGCCGAGGGATGGCTGCAGAAGTGGCCCCGGATGGACAAGGAGACCATCGCCCAGTGGTCCGAGGGCCTGATCGCCTCCACCGGCTGCCCCTCCGGCGAGCTGCAGACCAGGCTGCGCCTCGGCCAGTTCGACGAGGCCCTGAAGGCGGCCTCCGACTACCAGGACATCTTCGGCAAGGACCGGTACTTCCTGGAGCTGATGGACCACGGCATCGAGATCGAGCGCCGGGTCCGGGACGGTCTGCTGGAGATCGGCAAGAAGCTGGGCATCCCGCCGCTGGTCACCAATGACTCGCACTACACGTACGCGCACGAGGCCGGCGCGCACGACGCGCTGCTGTGCATCCAGACCGGCAAGAACCTCTCCGACCCGGACCGCTTCAAGTTCGACGGCACCGGCTACTACCTGAAGTCCACGGACGAGATGTATGCCATCGACTCCTCGGACGCCTGGCAGGAGGGCTGCCGCAACACCCTGCTGGTCGCCGAGCAGATCGACACCACCGGCATGTTCGAGAAGCGCGACCTCATGCCGAAGTTCGACATCCCCGAGGGCTACACCGAGGTCACCTGGTTCCGCGAGGAGACCATGCGGGGCATGGAGCGCCGGTACCCCGGCGGCATCCCCGAGGACCGGATGAAGCAGGTCGAGTACGAGATGGACACGATCATCTCGATGGGCTTCCCCGGCTACTTCCTCGTGGTCGCCGACTTCATCATGTGGGCCAAGAACCAGGGCATCGCGGTCGGCCCCGGCCGAGGCTCCGCGGCCGGCTCGATCGTCGCGTACGCCATGGGCATCACCGACCTCGACCCGATCCCGCACGGCCTGATCTTCGAGCGCTTCCTCAACCCCGAGCGCATCTCGATGCCCGACGTCGACATCGACTTCGACGAGCGCAGGCGCGTCGAGGTGATCCGGTACGTCACCGAGAAGTACGGCGCCGACAAGGTCGCCATGATCGGCACGTACGGCACCATCAAGGCCAAGAACGCGATCAAGGACTCGGCGCGCGTCCTCGGCTACCCGTACGCGATGGGCGACCGCCTCACCAAGGCCATGCCCGCCGACGTCCTCGGCAAGGGCATCCCGCTCTCCGGCATCACCGATCCCTCCCACCCCCGGTACTCCGAGGCGGGCGAGATCCGCGGGATGTACGAGAACGAGCCGGACGTGAAGAAGGTCATCGACACCGCCAAGGGCGTGGAGGGCCTGGTCCGGCAGATGGGTGTGCACGCCGCCGGCGTGATCATGTCCAGCGAGACCATCACCGACCACGTCCCGGTCTGGGTCAGGCACACCGACGGCGTCACCATCACCCAGTGGGACTATCCGAGCTGTGAGTCGCTCGGCCTGCTGAAGATGGACTTCCTGGGCCTGCGCAACCTCACGATCATGGACGACGCAGTCAAGATGGTGAAGGCCAACAAGGGGATCGACATCGACCTCCTGGCCCTCCCGCTCGACGACCCCACGACCTTCGAGCTGCTCCAGCGCGGTGACACCCTCGGTGTCTTCCAGTTCGACGGCGGGCCGATGCGTTCGCTGCTGCGGCTGATGAAGCCCGACAACTTCGAGGACATCTCCGCCGTGTCGGCCCTGTACCGGCCGGGCCCGATGGGCATGAACTCGCACACGAACTACGCGCTGCGCAAGAACGACCAGCAGGAGATCACCCCGATCCACCCGGAGCTGGAGAAGCCGCTCGAAGAGGTCCTGGCCGTCACCTACGGACTGATCGTCTACCAGGAGCAGGTGCAGAAGGCCGCCCAGATCATCGCCGGCTACTCGCTCGGCGAGGCCGACATCCTCCGCCGCGTCATGGGCAAGAAGAAGCCCGAGGAGCTGGCGAAGAACTTCACGATCTTCCAGGCCGGCGCCCAGAAGAACGGCTACAGCGACGAGGCCATCCAGGCCCTGTGGGACGTGCTGGTCCCGTTCGCCGGCTACGCCTTCAACAAGGCGCACTCCGCCGCGTACGGACTGGTCTCGTACTGGACCGCCTACCTCAAGGCGAACCACCCCGCCGAGTACATGGCGGCGCTGCTCACCTCCGTCAAGGACGACAAGGACAAGTCGGCGGTCTACCTCAACGAGTGCCGCCGCATGGGCATCAAGGTGCTGCCGCCCAATGTGAACGAGTCCGAGTCGAACTTCGCCGCGCAGGGCGACGACGTGATCCTCTTCGGCCTCACAGCCGTGCGGAACGTCGGCCAGAACGTCGTTGACTCGATCATCAAGTGCCGTAAGTCGAAGGGGAAGTACACCTCCTTCCCGGACTTCCTCGACAAGGTCGAAGCGGTCGTCTGCAACAAGCGCACCGTCGAGTCGCTGATCAAGGCCGGCGCCTTCGACGAGATGGGCCACACCCGCAAGGGCCTCACCGCCCAGTACGAGCCGATGATCGACAATGTGGTCGCGGTCAAGCGCAAGGAGGCCGAGGGGCAGTTCGACCTCTTCGGCGGGATGGGCGAGGAGGAGAGCAGCGAGCCGGGCTTCGGCCTGGACGTGGAGTTCTCCGATGTCGAGTGGGAGAAGTCGTATCTGCTCGCCCAGGAACGCGAGATGCTCGGCCTCTACGTCTCCGACCACCCGCTCTTCGGAATCGAGCACGTCCTCAGCGACAAGACCGATGCCGCCATCGCCCAGCTCACCGGCGGTGAACACGCGGACGGCGCGGTCGTCACCATCGGCGGCATCATCTCGGGCCTCCAGCGGAAGATGACCAAGCAGGGCAACGCCTGGGCCATCGCCACCGTCGAGGACCTGGCCGGCTCCATCGAGTGCATGTTCTTCCCGGCCACCTACCAGCTGGTGTCCACCCAGCTCGTCGAGGACGCCGTCGTCTTCGTCAAGGGACGCCTCGACAAGCGCGAGGACGTGCCGCGGCTGGTGGCCATGGAACTGATGGTCCCCGACCTGTCCTCGGCCGGTACCAACGCTCCTGTCGTCCTCACCATCCCCACGGTGAAGGTCACCCCGCCCATGGTGAGCCGGCTCGGCGAGATCCTCAGCCACCACAAGGGCAACACCGAAGTACGGATCAAGCTCCAGGGCCCGCGCACGACCACGGTGCTGCGCCTCGACCGGCACCGGGTGCAGCCCGACCCTGCGCTCTTCGGAGACCTCAAGGTGCTGCTGGGCCCGTCCTGTCTGGCGGGCTAGGGCTGTGACCGGAAAGGTTTGCCGGGAAGCTCACGGCTCCCCCAGCTACCTTTGGGGGCGCCCCCAGAGGTAGCTGGGGGAGCGTCGCGAGCCGGTGCACTACTAGGAGCTGCCGGTACTCATGCGTGAGGGGCACGCCCGCGTCCGGGCGTGCCCCTCGTACGTTCCTGAGAGCGTCAGTTGTGGCCGAAGCGCTTCTGCCGCCCCTTGTGGGCGACATTCGGCGTCACCTGCGACTGCCGCTGCTCGGCCTGTGCCTCCATCGACGAGGACTTGGCCTGCTCGGCGCCTCGTTCGGCGGCCGTGGAGCGGGTGGCGGCTGTGGAGCGGGGCTGCTGCTTAGTACGCGGCTGGTTCCTGTTCTTGGCCATGGTGTGAGCCTCCTGAACGGATTAGGGGCCAGGGCCGCAACCAGCCAAACACACCACGACAAATAACGCATTTCGGATCATTACCCCGCGTAGCTGTGCGTAAGGGAAGCCAAGTAAGCGGCACTTCGGAATCCGCCACGCCGATGATCGAGTTCCGGCCGTCAACCCCCGCGTATTCGGGCAGACTCGAAGGACACCCGAAATCGCAACCTGGAACCGCATCCAGGAACGCATCCCGGAAAGAGGGGTGGAACGCGTGGACCGCTGCGTCGTCCTGGTGGACGCCGGCTATCTGCTGGGCGCCGCCGCGAGTCTTCTCGCCGGAGAACCGGCCCGCTCCCGCATCACCGTCGATCATGCCGCCCTGATCCAGGGGCTGCGGGAACGCGCCGAGGCGGACACCGAGCGGCCGTTGCTGCGCATCTACTGGTTCGACGGCGCCCCCGACCGGGTGCCGCAGCCCGAGCACCGGCGGCTGCGCGTCATGCCGCGCGTGACCGTAAGGCTCGGCGCCCTCACCCGCAGCGACGGACGCTGGGCGCAGAAGGGCGTCGATGCCGCGATGCACGCCGAACTCACCGAACTGGCCAGAAACCGCGCCTGCTCGGACGTGGTGCTGGTGACCGGCGACGGTGATCTGCTGCCCGGCCTGATGTCCGCCAAGGAACACGGCGTGGCCGTCCACCTGTGGGCCGTGCAGGCCGCCGACGGCGACTTCAACCAGTCCGAGGACTTGGTCGCCGAGGCCGACGAGCGCCGCGTCCTCGACCGGGCCTGGATCAGCCAGGCGGTACGGGCCAAGGAGTTCACCGTCTGCGCGCCCCCGCCCGCCCCCCGTCCCGAGATCGCCGCCATCCTCTCCGCGCCGCTTCCCGAGTCCGCGCTCGCCTCGGCCGAGCGCGCCGCGGAGGAGGCCGAGGCCGCGCGCAACGGCTCGGACCCGGCGGCCGCCGCCGCGTCCGCCACCGAGGCCGACCGGACCCCGGCCGGCCCCAAGGGCGTACCCACCCCCAAGGACCTGGCCGCCCTGCGCGGCCCCGGTACGCAGGCGCCGGCCGACCGGCCCCCGTCGAGCGCGACCCTGCGCTGGTCCTCCGACAGGGGCTGGATCGAACGCCCCGCCGGTGCGCTCGGCGAACCCTCCGAATCCGCGTCCCTGCCCACGCTGGCCCAGCTCACCAGCGCGGAGCAGCGCTGGGCCGACCGCGAGGAGGACATCACCACCGTCGGCGGCGACCCCTACGAGGTCGGCCAGGTCTTCGCCCGGCGCTGGATGGAACGGCTGCCCGACCCGGCGCACGTCCAGAAGCTGTCCTCGATGTACCCGCGCATCCCGCACCGCATCGACGGCGAGCTGCTGCGCTACGCCGCGCGGTTCGGGCTGCTCGCGCACAAGGACGACCAGATCGACGAGCACGACCGCTACGCGATCCGGGCCGGGTTCTGGCGTGAGATCGACGTCCGCGCGGCGACGCAGCACACTCCTGCGGGGGACTGACGTGGCCGCCGCGGGCCGCACGGCACCCGGAAAGGCCGGGGTGGGGGGAGAAGCCCGGGGCGGGACCCCGTAGGCTCGTACCTCGTGAGTACGAGCATCGCGGCCGGGCCGACGCGGGCCGGCATCGTGTGCGCGGTGCGGGGCCTGGTCAAGACGTATCCCTCCGGGCGCGGCCGGCGGGGAGCGCCCGCGACGCCCGCGGTGCGCGCCACCGACGAGGTGAGCCTGGATGTGCACCGCGGCGAGATCTTCGGGCTGCTCGGGCCCAACGGGGCCGGCAAGTCCACCCTCGTACGCCAGCTGACCGGGCTGATGCGGCCCGACGCCGGCAGCGTGGACATCCTCGGTCACGACCTGGTGCGTCACCCCGAGCGGGCCGCCCGGCTCATCGGCTACCTCGGCCAGGAGTCCACCGCCCTCGACGAGCTGACTGTCGCGCTGGCGGCCGAGACCACCGGCCGGCTGCGCGGCCTCACCGCCCGGGCGGCCCGTGCCGAAACCGGTCGTGTACTCGACGAGCTCGGGCTGACGGAAATCGCGGCCCGGCCCCTGAAGAAGCTCTCCGGCGGGCAGCGCCGGCTGGCCTGCTTCGCCGCGGCGCTCGTCGGCGAGCGTCCGGTCCTGGTCCTGGACGAGCCGACCACCGGCATGGACCCCGTCGCCCGGCGCGCCGTCTGGGCCGCGGTCGACCGGCGCCGGGCCGAGCACGGGACGACCGTCCTCCTCGTCACCCACAACGTCATCGAGGCCGAGACGGTCCTCGACCGGGTAGCCGTCCTGGAGCGTGGCCGGGTCATCGCCTGTGACACGCCCGCCGGGCTGAAGGCGCGCGTCGCGAACGACGTACGCGTCGAACTGGTGTGGCGCGACCGGGCACCGCTCGAGGTCCCCGAGGTCGCCGCACTGCGCGGCTCGGCGCAGGAATCCGGCCGACGCTGGGTCCTGCGGCTCGCACCCGACGAGGCCCGCGCGGCCGTCGCCACGGTGACCGGCGGCGCCGCGTTCGCCGCGCTCGACGACTTCACCCTGGCCACGCCGAGCCTGGAGGATGTCTACCTTGCCCTCGGGGGCCGTACGGAAGGCCTGGTGAAGGCATGAGTGTCGTCCCCGCCGGGACGGTAACGGGACAGGACCGGGGGCGGGCCCAGGGATGTGCCGAGGACGCCGCCCCCCTCGCGCCGCGCGCCCGGCTGCTGCCGGCGCTCGCCGCCGTGTACCGGGCGCAGCTGTCCCGGGCCCGGGTGGCCCGCATTCCGCTGCTGTTCGTCGCGACCTTCCAGTCCGTCGGGATCATGGTCCTGATGCGCGGGGTCGTCGACGGCGGCGACGAGGCGCGGGCCGTCGTCGCGGGGTCCAGCGTGCTCGTGGTCGCCTTTGTGGCGCTCAATCTGCTCGCCCAGTACTTCGGCCAGCTACGGGCCGGCGGCGGACTCGACCACTACGCGACCCTGCCCGTGCCGCCCGCGGCCGTGGTGCTGGGCACCGCGGCCGCGTACGCCTCGTTCACCGTGCCCGGTACGGTCGTCACCGCCGTCGTCGGCTCGGTCCTGTTCCAGCTGCCGCTGGCGAACCTCTGGGTGCTGGCCGCGGTGATCCCGCTCGCGGGGGCCGCGCTGGCCGGGCTCGGGGCGGCCCTGGGACTGCTCGCGCCCCGTCAGGAACTGGCGACCCTGCTCGGTCAGCTGGGCATGTCGGCGGCGTTGCTGCTGGGCGTGCTCCCGGCCGGCGGACTGCCGCAGCCCATCGGTTACGCCCGTGATCTGCTGCCCTCGACCTATGGCGTCGAGGCGTTGGCCAGGACTTTCGACGCCCACCCCGACTGGGCCGCGGTCGGGCTGGACCTCGCTGTCTGCGCCGCGGTGGGCGTGTTCTCGCTGGCCGTCGCCACCTGGGCGTACCGGCGCGCGGCAGTCCGGTGAGGCACCTGCCGGGAGTGCCTGGCACGATTGCAGGGTGACCGCACCCCTGACACCGCCCCACCAGCAGCCATCCCATGACGCGCCTCCCGCCTCCGGCTCCCGGTCCGACTCGCCCGTGGAGGGTGACGTGCCCGGCTCGGCCAAGGAGCTGCGGGACGCCGTGCTGGTGGCGGTCGCCCTGACGGTCGTGGGTGTGCTGCTCGGCCTGCTGTGGCTGTGGCTGGCCCCGCGCGTGCCGCTGATCTCCGACGGCAGGGCCGTCTTCCTCAAGGACACCGAGGGCGAGGAGGCGGCCGGCGCGGACGGCACCTTCACCCTGCTGGCGGCCGGCTTCGGCGTGATCGCCGCGGCCGTCGTCTTCCGGCTGCGCAAGCACGGCGGGATCCCGCTGGTGGTGGGCCTGGCCGTGGGTGGGCTGCTCGGCTCCCTGGTCGCGTGGCGGCTCGGAGTCTGGCTCGGCCCGACGCAGGACCTGGTGGCGCACGCCAAGGAGGTCGGCAAGGGCGTCGTCTTCGATGCGCCGCTCGCCCTGGGTGCGAAGAGCGCCCTGTTGGCCTGGCCGGTCGCCGCGCTGCTGACCCATCTCGGCCTGACGGCCGCCTTCGGCCCCCGCGACCCCGAACCGGACGGGGACGCGCCAGGGCACTAGGGCGCGTATCGAGTTGTGATCAATTTGCGGGATTCGCCCTCGCGGCGGGGCCTGATCCGGTAGATCGTCTTGCATGACGCGGGTGCAGTTGACGGACGAGGAGTGGGAGTTCATCGAGCCGTACCTGCCAATCGGCAGGTTTGGCCCGTACCCCGAACGGCTGCGACAGCAATTCGAAGGCGTGATCTGGCGGTTCAGGACGGGCGGGCAGTGGCGGGAGATGCCGAAGGAGTTCGGTGCCTGGCCGACCGTCCACAACCGCTTCCGGCAGTGGAGGGATGCCGGCGTCTTCGAAGCCCTGCTGGAGGGCCTGATCGCGGAAGCCGCGAAGCGGGGTGAGGTGGACTTGTCCCTGGTCAGCGTGGACTCCACCACAGCCCGGGCCCACCACGACGCTGCCGGTACCCATCTCGGCCAGGACGTCATGACCGCTCTGGAGAAGGCCGCCGTCGACGAGGAGAAGGCCCGGCAAAAGGGGGCGGCCCGGAAGAACAAGACGGGCAGGACGCCGGAAACGACCCCGAGCGGGAAGAACGACGGCACATCCGGCGCCGGCGCAAACTCCGGCTGAAAGCCGCCCTGCTCGGACGTTCGAGGGGCGGGCTGACCAGCAAGGTTCATCTCGCCGCCGACCGGAAGTGCCGTCCTCTGGCGTTCGTCCTGACCGCGGGGCAGGCCGCGGACAGCCCGCAGTTCATCCCCGTGCTCAAGAAGGTGCGGGTCCGCCTGCCCGTCGGCCGCCCCCGCACCCGCCCCGACGCGGTTGCCGGCGACAAGGCCTACTCGTCCCACGGAAACCGTGCCTACCTGCGGAAACGCCGCATCAAGGCGGTCATCCCGGAGAAGAAGGACCAGGCCGCCAACCGGAAGAAGAAAGGCAGCAGGGGCGGTCGGCCCGTCAGCCACGACGCCGACCTCTACAAGGAGCGGAATGCCGTCGAGCGGCTGATCAACAAGCTGAAGGCATGGCGAGGCATCGCCACCCGCTTCGACAAGACCCCTGAGAGCTACCTCGCCGGCCTCCACCTCCGCGCCTCGATGATCTGGATCAAGGACCTCACGCGGACCACCCCTTGATCACAACCGAATACGCGCCCTAGGGCGTGTTTCGAAAGTAGCGTCGTCCGCCCGGAGGGCGGGGTCGGGGGCGTCTGGTGCGTGCGATCGCAAGGCGGAGGGAGGAGAGCGCAGCGGGCTGCGCCGACGACCGACAACGCGGCGAGCGTGCGTGCCGGGCGTTCCCGACCAGGCGGGACTTTCGAAACACGCCCTAGAAGACTCATGAAGATCTTGTTGAGGGGCTGTCCGGCCGGAGGCCGGGCGGCCCTTCTGGTCATCCGGTGGCCGGGGCGAGGTGCCAGGTGTCGCCGGTGCGGGTGAGTCCGAGGTTGATCAGTCGGCGGAGGTTGAGGGCGGCGGCTCGGGTGTGGAGCCAGGTGTCGTTGGCGATGGTTCCGCGGTAGCGGAGTTTGCGGTTGCCGTGGTGGACGAGCCAGGCGACGGCGCGTTCGACCGGTGGTCTCCAGCGGCGGTAGTCGGCTTGCCAGTCGGGGTCGGTAGCGGCCTGGCGGCGGGCGGCTGCGAGCAGGTCGTGGTGTGGGCGGATGGTCAGGATGCGGCCGGCCTTGGCCTTGGTGCACCGCTCGCGCAGGGGACATCCGGCGCACAGTTTCCCGAAGGCCGCCTTGCGCTGGTGGTGCTGTCCGCCGGGGTCTGACAGGGGGACCGTGTGTCCAGCGGGGCAGGTCACCGTGGCGGCGGCGGTGTCGATGGCGAAGTCGTCCAGGGTGAAGCCGCCGGGGACGGCCGCCCGTAGCGGGGCGGGCTTGAGGAACAGCCGGTGCCCTGCGTCTTCGAGGGCCTGGCGGGCATCGCCGGTGGAGTAGGCGGTGTCGCCGAAGGCGTCCACCGGCCCGTCCTCCTCGGCGAGAAGGTCCAGGCCGACGGTGGCCTCGTGGTGCTCTGGGCCACTGCCGGGCCGCAGGGCGACGGCGGTGTATAACCCGGTCTCGGGCTCGATGGCCAGGTGGGCCTTGAAGCCGTCTTGCTGGTGGGTGCGGGTTTTGTGGATGTGCCGGGCCTCGGGGTCGACGGTGGAGACCATCCGGTCCTGCGCGGTGCCACGGGTGATGCGCCAGCGCCCGTCGCGGCCGTCGGAGTCCTCGGCGGGTTCGACGTCTTGCCCGGCGACCAGGGCCAGGATGCCGACGGCATTCGCGGCCTTCTCGCCCAGCTCCTGCTCGGGCAGATGCCCGAGCAGCCTGAGCGCGTCACTGACCAGGGCATCAACAAGCGTGGCGCGGGCCTGCTCGTCATTCCAGGCGATCCTTGGTTTGCCCGGGTCGCTGTAGTCATGCGCGGTGCACTGCACGGCTGCCACCTCAGCGGCCCCGGGGACCTCGCGAATTACCGCGCGGACGGCGGCGATGATCTGGGTGACGGTGTCCTGGGTGGCGACCGCATCGTCCAGCACCGTGGAGTCCAGCGCCCGCCGGTGCTTGCCCTTGAGGACACCGGTGGCCTTCACCACCTCGCGCACCGTCTCGAAGACACGGTTCGGCCGCACCGAGCGGGCCAGCCGGCGCCGGAAGTAGGCCAGCAGCGACGGATCGAACGCCATGTCGTGCAGGCCCAGCCCGCACGCGGCCTTCCACCTCAGGTCACACCGCAACTCCTGGACCGTCTCGAAGTCCGACAGCCCGTTAAGGGCCTGCAGCGTGATCGCCGCGGCCAGGATCTGCGGCGGCATGCTCGGCCGCCCGTTCGCCGACGGGTACATGTCCTCGAACGTCTCCGCCGGGAACAGCGCGCCGCGATGCTCGGCCAGGAACGCGAACACACTGCCTGCCGGGATCAACTCCCGGCAGGTCTCCCACACATCCGGCCCGACCGTCTCCCCGGCCCATTCCCCCATCACCACGAGAAAGAGTCTGGCCCCGCCGCTCACGCGGCGGGGCCAGAACCCAAGATCTTCATGAGTCTTCTAGAGTGCCGCGACCGGAGGTTCACCGGCTCGCGACGCCGCGAGCTTCCCGGCAAACCTTTCCGGCCACAGCACCAGCCGTACGCACGGTGGGCGGCGGCACGGGTTGCCGCCGCCCACCGGGATGTCGCGCCAGAGTCAGGCCCTGTCCGGCCGGTCATGCCGGGCTCGCGGCGTCCGGCACCGCGCCTCTCCCCCGTAGCCCTTCGGGCACGGGAGGTACCCCCACCGTTGTCGTCGGTCGCCGACGTTTCCCAGCTACCTCCCCCAGCTACCTCCCCCAGCTACCGCTGGGGGTGCCCCCAGGGGTGCCCCAGGGGTGCCCCCAGAGGTGCCCCCAGCGGTGCCCCCACCGCATGCGGTGACATCAGCCGCTGCGCGGCGGGCGCTCCTCGGCCTTGCGATGCACGGCACCACGAGCACCAGCCGCTGCGCGGCGGGCGCTCCCTGATCCGGCCTGACCGGCCGTACAGGACCTACGCGGGCCTGCGGCCGTGGTTGGCCCGGCCCTTCTTGATCCGCCACTTCCGCTTGCGTGTCTTCTTCGACATGGGCATACGGTGCTCGCGGTGGGCCCATGTGTCCATATCCACGGCCGCCCGGGATTGCTCAGGCGCGGCGGACCGGCGCCACCACCGCGCCGGTGAGCGCCGCCAGATCCTGGGGCGACAGCTCGACCTCCAGCCCGCGGCGGCCCGCGGAGATGCAGATCGTGGCGTGCTCCTCCGTCGAGGAGTCCAGCACGGTGCGCAGCTTCTTGCGTTGCCCCAGTGGTGAGATGCCGCCCCGTACATAGCCGGTGGTGCGTTCCGCGACGGCCGGGTCCGCCATCGCCGCGCGCTTCCCGCCTACCGCCGCCGCCAGAGCCTTGAGGTCCAGCGAGCCCGCGACGGGGACGACGGCCACCGTCAGTTCGCCGTCGACGTCCGCGACCAGCGTCTTGAAGACGCGGTCCGGGGACACGCCGAGTGCCTCGGCGGCCTCCTCGCCGTAGGAGGGGGAGGCCGGGTCGTGTTCGTAGGCGTGCAGCGTGTACGGCGTGCCCGCCGCGGTCAGCGCGACGGTGGCCGGGGTTCCGCCGGTTTTCGGCTTCTTTGCCAAGGTGCGTATCCCTTGCGTCAGTTGGGGCAGGTCGGCGTCCGGGTCAGCTCGACCGCGGGCAGTGAGGGCAGATGCCGTATGACAGCCGTCTCGGCCCGCAGCAGCGCCAGCTCCTCGCGCAGCCGTGTCGCGGTGTCCGGTGCCTGGAGCAGCCGCTGCTTGGCCGGTATGTCCAGCACGGCGGCGGCGGCGACCAGGTACGACACCACCGAGGGTTCGTCGGGCAGTTCGGCGCCGGTCGTGGAGCGTTCGTTCGCTCCGGCGAGCCGCTTCTGGTACGTGCGGAAGGCCCGCAGCACGCCTTCGGCGAGTGCTCCGGCGCCGTCCCCCGCCTCCTCGGGCAGCTCCTCGATCTCGGCGGTGAGATACGGTCCGGACGCGTCCACCGACAGCAGTCTGATCCGCTTCGTGCCGGTCGCCAGTACCTCGAAGCTGCCGTTCGCGCGTTCCCGGATGGTCGCCGCGTCGGCGATGCAGCCCACCTGGTGGAACGCCTGGATCGGGTCGGGCCCGAAACCGGCGGCGGGGCCGCGCTCGGGCAGGGCCGTCCCTTCCGGCAGCCCCGGCGCGCTGGGTGCGACCTCGCGGCCGTCGCGGATGGCGACCACGGCGAAACGGCGCGGCTCGTCGTCGGCCGTCTTCAACAGGTCCCGCATCATGGCGCGATAGCGCTCCTCGAATACGTTCAGGGGCAGTACGAGGCCCGGGAACAGCACGGAATTCAGCGGGAAGAGGGGGAGGCGCGCGGTGGTCACAACGCTCAAGCGTAATAGGCACCCGAGCACTGGTGGCCGGGCTTTTCACGGCCCGGGCGTGATGTACGCGACGCGGCGGCGCGCTGTTCCAGGAACCGGCTCAGCGGGTCGCCGCCGAGGCTGATCCACGGGAAGGACGTCGCGTAGCGGCCGATGAGCCGGAACTGCTCCAACGCGTCGGCCCGGCGTTCCCGGCCGCTCAGGACGTACGCCAGCAGATTGCGGACCTCGGCGGGCCGGGGCTCGCCGGCCGGGTGGCCGGCGCACAGCGCGATCCCGCGGTCGGCGGCGGCATCGAGCCGCGCGGCGGGGGCGGTGCCGGACTCCCCGGAGGCCAGGCAGGCGAAGGCGGCGCGCAGGGGGAGGGCCTGCACCAGCGATCCGGGCAGCGCGTCGTCGGCGGCCTGTTCGGCGAAGTCGAGGCACTCGCCGTACGAGCCGCCGTGCGCGCCGAGGTACTTGAGGGCCGCGACATGGCAGCCGTAGTGGTGGGAGGAACGGCGCACCGCCGCCTCCCACAGCCGTTCGAAGGCCGTGTGGGCCGTGCCCGAGCCCCGCGCGTGGTCGAGGGCCAGCCGCCAGGGCACCGGGTCGCGCGGGCCGGCGTCCACGGCGGCCTCGATCAGCGGGCCGACCTCGCGCAATCGTTCGGCGCGGGCAGGCGCGTTCCATGCACGGCGGAGCGCGAGCTCGGCCGTGAGCAGCAGAGCGTCGGGGTCTCCGGGGGCCGCGGCGAGCCAGTCGGTGAGCCACTGGTCACGGTGGTCGGCGAAGGCGGCGAGCCGGGCGACATACCGGTCCCGGTCCTCCCACTCGGCGGCGTCACGTGTGACGGCGAGCAGTTTGGCGGCGCGTTCGTGGTCGCCGAGTGCCGCGCCGATGAGGGCGGGACCGAGCCGCTCGTCGGGCGCGTCGAGCAGTACCTCGTCATCGGAGGGGAGCCCGGCGGCCGGGGGCTCGGGCGCACAGCCCCGGCAGGCTCCCCGGAGCCGCTCGCGAGGAGCGTGGAGCCTGCGCGCGGTACCGATCAGGGCGCGAAGGAAGGGCATGGCGCAGACCATTGAAAAGCGCAGGTCGGAGGCGCGCCAGTGGGCGACGGTGAAGCTTTTGTATCGGCCGGAAGGTTGTAGGGGAGATGGTCAAGGAACGGTAAATAAACCGCTTGTGGACATCTCCGGCCGAGCCGGTGTCAGCCGCGCCTCAGCAGGCGCGTCGCACCGGCCGCGACCGTCGTCGCGAGGATCCAGCCGAGCATGATCAGCGCGGCCGAGGCCCACTGCCAGACGCCCTCCAGCTTCCAGTAGCCGTCCTGGCCGAGATCGATCACCGGGAGCAGCAGGTCCAGGGCGTACAGGGAGGCGTTCCACTCCGGATGCTCGTCGGCCTTGATCGCCGCCGGGTCGTACCGCGAGAAGGCCACCGCGCCGGCCGCCCACAGCACGGCCATCCACACCGCGGCCCGGCCGGGACGGTAGCCGTAGGCCACGGTCCAGTCCTGGAGGTAGCCCCACAGCTTCGCGGCCAACGGCAGCGTCTCGCGCCGGCGGCGCTGCTTGGCGAGCAGTACCTCGCGGGCGTCCGCGTCCTCGCCGCTGTTGCGCAGCACGGTCGCCAGCCGCTCGTACGGCTCGGGGGCGTATTCGGGAGTCGCGGCGGCCAGCCACTCCAGACGCCGGGCGAGCGGGAAGTGCCCGTACGGGACGAGGTTCTCGTACACGAACCCGCCCATCGCGAGCCCGCCCGGGCCCGGCCAGCTGGTCGACATATCGACCAGGGTCACTATCCTGGCGCCGTTCAGCACCACCCGGCCCTCGTCGGGCCGCTCCCCGACGAAGCGCAGCTCGGGCGTGACGATGCGGCGCAGCGACAGCTCCTCGCCCTCCGCCATGACGAACCGCGAGCGGTGGAGGTCGACGGCGTCGCCGAACCGCCCGTCGTCGAGCCGTGCCCCGCCGTGGCATTCGAAGGGCCTGATCCGGGTGCCGACCGAAGGGGTGGCCGAAGTGTCGGTGCCGTACGGCGGTGTGTTCGTGGCGCTCCCGGAGGAGGCGGTGGTCCAGCCGCCGGTCATGTACAGCGTGCGCTCCACGGTCAGCTGCGGGGCGTTGAAGGCGCGCCGCCCCCCGGTCGCCCGCAGCCGGCTCCCGCGCAGGCTCATCGAGCCGCCGACTTTGGCGCCGCGCATGCTGACCTCGCCGTACGTCTCGATCAGCTCCGCCTGGAGGTCCTGGGCGACCGCGAGGCCGTCGGCGGCGATGGCCCGGCCACGCCGGTCGGCCCGGGCCACGATCTGGTTGATCAGCAGATCGGTGCCGATCTGCGCGTCGGTGAGCCGGATGCCCCCGTCGACCCGGCAGCGCGGCAGATGCAGATCGCCCTCGGTGCGCAGCCGGGCCGCCTCGATCCGCGGCATGGCGCAGCGGACCATGCGCAGGGTGGTGAAGTGGCTCTCGGGGAGGGTGACCTCGTGCTCGAAGCGGCAGCCGGTGAGTTCGACGTACGGCCCCACCGTGCCGCCCGCGAGGTCGAGGTGTCCGGTGATCCGCACTCCGCGGAGTTTGAGTGCGGCGACTCGCCCGGGCAGCGCGGGCGGTCCGCTGAGCAGCAGCCGGGCGACCACCCGGGCGCGGACGCTGCGCTCCTCGCCCCAGGGGCGGCCGGTCATGGGATCGTCGCGGTGCGGGTTGCCGGCCGACAGGTCGTACGTACTGCCGTTCCGGAACGCCTGCCACATGCCCAGCTCCGCGGGGCTGAGCCCCTCCGGTGCCTCGCCGTCCAGCGGCTCGGTCACGGCCGCCCCTTTCCCGATGGATGATCTCCATCGCTGATGATGGAGTGAACGCTAGTGGCCCTGTGTGACATCCGGGGCGTGTATCAGCCATTGATACGGGTGGCCGGTCGTTGTGCGCGGTCTGAGAGAATTGACGCGTGATTTCTCGTATTGATCTGCGTGGCGATGCCCTCCCGGAGGGTGGCGCCCTGCGCGACCTGCTGCCCCGTGCCGAGTTCGATGTGGAAGCCGCCCTGGAGAAGGTGCGGCCGATCTGCGAGGCCGTGCATCATCGCGGGACGGCGGCGCTGATCGATTTCGCGGAGAAATTCGACGGCGTGAAGCTGGACCGGACAAGGGTGCCCGAGGAAGCCCTCACCGAGGCGCTGGACCAGCTGGACCCCGACGTCAGGGCCGCCCTGGAGGAATCGATCCGGCGCGCCAGGACCGTCCACCGCGAGCAGCGCCGGGCCACGCACACCACCCAGGTGGTGCCCGGCGGCACGGTCACCGAGAAGTGGGTGCCGGTCGAGCGGGTCGGCCTGTACGCGCCGGGCGGCCGGTCCGTGTACCCGTCGTCCGTCGTGATGAACGTGGTTCCCGCGCAGGAGGCGGGCGTCGAGTCCATCGCGCTCGCGTCCCCGCCGCAGCGGCCCCGTTTCGAAGGAGACACAGCCGGCGGGCTTCCCCACCCCACGATCCTGGCCGCCTGCGCGCTGCTGGGCGTCGACGAGGTGTACGCCGCCGGAGGCGCCCAGGCCGTCGCGATGTTCGCGTACGGCACCGAGGAGTGCGCCCCGGCCAACATGGTCACCGGCCCCGGCAATGTCTGGGTCGCCGCCGCCAAGCGCTACTTCACCGGCCGCATCGGCATCGACACCGAGGCCGGCCCGACCGAGATCGCGGTTCTCGCGGACGCCACCGCCGACCCCGTGCACGTCGCGGCCGACCTGATCAGCCAGGCCGAGCACGACCCGCTGGCCGCGGCCGTCCTGGTCACCGACTCCGTCGAGCTCGCCGACGCGGTCGAGCGGGAGCTCGGGACCCAGATCGCGGCCACCAAGCACGTCGAGGACCGGATCGTCCCGGCCCTGTCCGGCAAGCAGTCCGCGATCGTGCTGGTCGACGGCGTCGAGGAGGGCCTGCGGGTCGTCAACGCGTACGGCGCCGAACACCTGGAGATCCAGACCGCGGACGCCGCCGCCGTCGCCGAGCGGGTCCGCAACGCGGGCGCGGTCTTCGTCGGCCCCTGGGCGCCCGTCTCGCTCGGCGACTACTGCGCCGGCTCCAACCATGTGCTGCCCACCGGCGGCTGCGCCTGCCACTCCTCCGGCCTGTCCGTGCAGTCCTTCCTTCGCGGCATCCACATCGTGGACTACACCCGGGACGCGCTGGCCGAGGTCACCCACCATGTGGTGACGCTCGCCGAGGCGGAGGACCTGCCGGCCCACGGGGCGGCGCTCAAGGCAAGGTTCGGTGGGGGTACCCCCAACCGCGAAGCGCTGTGGGGTGGGGGTACCCCCACGCGCGAAGCGCTGTGGGGGAGGAAGGTGCCCGGCAAGTGAGCGACATCGGCATCGACGATCTCCCCATCCGGGACGAGCTGCGTGGCAAGTCCCCGTACGGCGCGCCCCAGCTCGACGTGCCCGTACAGCTGAACACCAACGAGAACCCGTACCCGCTGCCCGAGCAGCTGGTCCGGCGGATCGCCGAGCGTGTCGCGGAGGCCGCCCGCGGGCTCAACCGCTACCCCGACCGGGACGCGGTGGAGCTGCGCACCGAGCTGGCCGAGTATCTGACCCGTACCGGCAAGCACCCCGTCGGCATGGAGAACGTCTGGGCGGCGAACGGCTCCAACGAGGTCATCCAGCAGCTGCTGCAGACCTTTGGCGGACCGGGGCGTACGGCCATCGGCTTCGAGCCCTCGTACTCGATGCACGGCCTGATCGCGCGCGGCACCGGCACCGGCTGGATCTCCGGTCCGCGCAACGACGACTTCACGATCGATCCCGAGGCGGCCGAGAAGGCGATCACCGAGAACGAACCGGACGTCGTCTTCATCACCTCGCCCAACAACCCCACCGGCACGGCGGTCGAAGCCGAGACGGTCCTCGCGCTGTACGAGGCGGCCCAGGCCACGAAGCTGTCTCTGGTCGTCGTGGACGAGGCCTATGTCGAGTTCAGCCACCGTCCCTCGCTGCTGCCGCTGATCGAGGGCCGGCCGAACCTGGTCATCTCCCGCACCATGTCGAAGGCCTTCGGCGCGGCGGGTCTGCGCCTCGGCTACCTGGCCGCGCACCCCGCCGTGGTCGACGCCGTGCAGCTGGTCCGCCTGCCGTACCACCTGTCCGCCGTCACCCAGGCCACCGCGCTGGCCGCCCTGGAGCACACCGATACGCTGCTCGGGTACGTCGAGCAGCTGAAAGCCGAGCGCGACCGCCTGGTCGACGGGCTGCGGGCCATCGGCTGCGAGGTCACCGAATCGGACGCCAACTTCGTCCAGTTCGGCAAGTTCCCCGACTCTCACGCCGCCTGGCAGAAAATCCTCGACCAGGGCGTCCTGGTCCGGGACAACGGCGTACCGGGCTGGCTGCGGGTCACCGCCGGTACCCCGGAAGAGAACGACGCGTTCCTCGATGCGGTACGCGCTGTGCGGGGGGCGACCCCCGGACCCCCGAAAGGCATGAAGGAGCAGAGCGCATGAGCCGCATTGGCCGCGTCGAGCGCACCACCAAGGAGACCTCCGTCGTCGTCGAGATGGACCTCGACGGCAGCGGCAGGACCGACATTTCCACCGGGGTCGGCTTCTACGACCACATGCTCGACCAGCTGGGCCGCCACGGTCTGTTCGACCTGACCGTCAAGACCGACGGCGACCTGCACATCGACACGCACCACACGATCGAGGACACGGCCCTCGCCCTCGGCGCCGCCTTCAAGCAGGCCCTGGGCGACAAGGTCGGCATCTACCGCTTCGGCAACTGCACGGTCCCGCTGGACGAGTCGCTCGCCCAGGTCACCGTCGATCTCTCCGGCCGCCCCTACCTGGTGCACACCGAGCCGGACAACATGGCGCCGATGATCGGCACGTACGACACCACGATGACCCGGCACATCCTGGAGTCGTTCGTCGCTCAGGCCCAGATCGCCCTGCACGTCCACGTCCCGTACGGGCGCAACGCCCACCACATCGTGGAGTGTCAGTTCAAGGCCCTGGCCCGCGCCCTGCGGTACGCGTCCGAGCGTGACCCGCGCGCGGCCGGGATCATTCCGTCGACGAAGGGCGCCCTGTGAACGGCCTTTCCACTGTTCTGATCGTCGTGGGACTCTTCCTGCTCGGCGGAGTGATTTCCTTCAGCAAGCAGAAGATGCCCAGGAGCGTCATCGTGCTGCTCGGCGTCAGTGCCGCCATGTGCCTGGCGGCCGGCGTGCTGAGGCTGGAGGTGTGGAGTTGAGCGCCACCAAGAAGGTCGTCGTCTTCGACTACGGCTTCGGCAATGTGCGTTCCGCCGAGCGGGCCCTCGCCCGGGTCGGTGCGGACGTCGAGATCACCCGTGACTTCGACGAGGCCATGAACGCCGACGGGCTCCTCGTCCCCGGCGTCGGCGCCTTCTCCGCCTGCATGGCCGGGCTGAAGGAGGCCCGCGGCCACTGGGTCGTCGACCGCCGGCTGTCCGGCGGCCGCCCCGTCATGGGCATCTGCGTCGGTATGCAGATCCTCTTCGAGCGGGGCATCGAGCACGGCGTGGAGACCGAGGGCCTGGACGAGTGGCCCGGTACGGTCGGGCCGCTGAAGGCCCCGGTCGTGCCGCACATGGGCTGGAACACCGTCAAGGCACCCGAGGACTCCGAACTGTTCGCGGGCCTCGACGCGGACGCCCGGTTCTACTTCGTGCACTCCTACGCCGCGCACGAGTGGAGCCTGGAGGTCACCAATCCGGCCATGCGCGCCCCCAAGGTGACCTGGGCCACGCACGGCGAGCCCTTCGTCGCCGCCGTCGAGAACGGCGTGCTGTGGGCGACCCAGTTCCACCCCGAGAAGTCCGGCGACGCCGGCGCCCAGCTCCTCACCAACTGGATTGGCACTCTGTAATGGCGAAGCTCGAACTCCTCCCCGCCGTCGACGTCCGCGACGGCCAGGCCGTGCGCCTCGTCCACGGCGAGTCCGGTACGGAGACCTCGTACGGCTCCCCGCTGGACGCCGCACTCGCCTGGCAGCGTTCCGGCGCCGAGTGGCTGCACCTGGTCGACCTGGACGCCGCGTTCGGCACTGGGGACAACCGTGCGCTGGTCCGCGAGGTCACCGAGGTCATGGACATCAAGGTGGAGCTGTCGGGCGGCATCCGCGACGACGACACCCTCGCCGCGGCCCTCGCCACCGGCTGCACCCGGGTCAACCTCGGCACCGCCGCACTGGAGACCCCCGAGTGGGTCGCCAAGGTCATCGCCGAGCACGGCGACAGGATCGCGGTCGGTCTGGACGTACGCGGCACCACCCTGCGGGGCCGCGGCTGGACCCGTGACGGGGGCGACCTCTACGAGACGCTGGCCCGCCTCGACTCCGAGGGCTGCGCCCGTTACGTCGTCACCGACATCGCCAAGGACGGCACCCTCCAGGGCCCCAACCTGGAGCTGCTGAAGAACGTCTGCGCGGCCACCGACAAGCCCGTCGTGGCCTCAGGCGGCGTCTCCTCCCTGGACGACCTGCGGGCCATCGCCGAGCTGGTGCCGCAGGGTGTCGAGGGCGCGATCGTCGGTAAGGCGCTGTACGCGAAGGCGTTCACCCTGGAAGAGGCACTGGAGGAAGTCTCCCGATGACCGAGGCCGTGCGGCGCGTGCAGAGCGACAGTCCCTGGGAAGAGACCATCGGCTTCGCGCGCGCCGTCGCGGCGGGCGACCGGGTGTCCGTGGCCGGCACCACGTCCTTCAAGGGGCGGGTCCTGTTCGGCGAGGGCGACCCGTACGAGCAGACCATGGTCGCCTTCGGCAACGCGATCAACGCGTTGAGGGAGTTCGGGCTCGGCATCGAGTCCGTGATCCGCACCCGTATGTATCTGAGCCATGTGCGTGACGTTGACGAGGCGAGCAGGGCCCACAAGGAGCTCTTCGACTCCGTACGCCCCGTCTCGACCCTGTTGGTGGTCGAGGGATTCGTCGACCCGCGCATCCTGGTCGAAGTAGAACTAGAAGCCTTCCGAGGCTGAATTACCCGGGGCGGGGGACGACCCCCGGACCCCCGAAAGGTGACCAGTCATGACCCTGGCGGTCCGAGTCATCCCCTGCCTGGACGTGGACAACGGCCGGGTGGTCAAGGGCGTCAACTTCCAGAACCTTCGCGACGCCGGCGACCCCGTCGAGATGGCCAAGCTGTACGACGCCGAGGGCGCCGACGAGCTGACCTTCCTCGACATCACGGCGTCCTCCGGTGACCGCGAGACCACGTACGACGTGGTGCGGCGCACCGCCGAGCAGGTCTTCATCCCGCTGACCGTCGGCGGCGGTGTCCGCTCCGCCGACGACGTCGACAAGCTGCTGCGGGCCGGTGCCGACAAGGTCGGCGTCAACACCGCGGCCATCGCCCGCCCCGAGCTGATCCGCGAGATCGCCGAGCGCTTCGGCCGGCAGGTGCTGGTCCTGTCCGTGGACGCCCGCCGTACCCCGTCGGGCCGCTTCGAGGTCACCACGCACGGCGGCCGCCGGGGCGCCGGCATCGACGCCGTCGAGTGGGCGCACCGTGCGGCCGAGCTGGGCGCCGGCGAGATCCTGCTGAACTCGATGGACGCGGACGGCACCAAGGACGGCTACGACATCGAGATGATCGCGGCCGTGCGCAAGCACGTCACCGTCCCGGTGATCGCCTCCGGCGGGGCCGGCAAGCTCGCCGACTTTCCCCCGGCCATCGAGGCCGGCGCGGACGCGGTGCTGGCCGCCTCTGTCTTCCACTTCGGCGACCTGCGCATCTCCCAGGTCAAGGACACACTGAGGGCCGCCGGCCACCCGGTCCGCTAGATCCGCTGCGTCAGCTGGACGAAATTCCCGACGGTGTCGTCCAGCACCGCGGTCAGCACCGGTCCCTGCGCGGTGGGCGGCTGGGTGAAGCGCACCCCGAGGCCGGTCAGCCGCTCGTACTCGGCGCGCAGGTCGTCCACCGAGAAGGCGATGCACGGCAGCCCGGCCTCGCGCAGCGCCGTCGTGTAGTCGCGGGCGATCGGGCTGTCGCCCGGCTCCAGCAGCAGCTCCACGTCCTGTGCTCCGCCCCGCGCGCCCACGGTGACGAATGCGGCGTGGCCCAGGTCGATGTTCGTGCGGGTCTCGAACCCGAGGACGTCGGTGTAGAAGGCGAGGGCCTTCTGCTGGTCGTCGACGTAGACACTGGTCATGGCGATCTTGATCACGCCACCGATGATGCAGCGCGCCCGGCCCTCCGACCCGCACGACGCTCCCCGCCCCGAGGGCCGTCGCCCTTCCGGCCCTGCGGGGCTGTGACTGATTCCCCATCGTCGTTGTCAAGCATCCGGAGTGTGGTGCGGGAGAACGAGGGCGGCTCGGGCAGCCGCCAGACGCTCCCTGGACTCGGCTGTCCACTCTTCGCCCATGTCGAGCGGCACGGAGACGGCGATCTGGGCCCTGTCTGGAATCGACCGCGCAGATGCCTGAGGCGATATACTGATGTCGTTCCGTATATCGCCCTGCTTCTCGGGAGGCCCGCATGGCCAGGACCGTGATCGATGTCGATGACAAGATGCTGGCCTTCGCCCAGCAGCAGCTTGGCACCACGACCAAGCGGGACACCATCAACCGTGCGTTGACGATAGCGGCCGCGATCAGCGCGGACGACCGGGCGCGTGCGCTGCGCTGGCTCCAGGAGAACGCGGAGTACTACCTCGACTTCGATGTTCTCGACGAACGGGAGCGGGCTGGTCTGTGATGTATCTTGCGGACACGTCGGTCGTGTCGCGCTTCCTGCGCGGCCAGATCGACGATCCCTGGCCCCGGCATGTTGCTCAGGGGTTGGTGGCGATCTGCCCGCCCGTGGAGTGCGAGCTCATGCCGGGCCTGCGTGCCGAGCGCGACTACGAGCCCTTCACTACCATGCTCAGCCAGACATTCGGTTGGGTTCCTGCGCTGGATGACCCCTGGCCGAGGGTCATGTCCATTCAGCGCGACCTGGTGGCCATCGGCCACCATCGAGGGCCGTCGCCCATGGACATTCTCATCGCGCTGACCGCACAGCAGCACCGGCTTACGGTCCTGCACGTCGATGACGACTTCGGCGCCATCGCCAAGGTGCGCCCCGGCATTCCGATGATCCGGCTGCGCCCGCGGAACTGCTGACCATGGTCCGGGGCGCGCCGAGCGATCAGATGCCCAGATCCGCCTCCTGGGCCCGGGCGACGGCCTCCTTGTCGCCCTCCAGCTCCACTCGCGCCACGTTCTGGCGCCCGAAGGCGAACAGCAGCAGCTCGCCCGGTTCGCCGGTCACCGTCACCACCGGGGTACCGCGGCGGGCGACCGCGGTCTGGCCGTCGGGGCGGCGCAGCACCAGCCCGACCGGGGACTTGCGGCCCAGGACGCGGGCCATCTTCTCCAGGCGGGCCCAGAGGACCTGGGCGAAGACCGGGTCGAGGTCGCGGGGGGTCCAGTCGTCGTGGGCGCGGCGTACGTCCTCGGAGTGGACGTAGAACTCGACCGTGTTGGCCACCTCGTCGAGCTGTTTGAGGGAGTACACGGACGACCGCGGTGGGCCGGTACGGATGAGCTGGATCAGTTCGTCGTACGGTTTCGCGGCGAACTCCGCCTGCACTCGGTCCAGGCGGTCCTTCAGCACCCCCAGCAGAATCCCGCCCGCCGCGTCCGGGCGGCGCTCGCGGACCACCACATGGGCCGCGAGATCGCGGGTCTTCCAGCCGCCGCACAGGGTCGGGCTCTCGGGGCCCGCCGCCTCCAACAGGTCGGCGAGCAGGAGTCGTTCACGCTTGGCATGGGTCGACATGATGGAAAGCGTACGGGTGTGCGGCGCGTCCGCCCAGTGGACGCACCGCCGGACACTCCGGATGGTCACGCACAATGGGCGCATGACCAGCATTACCCCGCCCAGCGGACTCGACCCTGTCGTCGCCGCCCGGCTCAAGCGCAGCGCCGACGGCCTGGTCCCGGCCATCGCCCAGCAGTACGACACCGGGGAGGTGCTGATGCTCGGCTGGATGGACGACGAGGCCCTGCACCGCACCCTGACCACCGGCCGCGCCACCTACTGGAGCCGCAGCCGCCAGGAGTACTGGGTCAAGGGCGACACCTCGGGCCATGTCCAGCATGTGAAGTCCGTGGCACTGGACTGCGACGCCGACACCGTCCTCGTCAAGGTCGACCAGGTCGGCGCCGCCTGCCACACCGGTGACCGCACCTGCTTCGACGCCGACGTGCTTCCGCTGGGCCAGTAGGGTCGGGCGCCATGGATCTCGAGACGTTCCGCAAGCTGGCGGCCGACCGCCGCGTCATCCCCGTCGGCCGCCGCCTTCTCGCAGACGGCGACACCCCGGTCGGGCTCTACCGCAAACTCGCCGCGGAGCGCCCCCGGACCTTCCTGCTGGAATCCGCGGAGAACGGCCGCTCCTGGTCCCGCTACTCCTTCATCGGCGTGCGTTCCGCCGCCACCCTCACCGAGAAGGACGGCCGGGCCCACTGGCTGGGCACCCCGCCGGTCGGCGTGCCCGTCGACGGCGACCCGCTGAAGGCGCTGCGCGCGACCGTCGAGGTGCTGCACACCCCGCGCGACCTCACCGGGGGCATGCCGCCGTTCACCGGCGGCATGGTCGGCTACCTCGGCTACGACATCGTGCGCCGCCTGGAGCGCATCGGCGACCACGCCCGGGACGAGCTGAGGCTGCCCGAGCTGACCATGCTGCTCACCTCGGACCTCGCGGTGCTCGACCACTGGGACGGCTCGGTCCTGCTGATCGCCAACGCGATCAACCACAACGACCTCGACACCGGCGTCGACGAGGCGTACGCCGACGCCGTCGCCCGCCTCGACGCCATGGAGGCGGACCTGGCGAGGCCCTCCGAGTACGCCCCGGTCCCGCTGCCCGCATCCGAGCTGCCGGAGTACACCGCCCGCTGGGGCGGCGAGTCCTACCAGGACGCCGTCGAGGGCCTCAAGGAGCACATCAGGGCCGGTGACGCCTTCCAGATCGTCCCCTCTCAGCGCTTCGAGACCCCCTGCACGGCGAGCGCCCTCGACGTCTACCGGGTGCTGCGTGCCACCAATCCCTCGCCGTACATGTACCTCTTCCGCTTCGACGGCTTCGACGTGGTCGGGTCGAGCCCCGAGGCGCTGGTCAAGGTCGAGGACGGGCGTGCCATGGTGCACCCCATCGCCGGCACCCGGCACCGCGGTGCCACCCCCCAGGAGGACCAGGCGCTCGCCGAGGAACTGCTCGCCGACTCCAAGGAGCGCGCCGAGCATCTGATGCTCGTCGACCTCGGCCGCAACGACCTGGGCCGGGTCTGCGAGCCGGGCTCGGTCGAGGTCGTCGACTTCATGTCCATCGAGCGGTACTCGCATGTCATGCACATCGTCTCGACCGTGACCGGGCGGGTCGCGGAGGGGCGGACCGCTTTCGACGTGCTGACCGCCTGCTTCCCGGCCGGGACGCTCTCGGGCGCGCCCAAGCCGCGTGCCATGCAGCTCATCGAGGAGCTGGAGCCCTCGCGCCGCGGTCTGTACGGCGGCTGCGTCGGTTATCTCGACTTCGCAGGCGACTCCGACACCGCCATCGCCATCCGCACCGCGCTGCTGCGCGACGGCACCGCGTACGTCCAGGCCGGAGCAGGTGTCGTGGCCGACTCCGACCCCGTGGCCGAGGACAACGAATGCCGCAACAAGGCGGCCGCGGTGCTGCGCGCGGTGCACACCGCGAACCGCCTCGGCCGCGACTGACCGGGTGAGGGATAGTGGTGTACGTGAGTGCCGTACCCTCCCCCAAGCCCTCGACTTCTCCCCCACTCTCGGCTTCTCCCCCACTCTCGGCTTCTCCCCCACTCTCGGCTTCGCTCGAGCGGGGGGACCCCCATGAGCGGGGGGAACCCCATGAGCAGGGGACACCCCATGAGCAGGGGACACCCCCGTCCCACAGCCGTACCGACGCCGCGCCGACCGTCACCAACGGCCGGCGCAGCCTCGCTGCCGCCCTGCTCCTCGGCGCTCTCGGCGCCGTCGTCGTGCTGCTCGCCTCCGGACAGACCTGGGCCGAGGGCTCGACCGCCGTCGGCGGCGGCACCCTGTCGCTGGACGCCGACGGCCGGGACGTCAGCGGCGCCCCCGCCGCGCTGGCGCTCGTCGGCCTGGCCGCGCTCGTCGCCGTCTTCGCCGTCCGCCGTACCGGCCGCGTGCTGGTCTCGGTGCTGCTTGCGTTGAGCGGCGCGGGTGCCGCCGCCACCGCCTTCCTGGGGGCCTCCGACCGCTCGGCCCTCGATGAGAAGGCCGCGTCCACCAGCGGTGACGCGGCTGCGGCCGTGTCCGGGCTCACCCATACCGGCTGGCCGTACGTGACGGTGGCGGGCGGCCTGCTGATCCTGGCCGCCGGGCTCCTCGCGTTGCGGTTCGGCGCGGTCTGGCCTTCCATGGGCGGGCGGTACGAGCGCACCGAAGCGGACTCCGCGGGGCAGCGGCGGACCGCTCGGGCGCCGCGGGATCCGGAGCGGCCCGAGGAGCTCTGGAAGGCCTTGGACCGTGGCGAGGACCCGACCGGGGACTGACGTGCCCACCCCAGAGCCGCACTCACGCACGGGTGCGGGACAATGAGGTTGAGCGTCCGGCTCAAGCGACACAGCGAAACACCTACGAGGAGCAACTCATGGCGGGCAGCAGCCACGGACACACCCCGGCCGCCTGGACCGGTGTCATCATCTCCTTCATCGGCTTCTGCGCGGCGGGCGCCTTCATGGTCGCGGCCAACGGCGTCGGCTTCTGGGCCAGCATCGGGGTCGTGCTCCTCGGTGGCGTCGTCGGCGGTGCGATGAAGGTCGCGGGCATGGGCACGCCCAAGGAGGCCGTCTCCCTCGACGAGCAGGTCCGCCGTGCGCAGGCCGCGCGGCAGGCCAAGGCCGAGGCCGTGGCTTCGTAAGGAGGCCGGACCTCCGGTTCCGAGCAAGGCGCAGTTCCGTTCCGGCGAGCTGCGCCTTTCTGCGTGAGCGGGGACAATCACCGGGTGGATGTCTTGTCTGCCTCTTCCTCCGGCCCCGCACCCGCCGCCCGTGCGCATCTCGCCCGCAGGCTGCTGGTGCCCATGGGCACCCTGGCGGGCGTCGTCGGAGCCTTCGCCTATGTCGGCGCCGTGGACCCCAATGAGCCGGGCCACTATCCCGTCTGCCCGCTGCTCCGGTTCACCGGGATCTACTGCCCGGGCTGCGGCGGTCTGCGCAGCGCCCATGCCTTCGCGCACGGCGACCTGGCCGCCGCCCTCGGCGCCAACGCCCTGGCGGTCGTCGGGTACGGGGCCTTCGCCGTACTGTGGGTCATGTGGGTCGTACGGGCCGTACGAGGACGGCCTCTGCGGATCACACTGCGGCCCGTCCACTGGTGGGCCGTCGGGGCGGTGGCCCTGACCTTCTCGGTGGCCAGGAATCTGCCCTTCGGCGCCGTGCTGGCGCCCTGACGCCTCCACGATGGTGTTCCAGGGTGTGGGACGACGGGAGACTGACGCGCATCGTCGCCCCCGTGCCGGATACCATCATCGTGGTTGATCCAGATTCATCATCAACGTCCCGGAAGGGGGCCGCTCGCGTGAGTGTGCTCGACGAGATCATCGAAGGCGTCCGTGCCGACCTCGCAGAGCGGCAGGCCCGGGTCAGCCTCGACGAGCTCAAGGAGCGCGCGGCCCGGGCGCCGCAGGCCAGGGACGGCGCGGCCGCGCTGCGTGGCGAGGGCGTCAAGGTCATCTGCGAGGTGAAGCGCTCCAGTCCCTCCAAGGGCGCGCTCGCGGCCATCGCCGATCCGGCCGGGCTCGCGGCGGACTACGAGGCGGGCGGCGCGGCCGTCATCTCCGTACTGACCGAGCAGCGGCGCTTCGGCGGTTCGCTGGCCGACCTGGAGGCCGTCCGGGCCCGGGTCGACATCCCGGTGCTCCGCAAGGACTTCATCGTCACCTCCTACCAGCTGTGGGAGGCCCGTGCCTACGGCGCCGACCTCGCGCTGCTGATCGTCGCCGCCCTCGAGCAGCCGGCCCTGGAGTCGCTGATCGAGCGTGCCGAGTCCATCGGGCTCACCCCGCTCGTCGAGGTTCACGACGAGGAGGAGGCCGAGCGGGCCGTCGCGGCCGGAGCGCGGGTCATCGGGGTCAACGCGCGCAATCTGAAGACTCTCGAGGTCGACCGCTCCACGTTCGAGCGTGTCGCTCCCGAGATTCCGGAGGGCATCGTCAAGGTCGCCGAGTCCGGCGTCCGCGGCCCGCACGACCTGATCGCCTACGCCAACGCCGGTGCCGACGCGGTGCTGGTCGGCGAGTCACTGGTGACCGGCAAGGACCCCAGGGCCGCGGTGGCCGACATGGTGGCCGCCGGCGAGCACCCGGCCATCCGGCACGGAAGGGCCTGACCTCCGCCATGGCCATCGCCGCTCGCCTTGCCCCGGGGTGCCGCCCCCGGGGCTGTCGCGCGCCCGCGCGGCGGGTGCACGGCCGTCGGGTGCGGTATGTCATCGGGGACGAGCCGGGCCAGGTCAACGGGATGCGATGGCGTCGCACAGCGGCGCGTCAGCCGGCGGTGTCGGGGGCTTTCCCCCACCCCGCCCCTTCCCGCAGGGACACTGTGCGGCTCCGCCGCGTGGGGGCTCCGCCGGGGCTCGGCCCCGGCCTGCTCCTCAACGCCGGAGAGGCTCGAACGTGGCGTACTCCGCCAGGTGAGTCCTGAAGCCCGTCCTCGATCGCCGGACGGCCTTGCAGGCGCACCCGAGCGGGCCATGGCCCGGAGGGCGTGAGGGGGGAGGGGCCTGACCTGGGGAGCCATGGCACACCGCCGGCGCGCGCATACGGTGAAATCACCCGTTTGCGATGTCGAGGAGTACGTCGGAATGTCTTCTGACTTCTTCAAGCCCGACCTGGAAGGTCAGGTCCCCAGTGCCGAGGGGTATTTCGGTGCGTTCGGCGGCAAGTTCATCCCCGAGGCGCTGGTCGCCGCCGTCGACGAGGTCGCCGTCGAGTACGAGAAGGCGAAGGCCGATCCCGAGTTCGGCCGTGAGCTCGACGACCTGCTGAAGAACTACACCGGGCGGCCGAGCGCGCTGACCGAGGTGCCGCGGTTCGCCGAGCACGCGGGGGGTGCGCGGGTCTTCCTGAAGCGGGAGGACCTGAACCACACCGGGTCGCACAAGATCAACAATGTGCTCGGGCAGGCACTGCTGACCAAGCGCATGGGCAAGACCCGGGTCATCGCCGAGACCGGGGCCGGGCAGCACGGAGTGGCCACGGCGACCGCGTGTGCGCTGTTCGGGCTCGAGTGCACCATCTACATGGGTGAGGTCGACACCCAGCGGCAGGCGCTGAACGTGGCCCGGATGCGGATGCTCGGCGCCGAGGTCGTCGCCGTGAAGTCCGGCAGCCGCACCCTGAAGGACGCCATCAACGAGGCGTTCCGCGACTGGGTCGCCAATGTGGACCACACCCACTACCTCTTCGGGACCGTCGCGGGGCCGCATCCGTTCCCGGCCATGGTGCGGGACTTCCACCGGGTGATCGGGGTCGAGGCGCGCAAGCAGATCCTGGAGCGCGCCGGCCGGCTGCCGGACGCCGTCGTCGCCTGCGTGGGCGGTGGATCGAACGCGATCGGGCTGTTCCACGCGTTCATTCCGGACAGCGATGTGCGGCTGGTGGGATGCGAGCCCGGTGGGCACGGCCTGGAGACCGGGGAGCACGCGGCCACGCTGACCGCGGGCGAGCCGGGCATCCTGCACGGCTCGCGTTCGTATGTGCTGCAGGACGAGGAAGGCCAGATCACCGAGCCCTACTCGATTTCGGCGGGGCTGGACTACCCGGGTATCGGGCCCGAGCACTCGCACCTGAAGGACAGCGGGCGGGGTGAGTACCGCGCTGTCACGGACGAGGCGGCCATGGAGGCACTGCGGCTGCTGTCGCGCACCGAGGGCATCATCCCGGCGATCGAGAGCGCCCATGCGCTGGCCGGTGCGCTGGAGCTGGGCAAGGAGCTGGGCCCGGACGGGCTGATGATCGTCAACCTGTCCGGACGCGGCGACAAGGACATGGACACGGCGGCCCGCTACTTCGGGCTGTACGGGAACGCAGAGGGGGCGAAGTGATGGCCGGGAACATCGAGCTGCTGAGTGCCACCCTGGCGAAGGCCAAGTCCGAGGACCGGGCCGCTCTCATCGCCTATCTCCCCGCAGGTTTCCCGACCGTGGACGGCGGCATCGAGGCGGTCAAGGCCGTGCTCGACGCCGGTGCCGATGTCGTCGAGATCGGGCTGCCGCACAGCGATCCGGTGCTCGACGGTCCGGTCATCCAGACCGCCGACGACATCGCGCTGCGCGGCGGAGTGAAGATCGCCGATGTGATGCGTACGGTCCGGGAGGCCCACCGGGCCAGCGGTAAGCCGGTCCTCGTCATGACGTACTGGAACCCGATCGACCGCTACGGCATCGAACGGTTCACCGCCGAGCTGGCGGAGGCGGGCGGCGCCGGGTGCATCCTGCCCGACCTGCCGGTCCAGGAGTCCGAGGTGTGGCGCAAGCACGCCGAGCAGCACGGCCTCGCCACGGTCTTCGTGGTGGCGCCGAGCAGCACGGACGAGCGGCTGGCGAAGATCACGGCGGCTGGTTCCGGCTTCGTGTACGCGGCCTCCCTCATGGGTGTCACCGGAACGCGCGCGTCCGTGGGCGCGCAGGCAGAGGACCTGGTGCGGCGCACGCGTGCCACCACCGATCTCCCGGTGTGCGTCGGGCTGGGTGTGTCGAACCCGGAGCAGGCCGCCGAGGTCGCGGCGTTCGCGGACGGTGTGATCGTCGGTTCGGCGTTCGTGAAGCGCATCCTCGACGCGCCCGACGAGGCCGCCGGCCTGGCCGCCGTGCGGGAGCTGGCGAGCGAGCTCGCCCGGGGTGTCCGCCGGAATTGACGCCATCGCCCATATGGGTGGATCTGGGACCGGGGAGGCGCGAGAGTGCCTCCCCGGTTCGTTGCAGCGGGTGTGAGCGAGAACAATCGTGGTGAGGGAAAGCGGGCTGCCAGAGAGCGGCTCATCCAGGAACGCGAGCGGAACAAGGTGCGTGAGAAGCGCAGGCGCACATTGATCGTCTCCGCCGCTGTCGTGTGCGTGCTGGGCCTGGCCGCCGTGGTCGGAGTGATCGCGGCCAACCGCGGCGGTGGCGGCGAAGCGGCAGGGCCGGCCGTGGCGCCCAGCGGAGCCCAGGGGAAGGACAGCCTGGCGATTCCCGTCGGCGCGCCCGGCGCGCCGTCCACGCTCACGGTGTGGGAGGACTTCCGCTGTCCGGCCTGCGGCTCCTTCGAGAACGGATTCCGGGACACCGTCCACGAGCTGCAGAAGGCCGGGCAGCTGAAGGTCGAGTACCACCTCGTCCGCCTCATCGACCGCAATCTGCGCGGCACCGGCTCGCTGCGCGCGGCCAATGCCGCCGCGTGCGCGCAGGACGCGGGGAAGTTCAGCGCCTACCACGATGTGCTGTACATCAATCAGCCTCCCGAGCTGGAGGACGCGTACGCGAAGAACAGCCGACTGATCGAACTGGCCGCCAAGGTGCCCGGTCTCGACACCCCGGCGTTCCGCGCGTGTGTCGAGGACGGCAAGCACGACAGCTGGGTGAACAAGTCCGACGCGGTCTTCAAGGCGGGCAAGTACGGCGGCACGCCGACCGTGCTGCTCAACGGGGAGTCGATCTTCCCGTCGAAGGGCAATGAGCCGCTCACCACGGCCAATCTGAAGAAGTGGGTCGCCGCGGCCAACAAGGGCAAGAAGCCGGCGAGCGCTTCTCCGTCCCCGGCCGCTTCCTGAGTCCGAGAGGGCGGCTCGTTATCCAGACGTTGCCGGGTGGGTTGCGGTACCTCCCGCCCGGCAGGGTAGCGTCGGTTCTGCCATGGACCTTGCCTACATTCCCAGCCCGTCGACCGGCGTGATCTATCTTGGACCGATCCCGCTCCGCGGCTACGCGCTCTGCATCATCATCGGTGTGTTTGTTGCCGTCTGGTACGGCAACAAACGCTGGATCGCCCGCGGCGGCAGAAGCGGCACCGTGGCCGACATCGCCGTATGGGCGGTGCCCTTCGGCCTTGTCGGCGGTCGGCTGTACCACGTCGTCACCGACTACCAGCTGTACTTCGGCGAGGGCAAGAACTGGGTCGACGCCTTCAAGATCTGGGAGGGCGGCCTCGGTATCTGGGGCGCCATCGCCCTGGGCGCGGTGGGCGCGTGGATCGGCTGTCGGCGCAGGGGGATCCCGCTGCCCGCGTACGCCGACGCCGTCGCGCCCGGTATCGTCTTGGCGCAGGCCATCGGGCGCTGGGGCAACTGGTTCAACCAGGAGCTGTACGGCAAGCCGACCGATCTGCCCTGGGCGCTCAAGATCACCGAGGCGGACAACCGGGTGGGCGGGCTGTACCACCCCACGTTCCTGTACGAGTCCCTGTGGTGTGTGGGCGTCGCGCTGCTGGTGGTCTGGGCCGACCGCCGCTTCCGGCTGGGGCACGGACGGGCGTTCGCGCTGTACGTCGCGGCGTACTGTGCCGGGCGCGCCTGGATCGAGTACATGCGTGTCGACGAGGCGCACCACATTCTGGGCGTCCGGCTCAACGTGTGGACGGCGCTCATCGTCTTCCTGCTGGCGGTGACGTACATCGTCGTCTCGGCGCGGCTGCGGCCGGGCCGCGAGGAGATCGTGGAGCCGGGGGCGGTGGAGGCCGCGCCGGCGAAGGAGGAGGCGGCCGAGAAGGCCGAGGCCTCCGAGACCGACGACGCCCCGTCCGAGGCGGCCGCCTCGGGCTCCGAGGATGCGGCGACGGATGCCGACGCCGAGGGGAACGGCGCGGAGGCCGCGAAGCAGAGCTGAGGCCGCTCGTGTCGGCCGGAGCCGCCGTCCCACGTGGGCGGCGGCTCCTTTGCCATCCCCCACCCTCGCCCCTCGCCGCAGGGACACTGTGCGGCTCGGCCGCGTGGGGGGCTCCGCCCCGGATCCTCCCTCGGCCACCGCTGGGTTTCCCTCCAGCTCTCCATCGCGGGACAGGATCTGCTTGAGCCCGTTCGGCGTTCGATGACAACGCCCGAAGGGCGTTCCGGGGGTCCGGGGGCCTGCCCCCGGACCTCACCCCGTGCGCTGGGCCAGGGCCAGGGTGCGACGGGCCGCGGCCACCACCGCCGCGTCGACGAAGCGGCCGTCCGGGAGGGCCAGGGCGCCCGCTTCCGTAGAGGCCGCCTTGACGACCTCCTCCGCGGCGGCGATCTCCTGCGGGGCGGGGAAGTAGGCGCGTTCGATGACCGGCAGCTGGCGGGGATGGATCGCGGCCCGGCCCAGGAAGCCCAGGGCGCGGCCGCGGGCACAGGACGCTGTGAGTCCTTCAAGGTCGCGGACGTCCGGGAAGACCGACTGGACCGGTGGGGGCAGCCTGGCCGCGCGGGCGGCGACCACGATCCGGCTGCGGGACCAGTCGAGGCCGGCCTCGTTCCGTACTCCCAGGTCCGCGCGGAGGTCCGCCTCGCCGAGGCCGATGCCGTGCAGGGCCCGGTTCGCGGAGGCGATGGTGTACGCGCGTTCGACGCCGAGGGCGGATTCCAGGAGGGCGTAGAGGGGGATCTCCGGGGCCAGCCTGCTGACGTGCTGCACCTCGCGTGCCTGGGTGACCTTGGGAAGGCGCAGGCCGGACAGGCCCGGCAGAGCCGCCAGTATCCGGATGTCGGTCTCGGCCAGGGGGCCGTCCAGGGCGTTCACGCGGACATGGACCGGGACCGGCGTGGGCTCGGTGAGCAGCTCGGCCGTGGCCTCCCGGGCGTACCGTTTGCGTTCCGGGGCGACCGCGTCCTCCAGGTCGACGATCACCACGTCGGCGCCCGCCGCAAGGGCCTTGGCGACCACATGGGGGCGGTCGCCCGGGGCGTACAGCCAGGTCAGATGAGGAGTCACAGAGCGTCCTCCGAGCGCAGCCTGGCGATGTCGGACGCGGAGAAGCCGTGCTCGGCGAGGACGGTGTCGGTGTCCGCGCCGTGCGGGCGGCCGGCCCAGCGGATCGCGCCAGGGGTCTCGGAGAGACGGAAGAGGATGTTCTGCATGCGCAGCGAGCCGAGCTCGGGGTCGGGTACCTCGGTGATGGTGCCCAGGGCGCGGTAGTGGGGGTCGGCCAGAACGTCCTGGATGTCGTAGACGGGGGCGATCGCCGCCTCCGCCTTCTCGAAGGCCCCGACCACTTCGTCACGATTGTGGCGGGCGATCCAGCCGCCGACCGCCTCGTCGAGTTCGTCGGCGTGCTCGGCCCGGGTGCTGCCGTGGGCGAACCACGGCTCGTCGATCAGATCGGGGCGGCCGACCAGCCGCATCACGCGTTCCGCGATGGACTGGGCGGAGGTGGAGACGGCGAGCCAGCTGCCGTCCGCGGTGCGGTACGTATTGCGCGGGGCGTTGTTGCGGGAGCGGTTACCGGTGCGCGGCTGGACGTATCCGAGCTGGTCGTACCAGAGCGGGTGGGGCCCGATCGCGGTCAGGATCGGCTCGATGATCGCCAGGTCCACGACCTGTCCGCGGCCGGTCGACTCGCGCGCCCGGAGCGCGGTCATCACGGCGTACGACGTGGCCAGCGCCGCGATCGAGTCGGCGAGGCCGAACGGCGGCAGGGTCGGCGGACCCCCGGGTTCGCCGGTGATCGCGGCGAAGCCGCTCATCGCCTCGGCGAGCGTGCCGAAACCGGGGCGGCGGCTGTACGGGCCGAACTGCCCGAAGCCGGTGACACGGGCCAGTACGAGACCGGGGTTGGCCCCGGACAGCTCGTCCCAGCCGAGCCGCCAGCGCTCCAGTGTGCCGGGGCGGAAGTTCTCGATGACCACGTCGGATCCGGCGGCGAGCCGGAGCAGGACCTCCCGGCCGCCCGGGGTGGAGAGGTCGGCGGTGATGGTGCGCTTGTTGCGGCCGAGGAGCTTCCACCACAGGCCGACGCCGTCCTTGCCGGGGCCGTGGCCCCGGGACGGGTCGGGCTTCGCCGGGTGCTCGACCTTGATGACCTCTGCACCGAAGTCGCCGAGCATCGTCGCCGCGAGCGGGCCGGCGAAGAGAGTGGCGAGGTCGAGGACCCGCAGTCCGGTCAGGGGCGCGGTCATGAGGCGGCGGCCTCCGCGTCGATCTCGGAGCGGTACGGCATGGAGGACGACGCACCGGGCCGCTGGACGGAGAGCGCGGCGGCCGCCGACGCCCATGCCATGGCCTTCTCCATCGGCCTGCCCTCGCCGAGCGCCACCGCCAGTGCCCCGACGAAGGTGTCCCCGGCCGCGGTGGTGTCCACGGCCCGCACCTGGGGAGCGGGCACGGTGACCGGCTCCGCGAAACGGCTCGCGTACATGCTGCCTGCCGCGCCGAGGGTGATCACCACTTCGGGGACACGCCGCAGCAGGGCCGTCACCGCCTCGTGCGGGTCGGCGATGCCGGTGAGTGCGGCGGCCTCGTGCTCATTGGGGACCAGGAGGCCGGTGGCTTCGAGGAGTTCAGGCGGCAGTGGCTGCACCGGGGCGGGCGTCAGGATGGTGCGTACGCCATGGCGGCGGGCCGCGTCCGCGCCGGCGAAGACGCCGTCCATGGGCAGCTCGAGCTGGAGGAGGAGGGCGTCCGCCCCGGTGATGGCCGCCTCGTCGTCATAGTGGAGGGCGGTGACCGTGCCGTTCGCGCCGGGGACGACGACGATCGCGTTGCCGCCCTCGTCGTCGACCACGATGTGCGCGGTGCCGCTGGGACCCTCGACGGTGCGCAGCAGGTCGGTGTCGACGCCGCTGTGGTCGAGCGTGGCGCGCAGGCGGGTGCCGAAGTCGTCGTTGCCGACGGCACCGATCATCGTCACCTCGGCGCCCGAGCGGGCCGCGGCGATCGCCTGGTTGGCGCCCTTGCCGCCGGGGACGGTACGGAACTCCCGTCCCGTGACGGTCTCCCCGTGCTGCGGGGCGCGTGCGACATAGGCGACGAGGTCCATGTTGGTGCTGCCGAGCACCGCGATGCGGGTCATTTTCTCCGTACCTCCCGGTAGGTCAACTCTGCGAGGGTGTCGAAGCCGACGCCGTCGAAGCCGGCGACAGTCGTGGCGAGGCGGTTCTTGAGCGGAGCGGTCCAGTGTGCGGGGATCGCGTCGGGGTGGCCCGCGAGGAGGCCGGCGACGCAGCCGGCCGTGGCGCCGTTGGAGTCCGTGTCCCAACCGCCGGACACGGCACGGCAGATGGAGCCGGTGAAGTCCCCCTCCGCATGGGTGAGCGCGGCGGCGAGCAGCGCGGCGTTGGGGACGGCGTGCACCCAGTGGTACGCGGCGTGCCGGGCGTGGAGGTGGTCCACGACGTCGTCGAAGTCCGCGGTGCGGCGGGCCGCGGTGACCGCGGCCCGGACGGCGCGGGCGAGGCGGGAGTGCGGGGGGACGACGCCGAGGCCCGCTTCGACGCACCCGTGTACGTCCGCGCTGCCGCCCGCTGCTTCGGCGATCGTCGCCGCCGCGAACATGGCCCCGTACACGCCGTTGGCGGTGTGGGTGAGCGTGGCGTCCCGGTGGGCCTGTTCGGCGGCGGCCGCCGGATCGCCGGGGTTCGTCCAGCCGTGGACGTCGGCGCGGATCTGCGCGCCGATCCACTCCCGGAAGGGGTTGCGGTGGACGGCGGTGGCGGGCGGCTCGATGCCCTGGAGGAGATTGCGGTAGGCGACGCGCTCGGCGGTGAACGTACGGCCGGCCGGGAGCTCGTCGAGCCAGAGCCGCGCCACGTCGCAGGTGCGGAACGCCGTGCCGTACCTCCTGAGAAGGAGCAGATCGAGCAGGGGGTAGTTGAGGTCGTCGTCCTCGGGCATGCCGTCGATGTTCTCGGCGAGGGAGGTGGTGGCGGAGCGGCGGTTCCAGGGGTGGGCGGCGAGGAGGTCTTCGGGGACGCCCCTGGCGGTGAACCAGGTGACCAGGGGCCAGTTGCCGGCTGCCCTGGCGAGGGTGCGGATGGCGTGGAGGGGGAGCTTCTCGACGGGCTTGCCGAGGAGACACCCCGCGGCGCGGCCCAGCCAGGCGGCGTGGAGGCGGGTGAGGAGCGCGTCGTCGGTTTCGGCCCCGCCGCGTCCCGGTCCGAGGCTGCCCCCGGGCCCCGGTTCGTCGTTGCCTGCGCGGCCCGGCACGGGCCGCGCGCTCGGGTCCGTTCCTGATGGGGGCTCGGCGGTGGGGGTGCGGGCCACCGAGGAGTTCCCCGGTCCCGCCCCTTCCCGAAGCCGGGGCCGAGCCCCCGGAGTCCCTTCCGCGCGTGCTTCACCGCGTGGAGAAGCCGAGCCCGGGAGGCGTCCCGGCCATGGGGGGCCGGGAGCTTCCTCCCCCGGTTCGGGAAGGGGCGGGGCGGGGGAGGAGCCCTGCGCCGGCCAGGTGGGACAGGCGGCGCGGATGGACGCGAACTCCGTCGGCTCGTACGGCGCCAACGGCGAAGGCAGCGCCGCCAGTTCGTCGAGCAGGCGTTCCGCCAGGGCGCGCAGGTGCGCGGGCGCCGGGACGGGGGACGCGCCCGCGCGGGGCGGGGCCTCGTGACCGCCCGCCGCCAGCCAGCGGGCGCGGACCGCCGACGCGTCACGGCCCTCCTGCTCCGCCTGACGGAGCTCGTGGCCGAGCAGATCCTCGGGCTGGACCCAGGTCACGCGCATTCCGGACCCGCCAGCGCGTCGAACGCGGCCTCGTGGGCGCGACGGCGTTCGCGGTCGCGGGCGTACACCTCGCGGGCGACCTTGGCGAGCGTACGGGCCGGGGCGTGCAGGTCGAGGCGGCTCGCCTCGGCGACCTGCTCGGTCCAGTCGGAGGGGACGGCGGACTCGCCGTGCAGGGCGCCGGCGATCGCCCCGGCCATGGTGGCGATCGAGTCGCAGTCCCGGCCGTAGTTGACGGAGGCCAGTACGGCACGGCGGTAGTCGCCGTCGGCGACGAGGAGCATGGCCAGGGCGATGGGGAGTTCCTCGACGGAGTGCAGCCGGGAGGGGCGGCGGGCGGCCAGCGACGGATTGCGGTAGTCGGGGCCGACCGTGTCGAAGGGGGCGACGGCGGTACGCAGCGGGTGCAGCGCGGATTCGAAGTCGTCGTGACGGACGGCTACTTCGGCGGCCGCCTCGATCGCGGCGCGGGTACCGTCCTTGGCGAGGGACAGGCAGGTGTCGACGACCGAGGCGGGGGTGGCGCCCGGTGCGCAGGCGGCGGCGACGGCCGCGGCCAGCACTCCGGCCGCCTCGCGTCCGTACGACGACTGGTGGGCGCCCGCGATGTCGAGGGCCTCGGCGTACGCGGCGGCCGGCCCGGCCGCGTTGACCAGACCGACCGGGGCCATGTACATCGCCGCACCGCAGTTGACGATGTTTCCGGTGCCGGCTTCGCGCGGGTCGGCATGGCCGTAGTGAAGGCGGGCCACGATCCACTTCTCGGCGAGGAAGACACGCTGCAGGGGAAGGGCTTCGGCCTCGAGTTCGGGGATCCAGACCGTCTTCGCGGTGAGTTCGGGGACGAGGTGGTCGGCGACGGCGTAGGCGTCGAGGTGGTCGCGGACGGTGTCGTAGACGCGTACGAGCGCGTGCGTCATCAGGGTGTCGTCGGTGACGTGCCCGTCACCCTTGTGGTACGGCGCGATGGGGCGCGCGGTGCGCCAGTTCTCGTGGAACGGGCCGACGATGCCGTTTACACGGCCGCCGTGCCGCTCCACGATCTGCTCCGGGGTGCAGCCCTCGACCGGGCCGCCGAGCGCGTCACCGACCGCCGCACCGACCAGGCTGCCCGTGATCCGATCGTCCAATGTGAGAGTCATGTCGGAATTGTCCACCTGGGGTGGTTGCAGGCCGGGTACGTCGAGCCGGGGATTCGGAACCGATGGGGCGGGTCACCGGGTTCGTGGCCGGGGGTACCGGGGTGTGACCGGGGGTCCGGGGGGTGTCCCCGGGGTGAGTGCAGCGTGTGTGCGAGGAACTCGGCGAGTTCCACCAGATCCGTACCGGCGAGCCGGGGCAGCGCACAGCCGGACAGGGTGCGGCAGGCGTCCCGCCAGGCGGGCGGCAGCGCCGCGCCTCCGGCGAGCGCGCCGGTCAGCGCGCCGGCGAGGGCGGGGGCCGAGTCGGCGACCCGGGACAGGCAGGCGGCGGCGGGCACGGCGTGGGTGACCTCGCCGCGGGCTGCGGTGGCCAGGGCGAGGGCGACCGGGACGGTCTCTGCGGCGGCGATGCCGTAGCTGTAGACGTGGTCGACGATCTCGTGCTCGAGGACGGGTACGAGCGCGAAGGCGCTGTCGGCGCCGCGCGCCAGCTTCACGGCGTGCCGGGCGTTGCGGCCGATCTCGGTACCCTCGGGGAGCTCGGCGAGAGCCGTGTCGACGGCCGTGCCGACGTCCGCCCCTGCCAGGGCCGCGGCGACGGCCGCCGCCATCGCACGGGCGCCGTGCACACCGTCGCCGTCCTGCGTGTACCGGGCGTCGAACTCTGCGAGTTCCGCGGCGGCGGCCGGGTCACCGGGGTGGACGGCGGCCAGGACGGCGGCCCGTACGCAGGCCGCGTCGTCGAAGTAGTGCGGATTGTCGTGGCCGGTGGCGGGCGGGCGCAGACCGGTGGCGAGATTGCCGAGGCCGGCGCGTACGGAGATCCGGGCGCGCAGGGGAAGTACGGCGGACTCCACCTCGGGTGCCCGGTCGGCGGCCGCGGAGACCTCGCTGGCGAGGGTGTTCCAGGCGAGGTCGACCGCGGCCCGCATACGGCGGTCCAGGGGGAGGTGGGAGAGCGGGTCGCCGGAGGCGGTGAGGATCATCTCGGCGGCGAAGGCCGCCCATTCGGCGTCGTCGGACGGGCCGAGCCGGAGGGGCTCCGGGGGCTGGTTGAGGGCGATCGGGACGGGGAGGGTGGTTGTGGCGTTCTGCTCGGCGAAGGTGTCGAGCTCGCGGGTGAGGCGCCGGGTCCACTCGGGCATGCGCGCGGCGCGGTGCCGGGCGGAGGGCCACCCGGCGGCATCACCGGCGGCGAGCCCGAGAAGGACGCCCTCGATGCGCCGGTGTGCGTCGGGCCGCGTCGTCCGGGCCGAGGCGTGGTATGGCGCCCCGCTGCGGTGGCCCGGTGGATCCGTCCTCGATCGCCGGACGGGCTTGATCGTCGCCCACCGCCGGGGCTGCCCGGGCTCGGGCCCAGTGGGTGGGGCCGGCCGGTGCGCGCCGGCGGGTTGTGGGGGCTGGGGGCCTTCCCCCGTATCCGAAAGGTGGGGGGCTGCTTCGCCCTCCGGGAGCCGGGACGGGTCCGCGGAGCCGTACGGGGCGGGGCTCATGACGCGGCCTGCGCGTCGTCGTCGGGGACGAGGAGGTCCGCGATGTCGAGGACGTGATAGCCGCGCATCGAGGGGAGGCAACTGCCGCAGACCGGGCCGATGGCCGAGGACCAGCCCGGTGGGATGGCCGAGGCGCCGGCCAGTGCGCCGGCCAGTGCGCCCGCCACGGCGGCTGTCGTGTCGGCGTCACGGCCCATGTTGACCGCAGTCAGGACCGATGCCGTGAAGTCGCCGCGGGCTGCCGTGAAGGCGCCGAAGGCGAGGCCGACCGCCTCGGGGGCGAGGTCGGTCCACGGGTAGCCGCCGATGACGACGGCCGAGCGCACCGCGCGCTCACCGCGGCGCGCGGCGGCCACCGCGCGGCGCAGGGAGCGGGCCGTCCAGGAGTCGGCCGGGATGACGGAGAGCGCCGCGGCGACGACCGCGTGGGGGTCGTCACCGGTCATCGCCGCCGCGACTCCGGCGGCGACGGCCTGGCCGCCGTAGATGCCCTCGCCGTCGTGGCTGACGCAGCCGTCGACGGCGACCAGCCGGGCGGCCTCGGCGGGGCGGCCGGCCGCGAAGACACCGAAGGGCGCGGCTCGCATGGCCAGGCCGTCGCTCCAGGCGTGCCGGTGCTGGGCGCTGTTGGGCGCGGCGAGCCCGCGGCGCAGGTTCTCCAGGGTGCCGCGTTCGCTGAAGCCCGCCCCGCGGAAAGGGCCTTCGTCGCGGTCGGCGATCCAGTGGTGCCAGGCGGTCTCGACATGAGAGACGGTCAGCGCGGAGCCGTGCCGGGCCAGCAGAAGCCCGGAGAAGATCGCGTACTCCGTGTCGTCCGTACCGGCCGGATTGTCGGTGACGTAGCCATTGATACGGCCCCAGCGCTTGCGGATCTCGGAGGGTTTCATGTTCTCGGCGGGGGCGCCGAGCGCGTCCCCGACGGCGAGTCCGAGCAGCGCGCCGCGGGCCCGCTCGCGCAGCATCCATGCATCGCATGCAGTCGACTTCATCACTGCCCTCGCATTCGCGAATGGGGGTGCCCCCTGCCCTGGGGGTCCCCCCGCTCGAGCGGAGCCGAGAGCGGGGGAGGAGCCGAGAGCTTGGGGGAGGGCTTGTCGATGCATCTGTGCCACATGTGACCCATGGGACGCGTCTGTCAGCCGGGTGAACATTTGGGCGTGGGGAATGCACGAATGAGCGCGCGAGTGCTGGGTAAGTACGGCCTGCCTTGCTGGCGCGGTCCTTACATCGTGCGTATTTTCGAGGGTGTTGAGGGGGAGTAGGGCCGACTGCGCGGCCCTGGAGAAGGGGAGAGTTGTGGCAATCATCGACACCGAGGCGGCGCTTCACGAGGCGCACCGGGACAACCACTCCCACCGGGACGTCAACGGCGGCTGGCTTCGCCCCGCCGTGTTCGGCGCGATGGATGGACTGGTCTCCAATCTGGCTCTGATGACCGGTGTGGCGGGTGGTCAGGTCTCGCAGCAGACCATCGTCATCACGGGTCTCGCCGGACTCGCCGCGGGCGCCTTCTCCATGGCGGCCGGCGAGTACACCTCCGTCGCCTCGCAGCGCGAGCTCGTCCAGGCCGAACTCGATGTCGAGCGGCGGGAGTTGCGCAAGCACCCGGTGGACGAGATGGAGGAGCTGGCGGCCCTCTACGTGTCGCGCGGCGTCGAGCCCGAGCTCGCCCGCGAGGTGGCGACGCAGCTCTCCAGGGACCCCGAGCTGGCGCTGGAGATCCATGCGCGCGAAGAGCTCGGCATCGACCCGGACGACCTGCCGTCGCCGCTGGTCGCCGCCGTGTCGTCGTTCGGCTCGTTCGCGCTGGGCGCCCTCCTGCCCGTACTGCCGTATCTGCTGGGTGCCACGGCCCTGTGGCCGGCCGTGGCGCTGGCGCTCCTCGGGCTCTTCGCCTGCGGTGCGCTGGTCGCGAAGGTCACCGCGCGCTCCTGGTGGTTCAGCGGGCTGCGCCAGCTCGCGCTGGGTGGCGCGGCCGCGGGTGTGACATATGTCCTGGGGACCTTGTTCGGCATCGCTGTGGGGTGACACCATGCGGGCGCCTGCACAACCACTTCGTTACTCAGTGGTTTCGGGATCGTGGCTGCCGGGCATGACTGTCAGGCGCCGTGGGCAGTGTCGCCCGCCTGTCGCACCCTTCCCCCACCAGCAACGTCCGCATGCTGGAATGGACTATCCGGTTCCCGGCAATTGCCCCATCATGTGACGTGCACGGACAAATTTCGCAGAGGGCCAACGTCGTCCCTCGGCACCCCCACATGCCACGACGACGACGGGAGAGCCGATGCGTTCCGACGCCTGGTCGCCCATGGACGGTCGCCCTGCGAAGCAGGGAATGTACGACCCTCGCAACGAGCACGACGCCTGTGGCGTCGGCTTTGTGGCCACCCTCACCGGCACCGCAAGCCATCAGCTGGTCGAGCAGGCGCTGACCGTACTGCGCAATCTCGAACACCGCGGCGCCACCGGTTCCGAGCCCGATTCCGGCGACGGCGCGGGAATCCTGCTCCAGGTGCCGGACGCCTTCCTGCGCGAGGTCGTGGACTTCGGCCTCCCCGAGGCCGGCTCGTACGCGGTCGGCATCGCCTTCCTGCCCGAGCAGGACAACGCCGACGCGATCGCGCGGATCGAGGCCATCGCCGCCGAGGAGGGCCTGCAGGTCCTCGGCTGGCGCGAGGTCCCGGTCGCCCCCGACCTGCTCGGCAACGGCGCCCGCGCCACCATGCCGGGCTTCCGCCAGTTGTTCGTGGCTGGGGGCACCCCCCGGACGGGGTCCGGGGGAGGCGAGAGCAGCGGCATCGCCCTCGACCGCAAGGCCTTCGTCCTGCGCAAGCGCGCCGAGCGCGAGGCGGGCGTGTACTTCCCCTCGCTCTCCGCCCGGACCATTGTCTACAAGGGCATGCTGACCACCGGCCAGCTGGAGCCCTTCTTCCCGGACCTGTCCGACCGCCGCCTGGCCTCCGCCGTGGCACTGGTCCACTCCCGGTTCTCGACGAACACCTTCCCGAGCTGGCCGCTTGCCCACCCGTACCGTTTCGTCGCCCACAACGGCGAGATCAACACGGTCAAGGGCAACCGCAACTGGATGCGGGCCCGCGAGTCGCAGCTCGCGACAGGCTTGTTCGGCTCTGCCGACCATGAGCACAGTGGCTCTGCCGACCATGAGCACAGTGGCTCTGCCGACCATGAGCACAGTGGCTTTGCCGGCCATGAGCACAGTGGTGAGGGCACGCTGGAGCGGATCTTCCCGGTCTGCACCCCGGACGCCTCCGACTCCGCCTCCTTCGACGAGGTCCTGGAGCTGCTCCACCTCGGTGGCCGTTCGCTCCCGCACGCGGTGCTGATGATGGTCCCCGAGGCGTGGGAGAACCACGACTCCATGGACCCGGCCCGGCGCGCCTTCTACCGGTACCACTCCACTCTGATGGAGCCCTGGGACGGCCCGGCCTGTGTCACCTTCACCGACGGCACCCAGGTCGGCGCCGTGCTGGACCGCAACGGCCTGCGCCCCGGCCGCTACTGGGTCACCGACGACGGCCTCGTCGTGCTCTCCTCCGAGGTCGGCGTCCTCGACATCGACCCCGCCAAGGTGGTCCGCAAGGGCCGGCTGCAGCCCGGCAGGATGTTCCTCGTCGACACCGCCGAGCACCGCATCATCGAGGACGACGAGATCAAGGCCACCCTGGCCGCCGAGCACCCCTACCAGGACTGGCTCGACACCGGGATCATCCACCTCGAGGACCTGCCCGAGCGCGAGCACATCGTGCACACCCACGCCTCGGTCACCCGCCGCCAGCAGACCTTCGGCTACACCGAGGAGGAACTGCGCGTCCTGCTCGCCCCGATGGCCCGCACCGGCGCCGAGCCCATCGGCTCCATGGGCACGGACTCCCCGATCGCCGCCCTGTCCGAGCGCCCGCGACTGCTCTTCGACTACTTCACCCAGCTGTTCGCGCAGGTCACCAACCCGCCGCTGGACGCCATCCGCGAGGAGCTCGTCACCTCGCTGCACTCCTCCCTCGGCCCCGGCAGCAACCTGCTGGACCCGACCGCGGCCTCCTGCCGCAGCGTCACCCTGCCCTTCCCGGTGATCGACAACGACGAGCTGGCCAAGCTCATCCACATCAACGCCGACGGCGACATGCCGGGCATGAAGGCCGTCACGCTCTCCGGTCTGTACCGGGTCTCCGGCGGCGGCCACGCCCTCGCGGCCCGTATCGAGGAGATCTGCGCCGAGGCCGACGCCGCCATCGAGGGCGGCGCCCGTCTGATCGTGCTGTCCGACCGGCACTCCGACGCCGAGCACGCTCCGATCCCGTCGCTGCTGCTCACCGCCGCCGTGCACCACCACCTCATCCGCACCAAGCAGCGCACCCAGGTGGGCCTGCTGGTCGAGGCCGGTGACGTCCGCGAGGTGCACCATGTCGCGCTGCTCATCGGCTACGGAGCCGCGGCCGTCAACCCGTACCTGGCCATGGAGTCCGTCGAGGACCTGCTGCGCGCCGGTACGTTCATCGACGGCATCGAGCCGGAGAAGGCCATCCGCAACCTGATTCACGCCCTCGGCAAGGGCGTCCTGAAGGTCATGTCGAAGATGGGCATCTCGACCGTCGCCTCCTACCGCGGCGCGCAGGTCTTCGAGGCCGTCGGCCTCGACGAGGCCTTCGTCGAGAAGTACTTCGACGGCACTGCGACGAAGATCGGCGGCGCGGACCTGGACGTCGTGGCCGAGGAGGTCACCGCCCGTCACGCCAAGGCCTACCCGGCCTCCGGTATTGCCCCGGCGCACCGCGCGCTGGAGATCGGCGGCGAGTACCAGTGGCGCCGTGAGGGCGAGCCGCACCTCTTCGACCCGGAGACGGTCTTCCGGCTGCAGCACTCCACGCGTTCGCGCCGCTACGACATCTTCAAGAAGTACACCGAGCGGGTGAACGAGCAGTCCGAGCGGCTGATGACGCTTCGCGGTCTGTTCGCCTTCAGGTCCGACCGCCCGTCGATCCCCGTCGACGAGGTCGAGCCGGTCTCCGAGATCGTCAAGCGCTTCTCCACCGGCGCCATGTCGTACGGCTCCATCTCCAAGGAGGCGCACGAGACCCTCGCCATCGCCATGAACCAGCTGGGCGGCAAGTCCAACACCGGTGAGGGCGGCGAGGACCCGGAGCGCCTGTACGACCCGGCACGGCGCTCGGCCATCAAGCAGGTCGCCTCCGGCCGCTTCGGTGTCACGTCCGAGTACCTGGTCAACGCCGACGACATCCAGATCAAGATGGCCCAGGGCGCCAAGCCCGGCGAGGGCGGCCAGCTGCCCGGCCACAAGGTCTACCCGTGGGTCGCCAGGACCCGGCATTCCACCCCGGGCGTCGGCCTGATCTCCCCGCCGCCGCACCACGACATCTACTCCATCGAGGACCTGGCCCAGCTGATCCACGACCTCAAGAACGCCAACCCGGCGGCACGTATCCATGTGAAGCTGGTGTCGGAGGTCGGTGTCGGCACGGTCGCCGCGGGTGTCTCCAAGGCCCACGCGGACGTCGTCCTGATCTCGGGCCACGACGGCGGCACCGGCGCCTCCCCGCTGACGTCGCTGAAGCACGCCGGCGGTCCCTGGGAGCTCGGCCTCGCCGAGACCCAGCAGACCCTGCTGCTCAACGGTCTGCGCGACCGTATCGTCGTCCAGACCGACGGCCAGCTGAAGTCCGGCCGTGACGTGATCATCGCCGCGCTGCTCGGCGCCGAGGAGTTCGGTTTCGCGACCGCGCCGCTCGTCGTCTCCGGCTGCGTCATGATGCGCGTGTGCCACCTGGACACCTGCCCGGTCGGTATCGCCACCCAGAACCCGGTCCTGCGGGAGCGGTTCTCCGGCAAGGCCGAATTCGTGGTGAACTTCTTCGAGTTCATCGCCGAGGAGGTCCGCGAGCTGCTCGCCGAGCTCGGCTTTCGTACGCTCCAGGAAGCCGTCGGCCACGCGGAGCTGCTGGACACCACCAAGGCCGTCAGCCACTGGAAGGCGCAGGGCCTCGACCTCGCCCCGCTCTTCCATGTGCCCGAACTGCCGGCCGGCGCCGTGCGCCACCAGCTGATCGAGCAGGACCACGGCCTCGCCAAGGCCCTCGACAACGAGCTCGTCGAACTGGCCGCCGACGCCCTCGCCGCCCGCACGGCCGAGGACGCCCGGCCGGTTCGCGCCCAGCTCCCGATCCGCAACATCAACCGCACGGTCGGCACCATGCTCGGCCACGAGGTCACCAGGAAATTCGGTGGCGCCGGTCTGCCCGACAACACCATCGACCTCACCTTCACCGGCTCCGCCGGCCAGTCCTTCGGCGCCTTCGTACCGCGCGGCATCACCCTCCGCCTGGAGGGCGACGCCAACGACTACGTCGGCAAGGGCCTCTCCGGCGGCCGGATCGTCGTCCGCCCGGACCGGGGCGCCGACCACCTCGCCGAGAACAGCGTCATCGCCGGCAACACCATCGGCTACGGCGCCACCAGCGGCGAGATGTTCCTGCGCGGCCGCACCGGCGAGCGCTTCTGCGTCCGCAACTCCGGTGCGCTGGTCGTCTCGGAGGGCGTGGGCGACCACGGCTGCGAGTACATGACCGGCGGCCGGGCGGTGGTGCTGGGCGAGACCGGCCGCAACTTCGCGGCGGGCATGTCCGGCGGTGTGGCGTACGTCATCGACCTCGACCGCGACAACGTCAACGTCGGTAACCTGGAGGCCATCGAGGGTCTCACCGATGCCGACGAGCAGTGGCTGCACGATGTGGTGCGCCGCCACCACGAGGAGACCGGCTCCACCGTCGCCGAGAAGCTCCTCGCCGACTGGTCCGTCGCGGTGAACCGCTTCAGCAAGATCATCCCGACCACGTACAAGGCAGTGCTCGCCGCCAAGGAAGCCGCCGAGCGGGCCGGACTCTCCGAGTCCGGGATCACCGAGAAGATGATGGAGGCGGCGACCCATGGCTGACCCCAAGGGCTTCCTGACCACCGGGCGCGAAGTCGCCAAGACCCGCCCCGCGGCCGAACGCGTCAAGGACTGGAACGAGGTCTACGTTCCCGGCTCCCTGCTGCCGGTCATCGGCAAGCAGGCCGGCCGGTGCATGGACTGCGGCATCCCGTTCTGCCACAACGGCTGTCCCCTGGGGAACCTGATCCCCGAGTGGAACGACTACGCCTACCGCGAGGACTGGCAGGCCGCGAGCGAGCGTCTCCACGCCACCAACAACTTCCCGGAGTTCACCGGCCGCCTGTGCCCCGCTCCGTGCGAGGCGGCGTGCGTGCTCGGCATCAACCAGCCCGCCGTCACCATCAAGAACGTCGAGGTCTCGATCATCGACAAGGCCTGGGACAACGGCGATGTCGCGCCGCGGATCCCGGAGCGCCTGTCCGGCAGGACCGTCGCCGTCATCGGCTCGGGCCCGGCCGGCCTGGCCGCCGCCCAGCAGCTGACCCGGGCCGGCCACACCGTGGTCGTGTACGAGCGGGCCGACCGCATCGGCGGTCTGCTGCGCTACGGCATCCCCGAGTTCAAGATGGAGAAGCGGCACATCAACCGCCGTATCGAGCAGATGCGCGCGGAGGGTACGAAGTTCCGTACGGGCATCGAGATCGGCCGTGACCTGACGGCGCCCGACCTGCGCAAGCGGTTCGACGCCGTCGTCGTCGCCGCCGGTGCGACGACCGCCCGCGACCTGCCCGTCCCCGGCCGCGAGCTGAACGGCGTCCACCAGGCGATGGAGTACCTGCCGCTCGCCAACAAGGTGGTCGAGGGCGACTACGTGACCTCGCCGATCACCGCGGAGGGCAAGCACGTCGTCGTCATCGGCGGCGGCGACACCGGCGCGGACTGCGTCGGTACGGCCCACCGCCAGGGCGCGCTGTCCGTCACCCAGCTGGAGATCATGCCCCGGCCGGGCGACGAGCGGAACGCCAACCAGCCCTGGCCGACCTTCCCGATGCTCTACAAGGTCACCTCGGCCCATGAGGAGGGCGGCGAGCGGGTCTACTCCGTCTCCACCACCCACTTCGAGGGCGACGAGGACGGCAACGTCCAGTGGCTGCACCTGGCCGAGGTCGAGTTCGTCGACGGCAAGCTGAACCGGAAGCCGGGAACCGAGCGCAGGATCCCCGCCCAGCTGGTCACCCTCGCCATGGGGTTCACCGGCACGGACGTCCGGAACGGCCTGGTCGCCCAGTTCGGCCTGGAGCTCGACGAGCGCGGCAACGTCGCGCGCGACGGCGACTTCGCGACGAACGTCGACGGCGTGTTCGTCGCCGGTGACGCGGGCCGTGGCCAGTCGTTGATCGTGTGGGCCATCGCCGAGGGCCGCTCCGCGGCACGAGGCGTGGACCGCTACCTGACCGGCGCCAGCGCCCTGCCGGCCCCGATTCGTCCGACGGACCGCGCACTGACGGTCTGACCACACTGACGGTCCGACCGCAATGACGGTCCGACCTTCACACGTCCCGTACAGCGTCGTACGGGCGGTCGGCCCGGGGCACTCTCCGGGCCTCCCGCAGGAACACGGCGCCTGCCTTCCCCCGTCCCCGACCGGACCGCAGGGAGGGCAGGCGCCGTGGTGTCGGTTCGGCCCTACTTGATGTAGACGAGTCCGTCGGTGGTGACCGTCGGGCGTCCCGAAGTGCCGACGACGACGATCTTCACGGTGTGCTTCGCACTGGTGGACCAGGTCTTGGTCCAGATCGCGTCGCGGAACTTGGTGGTGGTCGACTTGAGGTCGACCGTGCTGACCTTGACCCCGTCGACGTAGACGTATGCCTGGCCCGAGGTGGCGGCCCGGGAGACCACCCAGGCCGCCGAGCGTCCGGTGAACGTCCACGTGAGGGAGGCGTTCTTGGTTCCGCTGGAGTAGGACGCGCCGCCCAGGTAGCTGGTGGACGACTTGGTGCTCCAGGTGCCGGACTTGGTGGCGGCGCTCTCCTGGAGGATCACCGGTGTGAAGCTGCCGGTGGCCGTGCCCGTGTTGCCCGCGATGTCGTACGCGGTCATGTTCCAGGCCGTGGCCACGCCGGACTTGGCGGTCAGTCCGGCGCTGGTCGTCGTGGCCGCGTAGGTGCCGGTGGCCGGGGCGGTGAGGCGTACTTCCTTCAGGGCCACGTTGTCGGTGGCCTTCCAGGACAGGGTGACCGGGACGGCCGTGGTGTTCACGGTGCCGGCGCGCAGGGAGAGGGTCGGCTTGGTGGTGAAGCTGGGGGCGGTGGCCTCCGCGACCACGGTGCCGGCCGCGCTGGTCGACGTCCTGCCCGAGTAGTGCGTGGCGCGGACGGCCACGCTGTGGCTGCCGAGGGCCAGGTTGGTGGAGGCCGAGGTGGCGGAGCCCGCCACGGTGGCCACCGGCTTTCCGTCGACGAGCAGTTCGTACTGCTTGATGAGCGAGGACGGCGTGGTCGCCGACCAGCTCACCGTGACCGCCGACTTGGTGTAGTACGTCGTGCCGGACTTGGCGGCGCTGACGGACTTGACGGTGAGCCCGGCAACCGGGCCGCCCGCCCAGCTGCGCAGGGTGGGCAGTTGTGCGTAGAAGCTGTTGCCCGGGCATTGGGTGTTGTAGCCGTCGCGGTGGCCGTGGATCGTCGGGAAGCTCATCTGAGTTCCCTGCTTCCAGGACTTGCCGAAGTAGTTGGTGCCGTCGGCGCCCGCGGTCAGGGTGGTGGTGCCGTTGGGGTCCACGCCGTACTGGCCGAGCTTCCACGCGGCGATCCGGGCGACCGTGGTCATCGCGGCCTGGGACGGGGCGACATCGGTGTAGGTGCCGAGCACCGAGATACCGGCGGTCTCCGAGTTGAAGCCGTACGCGTGGGCGCCCATCACCGGGCGGTCGATACCGCCCTTGCGGCCTTCGTAGGCCACGCCGCACTTGTCGACGAGGAAGTTGTAGCCGACGTCCTTCCAGCCCAGCGTCTTGACGTGGTACGCGTAGATTCCGCGCACCACGGCCGGGCCGTCGGCGCAGGTGTAGTTGTTGGACTCGGCGGTGTGGTGCACGACCACTGCCTTGACCTTGCCGCCGGGCAGGTATCCGGGATCCTCCGGGCTGATCGACTCGTCGGCGCCCCACTCCGCGCGGGACTTGACCGGCGGCTGCGGCATCGTCGACGGCGGCGCGGGCGGCAGGGTGGCGGGCGGGCTCGAGGAATCCGTCGGCGCCGGGGACGCGTCGCTGGGTGACGGTGCGGGATCCGACGGGGCCGGCTCGCCCGGCGTGGGCTCGGCGGGAGCGGGCTCGCCCGACGCCGACTCGCTCGGTGCGGGATCCGGCGGGATCGGCTCGCCGGTAGCGGGGTCGGAGGGAGCCGGCTCGCTCGACGGGGACTGGGACGGATCCGGTGTTTCGTCCGCCAGGGCGAACGCGGCCGGTTCGATGGCCGATACCTTGCCCTTGCCCGGGTCGACCATGTCCAGCCGGAGTCCCGCGGGCAGTTTGCCGGTGCTCGTACCACCGGAGGTGATGCGTACCTGCACACCGTTCGAGGGGCCGACCCACGCGGGCTCGGTGCCGCCGCGCTCGGCGCCGGACTCGCCCTCCCCGCTGTCGCCGTCGAGTCGCAGCCAGGACGACCACGTGCCGGACTCGGCACTGCGGGTGCGGGCCTCGACCGTGCCCTTGATCCGCGCGTCAGGCCGGGTCCAGGTCACGCCCAGCATGCTGAACGGCTCGGTGTCACGCTGCGCGAGTGATGCGCTGTGCCCGTCCGCACTCGTCTGCAGCTCGGCCGAACGGGTGTCGGCCTTGACCGGCCCGCTCTTTCCGTCGGCCGTGACGCCGTCGTCCCCGCTCCCGGTCACCCCTTGGAACACCAGCACACCGGACAGCCCTGCCACCACGGCTGCGGCCGTAGCCCATATCCGACGAGATCTCATATGGCCCCTCGAACCCTTCAAATCGCCTCAAAATGGGCAAAGGGGGCGCCTGTCTGTCGATCGCGTCGCCCCCTCGAAGGTGAACGTACATCCGGCGCCGAAGCGGTATGGGGGCGGGAGGCCTCGCGATCGCCGCCCAAATCGGGCAGAAGGCGTGCACTCCGGAATCGCGGCCACGCCGAACCGGCGGAGTGTGACCGACCTCACGTCTGCGGCCTGGTTTACATGCGCCCGAGACGGCGTGGTTGCCGCCCCGGAGCGTGCGTTGGGGCCTTTTCAGGCCGAGCGGAACGTTTCTCCGTACATCTGCCAGGTCAGGGGCGCCTTCAGCTCCAGATTGCCGTCGCGCAGGAAGACCCGCTGGGCGGTGTCGATGCGGCTGGTCTCGCGGTCGGACTTCGACTCCTGCATCACCTGGCGGCAGGTGTCCAGGAAGGCGTTGAGGTACGTCGTCTCGTCGCCGCCCTCCGCCTTGGTGTCGGCCTTGGCCATCACGCGCTCGCGGATCTCGTAGAAGCTGTTCCGCTCGGTGCCGGGGCCGTGCAGGACCATCGCGTCGTAGTAGATGAACTGGCCGAGCGTGCCCAGGCCGTCCATCTTCGCGAGGTCGACGGCCGGCTTGAAGTACATGGAGTTGTCCGCCGCGTCCTGTGCCTCACGGAAGGCGGGGATCTCGCTCTCCTTCTTCCATGCCGCGGTGAAGCCGGGGTCCAGCCCCTCGTGCGAGTCCGAGCCGTTGACCTTGCGCAGCGCGGGAAGGTAGCCGGCCAGGCCGTTGCCGGGGTGCTCCTTCGTGTAGGACTCGACGAGGGTCAGCATGTCGAGGGTGCCCGAGCAGAAACCGACGATCCCGCCGCAGTAGCCGTCCCCGTCGCCGCCGTCGTCGATGTGGCCGTACAGCGTGTTCCACTTCCGCGTGGAGTTCTCCGCGGTCGCCACGATCTGCCGCGCCAGCTCCTTCTTGTCGGGGGCGGCGAGGCCGGGCGGCAGGTCCGCTATCAGGTCCTCGGCCTCCTTGAGTTCCTCCATCGCCCGCGTGGCCGCGTTCTGACTCTTCGCATCGGCCTGCGGCTCGTCCGGCTGCGTGGCCGGACTGACGAAGTAGAAGGCGACTGCCGCCAGGGGAGCGAGCGCGAAAATGGGCCAATAGGAACGCTTCATTCGGCACAGCGTACGGGTGGGCGCTCCTGGTTGCTCATCCGGATCGGGCGTGCGGGACCGGTGAGTTGGCCACGGAACGCGGGCGGGGGCGTACGGGTCAGGCCGCGCCGCCGGCCGTCAGGGACGACGTCTTCAGGACCAGCAGCGCGATCGGCAGCGCAATGCTCAAGCATGGGCCCGTACTGCGACTGTGGCTCGGTCATCTGCTGGAGCCCGGGCAGATGCGTGACGTCCTCGGGCATGAAGTCCTCGGGCAGCACCGGAAGTTGCCCGAGAAGATGCGCCGCCGGGCACAATCGGACGCCGAGGGTGCGCAGGGCGGGGCGGCCTGGGCGTACCCCACACTCACCCTCAAGTGGGCCGAGCGGTACTACGCGTCCGAGCGCGACCTCGCCGGCGCCATGCCGGCCGACATCGAGGAACTGGAGCGCGGCAAGCAGCCGTAGTGGCCCAGCGCCGGAACAGGCTTGTGGACGTGCTGGGTTGGACATCGGTGGCGTAACCTCGGCACTCATGTCCACCACGACCACAGGTCATCCGGCGATCAGCCTCCGCAAGATGGAGGAGACCGCGCCCGCGCTCGTCTCCCTTTACAAGAGCGCGGGCGTCTTCCTGGAGCGGCACGGCGCGGCCGGGCAGCGCGCCGCGGTCTATCTCGTCCTCGACTACTCCGGCTCGATGAAGGCGTACTACAAGGACGGCAGCGTCCAGGCCCTCGCCGACCGGGTGCTCGGCCTGTCCGCCCATCTCGATGACGACGGCCGGGTGCCGGTCGTCTTCTTCTCGACGGACATCGACGCGGAGACCGACATCGCCCTGAGGAACCACCGGGGGCGAGTCGCAGAGATCGTGGCCGGCCTCGGCCACATGGGGAAGACCAGCTATCACCTGGCCATGGACGCGGTGATCGACCACTACCTCGACAGCGGGACGACCGCCCCCGCGCTGGTTGTCTTCCAGACGGACGGCGGTCCCATCAACAAGCTCGCCGCGGAGCGTTATCTGTGCAAGGCGGCGAAGCTTCCTCTGTTCTGGCAGTTCATCGGCTTCGGTGACCCGCACAGCAGGCAGTTCGACTTTCTGCGCAAGCTCGACGAACTCGCCGTCCCGGCGAAGCGGCCGGTCGACAACGCCGGCTTCTTCCACGCCGGTGCGGATCCGTGGGCCGTCTCCGACGCGGAACTCTACGACCGGCTGGTCGGCGAGTTTCCGGCGTGGCTGGCCGCGGCGAGGGCGGCGGGGATCGTCGGTTCTGCCTGAAGTGTTCCGCCCGGCCGGCCTGCGGGCCGGGCGGCTAATCTGCCGACGTCGCGAGGCGTCGCAGCACCTTTCCGCAGCGGCGCGCGTACGCCCGCTGGAGCGCTCTGGCCAGCGGTCCCGCGGCTCGGGCCCACCAGGCCGCGGGGCGGCTGAACGCGGTCACGGTCAGCCGGACGCCACCGTCGGCCGCGGTTTCCACGACGAAGGACTCCTCGCCGCACTCGGGGTGCCCGGGCAGCGTGCCGTAGGCGAATCCGGTGCGACGCTCTTCCGTGACGGTCCACACCACCAGGCAGGGGGCCTCGATGCGCAGCGGCCCCGCCGCGAGTCCCACCACCACCCGCACCCCGGGAGCCGCCACAGGGGCGTCGGCGGTGATCGTGACACCGACGGCCCGGTGCATGCGCCAGGTCAGCACGGCGTTCCCGGCGGCACGCTGGACCTCGGGGCCGTGCCCCAGCAGGACACGTACCTGCAAGGGCCGGAACCCAGGAGGGCAGTGGTTCTTCCGGGTGCTGCCCACGTCCGGGTAGGTGAGTTCGCCCGGCTGTCTGTTCGCCGGCTCATCTGTCGGTCCGTTCACAGGTTCATGGCATCACAAGGAAGCCGGTACCGGCACCGGCCACCGGTTGTCGGCACCGGCCACAGGCCAGCAGGCAGGTCGTCGTCCGGCGCGTTGGGCGAGAGGCTGTCGAAGCCTCGTTCCGGGGATTCTCGCTGGACGGCCGAGCTGCACCGCGGACATAGTGGCGATCATGACTTCTCTGGTGCGGCACGTGCCCGTCGACTGCGCCGACGCGTACGAACTCGGCAGCTTCCGGGCCAAGGTGTTCGACGCTCTGCTGGGCGACGACGACGAGCCGGGGGACGAGGAGGCGCTGGTGCACGCGCCGGGGGTCGCGCTGCTGTTCGTCACCGTGCCCGATCCGAAGACCGTGAAGAATCGCGTGCACCTGGATCTGCAGCCGCAGGACCGGACCCGGGACGAGGAGGTCGAGCGGCTGCTCGCGCTCGGAGCCACGCTGGTGGCCGATCGGCGGAAGCCGGACGGCACCGGCTGGGCGGTGATGGCGGCCCCTGAGGGCAACGAGTTCTGCGTCGAGCGCGGTATTGCCGAGAGGGTGGCCAGGTCCTGAGGCATCGGTCGGCAGAGGCAGGCGCTGTGGAGGTCACCGTCCAGTGGATCAGGACGTCCTGGACCAAGGCATCTCGAGGAGGACAGGCCGCCGCTCGCAGAAACGCGGTCCCGGTCGGCTTCACCGTCCCGCAGCTTCCGTGCTCCTTCGCACATGTCGTCCGTATGCACGAGCGAGACGCGTTCGCCCCGCGTGTGGGGCGGGAAGAGCCGAGCCGGGTCGACGTGCAGCTGAGAGAGGCCGGCGGGCGGCTGCGGGTCCTGCCTCGAGTGCAGCCTCTGTTCGCCATTCCTCCGCGGCCGCGGCGGCCTCCGGCAGTGTGCCTCGTGCCGGGCCAATGGGTGCGCTGGCAGCTCAACTACCGTTTCAGCAGCGCAGCGGGGATGCGGGGCTGGTCGTACTGGCTGGACACGTTCAACATCGCCTACGGACCGGTGAACGCCGATGTCTTCTTGTCGGCGCCCACCGTCGTCATCGATGAGCAGGGACCGGTTCGGTAAGTCCTTGCCGGCTCATACGAAGAGCTTGTCCACGAAGGCGGACAGCTTGGTCCTGGTGCGTTCGATCTGCTCCTCGACCGTGAGGGACTCCTCGAAGCGGCCTCCGGGTGCCGGGGTCTTCTTCCCGCGTACGTACAGGGAGCAGGCCAGGTCGGTGCAGATGTAGACGCCGACCGAGTTGCCCTCCCGACCGGCCAGGCCCGCTTTGCGGGCGGTCATCAGGGAGACGCCGTTGCCGGGATGTGTGGTCAGGCACAGGGAGCACATGCTGCGGTGCAGATAGCCGCGCTGGTTGGAGGGGAAGCGGAGCGCCACGCCGATGAGCCGGCCGTTGTCGCCTTCGGTGACGATGTAGCTGCGGTCCGGCGCGCCGGGGTCGCGCCACCCCAGGAAATCCAGGTCGTCCCAGGGCGTCTCCGCCAGATCCCGTGGCACCGTCAGACGCTTGGCCTCGCCCTTGGAGCAGTTGATGAACGATGCGCGGATGTCCTGCTCGTCGATCGACTTCATGGTGGTGGACGCTAACAGCGCCCATGAATGAGGAGCAACGCATATCAGGTGTGAGCCTAGAGGTCCTAGGTTCATGCCTGTCGGACTTGGGTCATGCGGGCCCAAGGAGACCAGTGGACCCGAGGAGACCGGAACATGACTGAGCTTCATCCGCCGATCGAGCCGTACTGACGCGTGCTGCGGCCGGTCGCAGTCGCGGGATGCATACCCTGCCGGCCGTGCCGCGCGAGGTCGAGGGCGTCGGTGACCAGGACCGCCTCGACGGCCGCACCGAGCGCCTCCGCGTCCTCCGCCTCATCGTACGCAAAGCTGGAGAGGCGGCTGCCGACCACACAGAGTCAGAGTGTCCACCACACGCTGATGAGGTGTGGCCGATGCCGTCGTCTTCCTGGCGAGCGCGTACTCCTCACTACCTGACCGGCGAGACGGTCTCCGTCAGCAGCCGGCACGCCTGGGCGGAGAATGACCGTGTGCCGACGAAAAGCAGCAGCAAGAAGAAGACCCAGGTGACCGCTGCGCCCGAGCGCCGCCGCGAACTCCTCGACACCGCTGCCGAGGTGTTCGCCGCACACGGCTACAACGCCACCACCGTCCGCCGTATCGCGGACGAGGCCGGCATGCTCGCGGGCAGCCTCTATTACCACTTCGACTCCAAGGAGTCGATGCTCGACGAGATCCTCTCCAGCTTCCTCGGCGAGCTCTGGGCCAGGTACGACGCCGTGCTCGGCGCCGGGCTCGGGCCGCGGGAGACCATCGAGGCGCTCGTCACCGAGTCCTTCCGGGAGATCGACCGGCACCGCGCCGCCGTCGCCATCTACCAGAAGGAGTCCAGGCACCTGGCCGCGCAGCCCCGCTTCCACTACCTGGCCGACTCGCAGCAGAAGTTCGAGCAGGCCTGGCTGGGAACGCTGGAGCGCGGCATCGCCGCCCGGGTCTTCCGCGCCGACCTGGACATCCGGCTCACCTACCGCTTCGTGCGTGACACCGTGTGGGTCGCCGCTTCGTGGTACCGGCCGGGCGGACAGCACAGCCCCGAGGAGATCGCCCGCCAGTACCTCTCGATGGTGCTGGACGGCATCGCCGCACGAACGTAATCCCCGTCCTGTGCGAAGGAGCAGCAGTCATGGCCGAGGCCTGCATCGTCGAAGCGGTACGCACTCCCGTCGGACGGCGCAAGGGCGGCCTCGTGGCCGTTCACCCCGCCGACCTCGGGGCGCATGCCTTGAGGGCCCTGGTCGCGCTCTCCGGCATCGACCTGGTCGAGATCAACGAGGCCTTCGCGCCGGTGGTACCGGCCTGGCTGGAGGAGACCGGCGCGGACCCGGAGAAGGTCAATGTCAACGGCGGCGTGATCGCGCTGGGGCACCCTCTGGGCGCGACCGGGGTGAAGCCGATGACGACACTGCTGCACGAACTCGAGCGCAGGGGCGGACGGTTCGGCCTCCAGGCGATGTGCGAGGGCGGGGGCCAGGCGAACGTGACGATCATCGAGCGGCTGTAGCCGGCGGCTGGTTGATCGATTCATTCGTCCGTGCCTTCGGGTGCCGCACTGTCGTGTGCGTCACGGTATTACGGCCGTGGCGCGCACCTGTGCTACGGTCGACGACGTTGCATTTGTGGTACCCATGACTTTATGTGCGCCCGACTGGAATGTTCCTCGGGCGCATTATCGTTTTCCGGCATTTCCGGATGGGGCTCATTGCGCGACAGGAGATCCGTAATCCGCGGATTTCTGGCACCGCCCCTTCATTAAGGAGAATGTCATGGCCAATGGAACCGTGAAGTGGTTCAACTCGGAAAAGGGCTTCGGCTTCATCGAGCAGGACGGCGGCGGCCCCGACGTCTTCGCCCACTACTCGAACATCGCCACCCAGGGCTTCCGTGAGCTGCAGGAGGGCCAGCGGGTCTCCTTCGACGTCACGCAGGGCCAGAAGGGCCCGCAGGCGGAGAACATCCTCCCCGCCTGATCGCGGACGCATACTCCGCAGCCGGGACCCGCGCCGTGAAGGCGCGGGTCCCGGCTTGCGCTGTTCCCAGGAAGGCATTTCCGAATGACACGCTCAGAACGCCCGGCCCGCCCTGCCCGAAAGCGCCCCTCGCGGGCCCGCGCCGAGGGGCCGGCCAAGGCATCGGCCCGGAATTCCGCAAAATCGCCGAAGCGCAGGGCCGAGCCCACGGCGCAGGTCGATTTCGCGCTGCCGGAGAGCACCACCCCGGCGCTGCCCGCCGTCGAGGCATTCGCCGACCTGGACATGCCGGCCGCGCTGTTGAAGACTCTTGCGGCCCAGGGCGTGACCGAGCCCTTCCCGATCCAGGCCGCCACGCTGCCGAACTCCCTCGCCGGGCGGGACGTCCTCGGCCGCGGGCGCACCGGCTCGGGCAAGACCCTCGCCTTCGGCCTGGCGCTGCTGGCCCGTACCGCCGGCCGGCGGGCCGAGGAGCGGGCGCCGCTCGCGCTCGTCCTGGTGCCCACGCGGGAGCTCGCGCAGCAGGTCACCGATGCCCTCACTCCGTACGCGACGGCGTTGAACCTGCGGCTGGCCACGGTCGTCGGCGGCCTGTCGATCACCAAGCAGGCGGCCGTGCTCAGGCGCGGCACCGAGGTGCTCGTGGCGACGCCCGGTCGGCTGAAGGACCTCATCGACCGGGGCGACTGCGTACTCGGCCACGTACGGACCACCGTGCTGGACGAGGCCGACCAGATGGCCGACATGGGCTTCCTGCCGCAGGTCACGGCCCTGCTCCAGCAGGTGGAGCCGGAGGGGCAGACCATGCTCTTCTCGGCCACGCTGGACCGTAATGTGGACCGGCTCGTGCGGCAGTTCCTGACCGATCCCGTGGTCCACTCCGTCGACCCCTCCGCGGGCGCGGTGACCACGATGGAGCATCACGTCCTGTACGTGGCGGACGAGACCGACAAGAAGGCCGTCGCCATGCGCATCGCGGCGCGCGACGGCCGGGTGATCCTCTTCCTGGACACCAAGAGGTCGGTGGACCGGTTCACCAAGCGGCTGCTGGCGAACGGTGTACGGGCGGCGGCACTGCACGGCGGCCGTACGCAGCCGCAGCGCAACCGCACGCTCGACCAGTTCAAGACGGGCCGTGTCACCGCCCTGGTGGCGACCAATGTCGCGGCCCGTGGCATTCACGTCGACGACCTGGACCTGGTCGTGAACGTCGACCCGCCCGCCGACCACAAGGACTATCTGCACCGGGGCGGCCGCACCGCCCGGGCCGGCGAGTCCGGGAGTGTGGTGACCCTGGTGCTGCCGGACGAGAAGCGGGAGATCTCCCGGCTCATGGCCGACGCGCAGATCACGCCGCAGACCACGCGGATCAGGTCCAGCGACGAGGAACTCGTCCGGATCACCGGCGCACGTGAGCCGTCCGGGGTGGCCGTCACCATCGAGGTCCCGCAGCCGGCGGCGCCGGCGAAGCCGAAGTCCGGGCCCGCGCGGAGGCCGGGCGGTCGCAGCCGTGGCCGACGCGGCCGCCCTGCCGGCTGAGGCGTCAGTCCACCAGCAGGTCCGGGAGGCGGACGCCGACGCGCGCGGGCGTGAGCGGCCGCGTCTTCGAGGCGGAGGCCGGCCGGATCACGGTCATGGAGGGCCGGCGCCCCGGCCCCACCGCGGACAAGGGGACCTGCCGGCCCCCGACGGCGGCGGGCGAGGCAGCGCGGACTCCCTCGCGGTGAAGTTCGGCCGACTGGTGCCGGCGGCGGGACGGCGCGCCTGGTAGCACTCTCGCGCTCAGCGCCTCCGCGGTGTCACCGACTCCAAGCGCCGCCTGAGCCGCTCGTCCTCCATGTACTCCAGGGCCTGCACGGCCGTGGAGTGCGCATAGCCGTCCGGATCCTCCTCCACGAGAATCCGGACCAGCGCATCGACGGCACGCGGATCCTGACGCATCGCCAGCCCTCGTGCCGCCTCCGCCTCGGTGTCCACGTCCTCGTCGTCGAGCCGGGCCGCCAGCGCCTTGCGGATCTCCGGGGTGTCGGCCTCGACCGCCGCCAGGCACAGTGTGGCCCAGTCCCTCACCCGGTCGTCCGTGTCCTTGCTGAGCGCGATCAGCGCGGCGATGCCCTCGGCGTGGTCGCCCGGGACCAGCCCGTGCAGGGCGAGCGTCACCCGATACCGCACCTCGGGGTCCGGATGGCCCGCGTGCCGCAGGATCTCCGGCAGCGCGACCGGGTCACCGTGGTGCCCGAGGGCCAGCACCGCGGACTGGATCAGCTCCGGGTCGCGGGCCTCCCGGGCCAGCTCCCGCAGCAGCGGCAGCGACCGGGCCGCGAAGGGCTTGCTGTCAATGCCGAAGCCCAGCTGCGCCAGTACATCCGCCGCGAAGATCTGCCGCAGCTCGTCACCGCTGTTGAACCACGCCGCCGCGGCCCGGAAGGTGTCCTCGTCGCCGCGGCGCTCCAGGACGCTCACGACCTCGGTCCAGTCGTCGTCGGTGGGGTCCGCGTGCCGCATCGCCCGCTCGGCGAGTTCGGCGAAGGGGGTGTGCATGTGCAGCCTGTCCTCCAGCAGCGTGGCGATGGCCGCATGCCCGGTCTGCTGCTCGCGGCCGGCGACGGGCCGGCCTTCCGCGTCGAGCAGTTCGACGATGACGGTCCAGCCGCCGTCCTCCGCGACGCGCCGCACCACCGTCTCGTAGGGGCCGCCGGGGTGGGTGACCGCGAGCCCTTGGCGCATCTCCTGCTCCACGTCGAGCGTGAGCCACCGCCGGGCCTCCGTCAGCGCCTCCTCCAGCCCGCGCGCCCCGTTGTCCAGCATGGTCCTCACACAACTGGGGGAGCCGCGCCGGGCGGCCAGCACCAGCGGCGGCTCACCGCCGGGGCCGGGCAGATCCGGATCGGCGCCCCCGAGTGCCAGCAGGGAGTCGATCACCCCGGCATGCCCCTCACGTACGGCCCAGGTCAGGGCGGTGACCCCGAACTCCTCGCGCAGGTCGGGCCTTGCCCCCGCGGCGAGCAGCGCCCGGACCGTCTCGTCGTGTCCCCAGCACGCGGCCGCACACAGCGGCAGTTGCGTGGCGTCCACGCCGCCGGCCCGGTCGGGGTCGGCGCCCGCGGCGAGCAGCAGCCGGACGATGCCGGTTTCGCCCTCCACCGCCGCCAGGTACAGGGCGGTCTGTCCGTCCTCGTCGGTGGCCTCGGCCGGTACGCCCGCCCGCAGGAGCCGTACGACGGCATCGGTGTCGCCTTCCCGCACCGCCTCGAACAGGTCGGTGGTCCGCTCTTCGCTCATGTCTCGACCTTTTACCTGATCATGTGTCGCAGTCCAGGACGGCACGGCACAGCGCGCACCGCGCCCGCACCCGCCCGCGCACCGGGACACCGATGCGCTGGTGGCAACAGGGGCACGGAAAGGTGACGCGCAGCCCGTCCGGGCCGCCCTGGAAGCGGTACGGCGCGCCGGGTATCGCCCGGGAGTTCTCGTCGACCAGCGCGAACCGGCGGTCCCTGGCGTAGGTGCGGCGGCCGGACCGTCCGGCGGCGGTCAGTGGCTGCTGCCGCTTGTCCTGCAGGGCCCGGTCGCGGCCCTTGAGGTAAGCGGGCCAGGCCTGCGGGCTGGTGAACCAGGGCGAGGGGTCCTCGCCGAAGACGAGGGCGCGCTTGGCGAGGACGTACCCGAACTCCTCGGGGGTGAGGTAGCCGAGCTTCTGGCTGGTGAGGCTGTCCTCGCGGTAGGCGTCGAGCAGCAGCCAGCCCGCGCCGAGATAGGCGGTCACGGTGTCGGTGAGGATCTCGTTGGGCCGGGCGCCGGGGAAGGCCAGGTCCAGCCGGTGCAGCAGCACATGGGTGATCTCATGGGCGAGGGCGGCGCCGATGTCCCTGCGGTGGGTGCGGAAACGGTCGTTGAGCTCGATGAAGTACTCGGGCCCGGCGGCGAGTTCGACGGAGGCGGCGTGGTGCATCTCGCGGAAACTGACGATCATCCGGGCGTCGGGCAGCCGCAGATGCCGTACCAGCGCACGGGCCACCCGCTGGGCGCCGAGGTGGAGGTCGTCCTGGTCGGAGAAGGCCACATCGGCGGGCGCGATGCTCATGTCATAGGCGCGTACCCCGTCGCAGGAGAGGCGCCTGTACAGGCCAGTGATCGCCGACTGCACGGTGTCGAGATGCGGAAAGCCATGGAGTACATCACTGCCGTTCGCCACGTCCGCACCCCTCATACGTCCGACGGTGAACCGGATTCCACTGTAAGCGGATCCCCGGCTCCCCGGGCCGGCCGGAAGTCCAACAACTGTCCCTCCTTTGTCCACAGGCCCGCACACGCCGCAACGTGAGGTGCGCCGGACAACGTGGCTCGGCGAGCCGGGGAACACCTGGGAGTACTACAAGGTCCTCAAGCAGACCGGGGGTATCGAGTGGTCCCCGGACCAGGACGCCTCGGCCTGGACCCGCTTCAACCTGCTCGCCTACCACCAGCAGATCCAGTCCGTTCAGCACCGCATCGACCGGTCGGCCCGCTGCTGGATCGACCCGGCGGATTTCGCCGAACACCACGATGTGGTCGAACGCCAGGTCACGGCCCTCCACGACGCTGCGCTGGTCGGCCGTGTCCGCTACCAGCGCTCCGAGAACCTCAACAACCAGCAGGCGATCCGCGACATCCGCGCCCTCACGGAGGCCGACCTGCTCCAGCCCGTGGGCAACACCAAAGCCCGCTCCTACGTCCCGGGCCCCCGTTTCCCCGCCCAGGTCCTCGAAGAGGCCCACCGCCCACTACGCCTAACGGACCCGTACGACGGCCGACGGCCGTGCCGGTCCGCATGATGGACTCATGCGGACCGACACGAACGCCGTCGTATGGGTGGTCGAGCGCCCCGGACCCATGGACTCCGCCCCCTTGCGGAAGCTCACACGCCCGGTCCCGCCGCCCGGCCCCCACGAGCTGCTGCTGGAGGTGCTGGCCTGCGGGGTGTGCCGCACCGACCTCCACCTCGCGGAGGGCGACCTGCCGCCGCGCAGGCCGCGGTGCACCCCCGGCCACGAGATCGTCGGCCGGGTCCTGGCCGCCGGGGGAGCCGTCGAAGACTTCGCCCCCGGCGACCGGGTCGGAGCCGCCTGGCTGGCCGGCACGTGCGGCGAGTGCCGCTACTGCCGTACCGGCCGGGAGAACCTGTGCCCTCGCTCCCGCTACACCGGCTGGGACATCGACGGCGGCTACGCCACCCACACGCTCGTCGACGCCCGCTACGTCTACCGGCTGCCTGCCGGCTGGTCCGACGAGGAGGCCGCCCCGCTGCTGTGCGCGGGCATCATCGGATACCGCGCGCTCCAGCGGTGCGACCTGCCGCCCGGCGGGCGCCTCGGCATCTATGGCTTCGGCGCGTCGGCCCACCTCACCGCCCAGCTCGCCCTCGCCCGCGGGGCCACGGTGCACGTCGTCACCCGTACCCCGGAAGCCCGGGCGCTGGCACTCGAGCTGGGCGCCGCCTCCGCCGGGAGCGCCACCCCTCCCGAGCCCCTGGACTCCGCCATCCTCTTCGCTCCGGCCGGCGAGCTGGTGCCCGTCGCCCTGGAGGCCCTGGACCGGGGCGGAACGCTCGCGGTCGCCGGCATCCACCTGACCGACGTCCCCCGCCTCGACTACGCCCGCCACCTCTTCCAGGAACGGACCCTGCGCAGCGTCACGGCGAACACCCGCGAGGACGGCCGCGCCTTCCTCACCGAGGCGGCGGAAGTCCGCCCACGCGTGCATCTCACCCGCTACCCGATCAGCCGAGCCGACCAGGCCCTCACCGACCTGGCCCACGACCGGATCACCGGCGTGGCCGTCCTCACCCCCGACGTCGGCCCGTGAGCAGGTCTTCGGGTCACGCGATCTCCCGAGGATCTTGTGCCGGGCCGTGATCCGCGTCATGGCCGTCGGTGAGCGCGGTGAGCAGTTCAGCTCGGCATCCGCCTCGGCCGTGCCAAGGAACTCCTCGCCGCCACCGAACTGCCCGTCGCGGCGGTCGCGCGCCGCTTCGGCTACAACGATCCTGCGTACTTCTCCCGCCTGTTCGCCTGCCGCGTCGGCACCGCCCCGTCCGGTTCCGCGAACAGCAGGGCCGTACGGTCCCAGGCGGCTGGAGCAATCGGATCCCGGATCCCGACCACCCGCCGACCATCAACCCCGGGACCCACGTAAGCTCGTCGGACATGAACGGGATCGACCCGGCCGTCCAGGCCGAACTGCAGCGCCTCCGCGACAGCATCGACAACATCGACGCGGCCCTGGTCCATATGCTGGCCGAACGCTTCAAATGCACCCAGCAGGTCGGCCACCTCAAGGCCCGCCACGCTCTGCCGCCCGCCGACCCGTCCCGCGAGGCCCAGCAGATCGCCCGGCTGCGTGCCCTCGCGGAGAGCGCCAAGCTCGACCCGGCGTTCGCCGAGAAGCTGCTGAACTTCATCATCGCGGAGGTCATCCGCCATCACGAGACGATCGCGAATTCCTGAGGGGTTGGGGAGTTCGTCGCTCGTACGGGCGAAAACGACGCACGCTGGTGGAAAGCGCCGCACGCTGCTTCTAGCGTGGTGCCATGACCACGAGAGTGCCCATCAGGCAGCTGCAGCAGCACGCCAGTGAACTCATCGACCGGGTCGCTGCCGGGGAGCGCGTGGAGATCACCCGCAACGGCAGGCTCATCGCGGTGCTTGCGCCGCCGGACCCGGAACAGCGGGTGCTGGAGGACCTCATCCGCACGGCCACCGTGGACCCGGACAACGCACGCTCGGCGCGCGGTCTCGGCGACTGGCAGCCGCTGACCCCTCGCCCCGGGGCGCCGACGCGGCTCTCAGAGGTGCTGCTGGCCATGAGGGAGGAAGAGGACCGTTGATCTACCTCGACTCCTGCGCGCTGATGAAGCTGGTCGTCGCCGAACCGGAGACCGCGGCCCTGCGGACCTTTCTGTCGGCGCGCGCGGCCGAGGGCCACGTGACCTCGGCGCTCTCCCAGACCGAGGTGGCCCGCGCACTGGTAAGGGCAGCGGCCGACCCGGAGGTGGGAGACGCCGCGGAGGACATGCTCGACCGCGTGCTGCGCATCCGGATCACCGATCCGATCCTCCGTGCCGCCGGGATGTTCTCGCAGCGCCGTCTGCGCAGCCTCGACGCGATCCATCTCGCGAGCGCCGAACACCTCGAACAGGCACTGACCGCGTTTGTCACCTACGACAAGCGCCTGGCCGAAGCTGCCGCCGAGCGGGACCTCCCCGTGGAGTCCCCCGGCGCTCAGCGGCGCTGAACCTCATCAGCGCCGAAGCCGACGCATGACCGCCGCGCAGGCCGTCGAACGCGGCCCGGGTGACGGCCGCCGACATGGCCAACCTAGGCTGACGCTCATGACGCACAACGCATTAACAGCGGACTACCTGCAGCGCCTGGGCATCACCCACCCCGAGACGCCCTCCGCCGAAGCGCTGTTCGCGCTTCAGCGGGCGCATCTAGAGCGCGTGCCGTACGACAACATCGGCATCCAGCTCGGCCGGCCGCCCGGCATCGACCCGGAACTCTCCGCGCGCCGCTTCGCCGACGGCCGGGGCTGCTACTGCTTCCACCTCAACGGAGGCTTCACCGCACTCCTCGAAGCACTCGGCTACGACGTCACCCTCCATGTCGGCGGCGTCCACGAGGATCCCGCGGGCCGCGGCGCCAACGGCAACCATCTCGCGCTGACCGTACGCGTCGACGACCAGGCCTGGTTCGTCGACGCCGGACTCGGCGACGGGCCCCATGAGCCGCTGCCGCTGCGCGAAGGGACCTACACCCAGGGATCCTTCACCTACCGGATGGAACCCTCCACCACCGAACCCGGCGGCTGGACCTTCCACAACACCCCCGGCAGCCCCTTCCCGGTCATGGAATTCCGGGGAACACCCGCCACCATGGCCGACTTCGCCGACGAACACCTGCGGCTGTCCACCGCGCCCGACTCCCCGTTCGTGACCACCTTCGCCATGCTGCGCCGCGACGCCAAGGGCGTGGACCTGCTGCGCGGCCGTGTCCTCATACGGATCGACGCCGCAGGCACCGCCTCCCGTGAACTGGCCACCGCCGACGAATGGTTCGACGTCATCGCCGGCCACTTCGGCCGCAACCTCGACGACCTCGAGCCCGCCGACCGCACCGCCCTGTGGGACCGGGTCACCCGCGCCCACGAGGAGTGGCTCGCCTCACAGGAGAACGAAGCGGCCCAGGAGAACTGACGCGGAAGGGCCCAGCCGCTCCTGCCGTGCCCGTGAACGGCAGCGCTCTCCCCCATACGCCCAGCCCGATCACGGCTCTGCGCGCCGACAGCGCGCACCCCACCCGTCGCCCACCGTTCCTTTGGACTGAGCGGCGGTGGGTCCGATCAGCCGCACGCCCCGAACGGTCCCGGGCGTACTGGTCCCCGGTGTGCTCATCCCCGGGGAGGCGACACGCATCCCGTGCGTGGTCCTGTCCCAGGAGGCCGGTTCCCTGCTCGACCCGGCCACGTGGGCGCGGCCAGAGGCGACGGGGAGGCCCCGGGCCATCTCTCCGGTGGCAGGGGGCCCCGCAGCCGACACCGCACCCGGCATCCCAGATCGCACGGCCACGCTACCCTCGCCCCCGCACGGCATCGCAAGCCAGAAGGCCGACCCTCACACGATCGAGCCAAATCGCTCGTACTGGCGCTCTCCAACCGGCAGTTGTCGACCCCCCTGTGCCGCCTCCACCCCATGGGGCAGCATGGAGCCCATGTCCGTACTGATGCGCGACGAAGCGCAGACTCGTGCCCAGCTCCTCGACGTCCACCGCTACACGATCGACCTCGATCTGACCACAGGTGACGACACCTTCGAATCCCGTACCGTCATCCGCTTCACCGCCCGTACGGCCGCGGACACCTTCGTCGAGCTCAAGCCCGCCGTACTGCGCTCCGTCACCCTCGACGGACAGCCCCTCGACCCCGAGACCCTGAACGAGAACCGGCTCCCCCTCACCGGCCTCACCGCCGGCGAGCACGAGCTGCGCGTCGAAGCCGCCATGCGCTACTCGCGCACCGGCGAGGGCATGCACCGGTTCACCGACCCCACCGACGGCGAGACCTACGTCTACACCCAGCTGTTCCTCGACGACGTCCAGCGCGTCTTCGCCGCCTTCGACCAGCCCGACCTCAAGTCCGTCTTCGAGCTGACCGTCACCGCCCCCGAGAACTGGACCGTCCTCGGCAACGGCATCGCCGAGCACACCGGCGACGGCCGCTGGAAGATCGCCCCCACCCCGCTGATCTCCACCTACCTCGTCGCCGTCGCCGCCGGCCCCTGGCACTCCGTACGCGCCGAACACCGCGGCCTGCCCTTCGGCATCCACTGCCGTCGCTCCCTCGCCCCGTACCTCGACGCCGACGCCGAGGAAATCCTCGAGATCACCCGGCAGTGCTTCGACCGCTACCACGAGAAGTTCGACGAGCCCTACCCGTTCGACTCCTACGACCAGGCGTTCGTCCCCGAATTCAACGCCGGCGCCATGGAGAACCCCGGCCTGGTCACCTTCCGCGACGAATTCGTCTACCGCTCCGCCGTCACCGACACCGAACGCCAGACCCGCGCCATGGTCATCGCCCACGAGATGGCCCACATGTGGTTCGGCGACCTCGTGACACTGCAGTGGTGGGACGACATCTGGCTCAACGAGTCCTTCGCCGAGTACATGGGCTTCCAGATCCTCACCGAAGCCACCCGCTTCACCGACACCTGGACCGACTTCGGCATCGCCCGCAAGGCCTGGGGCTACGACGCCGACCAGCGGCCCTCCACCCACCCCGTCGCCCCCGACCCCGAGGCCGTCCCCGACACCGCCTCCGCCCTGCTCAACTTCGACGGCATCTCCTACGCCAAGGGCGCCTCCGCACTGCGCCAGCTCGTCGCCTGGCTCGGCGACAAGGACTTCCTCGCCGGCATCAACACCCACTTCGCCCGCCACAAGTTCGGCAATGCCACCCTCGCCGACTTCATCGACTCCCTCGCCGCGTCCACCGACCGCGACGTCAACGCCTGGGCCGACGCCTGGCTGCGCACCACCGGAGTCGACACGCTCACGGCTGCCGCCGCCTCCGGTACGGGGGAGTGGACCCTCACCGTCGAGCACACGGGCAGCCGCCCCCACCGCATCGCCGTCGGCGTCTACGACCGTGACGGCGCCGACGCCGGCACCCTGATCCTGCGCGAACGCTACGAAACCGACGTCCCCGGAACTCCCGAACCCCGCCCCGGCATCCGCCCGGCCCTCGTCGTCCCCAACGACCGGGACCTCACCTACGCCAAGATCCGCCTCGACGAGGAATCCGAGGAGACCGCCCTGCGAAGCCTCTCCGGAGTTCCCGACGCCCTCACCCGCGCGGTCATCTGGAACAGCCTGCGCGACATGGTCCGGGACGGCGAACTCGAACCCGCTGCATATCTGGAGACCGCTCACGCACACCTTCCCGAGGAAACCGACCTCGCGATCATCCAGGGCGTGCTCGGCTTCGCCCGCACGCAGATCGCCGACCGTTATGCACCGGCGGCACAGCGCCCCGCCGCTCTGGCTCTGATCACGTCGATCAGCCGCGCGCTGATCCGGCGCACGGAAGACGGCGAAGACCCCGGTCTGCGCCTGGCCGCCGTACGCACCTTCATCGACAGCGCCACCCAGCCCGACACCATCGCCACCTGGCTCACCGACGGCGGCGTCCCCGGCGGCCCCGAACTCGACCCCGAACTGCGCTGGCGCATCCTGACCCGCCTCGCCGTCCTCGGCGCCACCGGCGAAACCGCCATCGCCGCCGAACTCGACCTCGACCCCAGCGCCACCGGCCAGGAAGGTGCAGCCCGCTGCCGCGCCGCCCTGCCCGACCCCGAGGCCAAGAAGGCCGCCTGGGAGCGCATGTTCACCTCCGACGACCTGTCCAACTACCTGTTCTCCGCCACCGCACAGGGCTTCTGGCACCCCGAACAGGCCGACCTGGTAAGCGAATACGTCGAGCGCTACTACCCCGCGGCCGTCGACCTCGCCGCCCGCCGGGGCCCCGCCATCGCCGACGCCGCCGGCCGCTACGCCTTCCCCGTCCACGCCGTCGACACCGAAACCCTCACCCTCGGCGAAGCCTGCCTCCGCGACGCCGACCCCACCCCGGCCCTGCGCCGCAAACTCGTCGACCAGCTCGACGACCTCCGCCGCGCCCTGAAGGTCCGCGGAGCCTGACCGCCAGGGGGCGCGCCTCGAGCGGGGCGCGCCCCCTGGGTCACGCGAACAACCCCTATATTTTTAAAAGTTGATGGTGCGACAGATACGCCCGCTACGCTGAACGTGTTACGAGCCATTCGGTGAAACGTGACGCGGTGCCCGGCAACAGGCTGGGCGCTCCGGCGAGGAGCCTTGAGCTGACGTTTCCGCCAGATCTCTGCGGCGGAAGCGGTCGAGTGAGAGTCCGTCGAGCAGTTCTCCGAAGTGACGCAGCGCGTATCGCATGGATCCGTACCCAGGGTCAAGCGGTGCAGCCGCATGACGTCTGAGTCCTGGTCGGATGCAAGCGAAGGGATGGCATCGCCATCAACGCGCACTTTCCGGTCGATCGTGTCATTCACATCGACGACTCCGGTATCCCGAACACGGGCCTTGCTGTGTACGCCGCTGTCAGCACGCCGGTGAGCCAGGCCGCGGCATTCGAGCGTGACTGGACCGCGCTCCGCACCATGTGGCACGCCGAACACGGTGTCCCTGTCGACTACGAGCTCCATGCCACGCTCTTCATTCTCGGAAGGGGACGCCCGGGCGGGCATAACCCTGCGCGCATCGATCGAGCCCGCATGGCTCAGAGCGCCCTCGACCTGATCGGGAGCCACCCTGGGGTGAGCGTTACCTCGGTGCACACCACCGTGCTCGGCGACTGGCGGGCAGCGAAGACGACTGCTTACACGGGCCTTCTGCGGCAGCCCGACTGGCAGCTCGCCGCCGAGAACGAACACGCCACGCTCGTTGTGGACGGTGATGGAACCGAAGCCCTCTATGGGCAGGCCCATACGCTCGTCCAGCCCGCCCGTATCGCTCAGCCTGCCCAGCAGCTGCCGGCCCACGATTCTTTGTGGCTCCAGGCTGCGGACCTCGTCGCCTATAGCGCCTGCCAGAGCGTCGCTCAGCAGGAGAGCCGTCGATTCATGTGGCAGTGGTACGGCCGTCACCTGCCGAAGGCGGAGCCTCCTCGGCAGTGCTGAACCGGAGCACAACGACGAAACCCCGGCTCAAGAGCCGGGGTCCGTGAAAGCAGACCTGGCACACACAACCGCGTGGCCCGGACCGCGGGTCCATTGTAACGCCCCATACCACAGGAGGCCAGTCGTAAGCAGCACGGTCTGGTGCCACCAACGCTTGGCAAACGAAGGAGAGCGATGAGTATCCCAACAGGATTCCAAGAGCCCATCGGCCATTCGTACGAGAACCAGCAAGAGGGCGCGGACGGTGGCCAGGGGCCCCAGACCATCACCTTCTTCTACGGCGAGGAAGAGTTCACCGTCTCCGGCTTCGAGCGCACCCTCCCCGAACTCTCCTCGGTCACCGACCGAGCCGCCTTGGTCAAGGCAGGACTGGGCTCCGCAAGCACAACCTTGGACGTGGAGTCCTGGCACGCCGTCGCACGTGGCATCGTCGCCCCGGACGCCGCCGCCGCGCTGCTACGCTCCCAGAAGGGCCAGGTATCGGCCCTCATCGAAGAGCATGTAGAGGGCGCCACCCTGCGGTCGCTCCACACCCGCGCCTGGCTCACCGAACTGTTCCCCGGTCTCCAGCCACGCACCGGTCAGGAAGCCCTGCCCGTCGAGGACCCCGAAGTGCACGGCGATGTCGGGGAGCACGGCGAGCCACTCGCCTGCGTGGTCTACCGATACCGCGACCTCACCCACCTGCGAGACCATCTGCGGCAGACCATCACTGCCACCCGCCGGGCCAACCCCGAGCCGTACGACCAGTCGATCCTCGCCCGCCGTATCACCCGCGCGCTCATTGCCCACCCCTGCCGACTGGAGTTCGAGGACGATACGGAACCCGTCGACGTGCTGGTCGTACGCGACGGCATCACTCGGCTGACCAGCGCATGGGCTTTGCTCACCGACGAGGAGAAGCCCGACCCGGAACGCATTGCGGAGACCGCCACCCGCGTTCTGCTCGCGGAGAAGCCACAGCGCCGAGGCAGCCAGGAGAAGCCGCTCAGTCAGCGGATGGCGCTGGGCAGACAGGAGGAACTGGCCGAGCTCCGTGCCGAGTTCTACAAGGGCCTGGGCGAAGGCCAGCCCGCGGACCGTTCGGTACGGCTGGGCCAGACGCTTGTCGTTCCCGCCCAGATCACCGTCGGGCTGCGCCGTCACGGAACGGCGGGCCTGCCGGCCCGCGAGGTCTTCGACGACGCCGTGCGGTCCATCTTGGCCTCCGTCCACGTGGAGTTCCGAGCCTGGGAACCCGCAGCGCAAAACGTCGAGGTCGGCTCCCGGGCGCTGCGCCGCGTACACCTCGGTGGCCGGGGAGGCCCGAACGTTCTCGACGGGGTGGTCGGCCTGGCACTCGGACACCGGCCGCCGGCAGACCTGCCGCAGATCTTCCGTGACAGCCGCATTCCCGGGACACCACTGTGGCGGGCCGTCTATCTCATACACATCCTGACCAGGACGGAGATTTTCGAACAGGTCAAGCGGCATGCGAAAGACATCAAGGGCACCCGCCGTATGACGGATGCCGGGTACGCGGAACTGCTCGGGCCGATAATCGACCTGCCGTGGCGGGGTGCCAAGTGGGATTCGCTCAAGCAGGCCCGCAACGCCTGGGCCAACGGAGGTGCCCTCACCAAGGCTGTCAAAGGCGACTGGTCTCCCATGCCGTGCACGGACTTCACCGAACTCGTACCGCTCGCCCTCACCGGAAACAACGACGCACGACAAACCATCGCCGTGGCAGGCGGCACGGCGCTGCTCGCTGACAAGCTGATCACGCGCAATGTGGGTTCCGCCGTCGGGCGGACGGTACCCTTCCGGGCCAACGTCGATCAGGTCGTTGCTGGTCTCGCTGAACGGGCCGAGGGTCTTTGGCAGTTGGCGTTCGCCGCCAATGCATTCGACCCGACTCGCGAGTGCACCAGTGCCTTCACCTCGGCACAGATGCTTGGACGCGACCCGTCCCGGATGTACACCGTTCCTGAAGTCGACCTGGATCAGCCGGACAGGGTGCGCAGAGACCGTGGAGGCGTCGCTGTCCAACCGCTCCGACAGTGGCGTGTGGTAGCCATCTCCGACCCCGTCAGGGCACGCGAGGCCGAACAGGAGGCCAGGGGCGCCGCCGAGGAACACAAGGAACTACCTCTGAGCGAGCGGTTCGCGGCCGAGCGCAGGGCACTGGCCAATGCCGTGGAGGAAGCCCGTCGAAAACTGCGGCAGCTACTGGACCTGGCCCAGACCCCGGAGGCCTCGGCCACCACACTTCATCCGTTCGGATCCCATGAGGAGTGGCTCGCACTGGACACCAGCGTCCGGGACCTGGAAAGCACGATCTACAACCGGCGTCCTCCCACGCCGTCCCTTGAAGACGACTACGACGAGAACGAGGACGAGGCGTACGTCCCATAAAGAAAAGTCATTCGTGGCTCCAGAGACCGACGGCCGGCACCCCCGGAGCCACGGCTCCACCGTAATACGGTGCGCCCAACTTCCCTTCGCCGTGCGGCAGTACCACTTTTGGGCCGACACCGTTGTGCTCATCGGGCATGCCGCCGGGTCGTGCGTACAGGCCGATGTGTCCACCAGATACCAGCCCGAAGGAAACCCAGCCTGCACACCCCGCCCCTCGGCGAAGCCTGCCTCCGCGACGCCGACCCCACCCCGGCCCTGCGCCGCAAACTCGTCGACCAGCTCGACGACCTCCGCCGCGCCCTGAAGGTCCGCGGAGCCTGACCGCCCCGGCCTGCCGCACACCAGTGCGGCGGGCCCCGGCTTTTCCCCTTTGCGAGGCATTACCACTTTCGGGTAGAGATCGTTGGCCTCCCGGGCGTGTCGCTGGGACTGTGCAACAGGCTGGTGCGTCCCCGCCGACGAGCACCCGAAGGACACCCAGCATGCACACCCCGCCCCTCGCCGGAGGCACCGCCGGACCCGCGGCGCTGAGGACACTGCTGGACACCGTCCTCGACGCACTCCACGACGGAGCCACCGCCCGCGGCGGGCCGCTTCCCGCGGGCGGACCGCCGGCCGTCGCCGCCCGCGTACGGGCCGCCACCGGCACCGTGTTCCCCGACAAGGGAACCGGCGACGAAGAGGCACTGCGCACCGTCGTACGCCTCTTCGCCGAAGGCGCCGCCGACCCCGCCGACCCGCTCTGCGCCGCCCATCTGCACTGCCCGCCGCTCGCCGTCGCCACCGCCGCCGACCTCGCCGCGTCCGCGCTCAACCCCTCCCTCGACTCCTGGGACCAGGCCCCGGCCGCATCGGCCCTGGAAGCCCTGGTCACCGGCGCCCTCGCGGCCCTGGTCCACCCCGGAACGGACTCCGCGGACGCCCTGGTCACCACCGGCGGCACCGAGGCCAACCAGCTCGCCCTGCTCCTCGCCCGCGAACGGCACGGCGGCGCACTGACGGTCCTGTGCGGTGAGAACGCACACCACTCCATCCGCCGCGCCGCCTGGCTCCTCGGCCTTCCCGAACCCGTCACCGTGCCCGCCCCGGCCGGCACCGTCGACCTCGCCGCCCTCGACAACGCCCTCACCGACCTGCCCGGACCCCGGCTCGTCACCGCCACCGCCGGCACCACCGACGCCGGACTCATCGATCCCCTGGCCGACATCGCCGCCCTCTGCCGCACCCACGGCGCCGAACTGCACATCGACGCCGCCTACGGCGGAGGACTCCTCTTCAGCGATACCCACCGCAGCAAGCTCCTGGGTCTCGATCGCGCCCACTCCGTCACCCTCGACCTGCACAAACTCGGCTGGCAGCCGATCGCGGCAGGCCTCCTCGCCGTACCCGACGCCACCCTGCTCGGCCCCCTCGCCCACCGCGCCGACTACCTCAACCCCGACGACGACACCGAAGCCGGCCTCCCCGACCTGCTCGGCCGCTCACTGCGTACGACCCGGCGCCCCGACATCCTCAAAGTCGCCGTCACCCTCCGCGCCCTCGGCCGCACCGGACTCGCCGCCCTCGTCGACAGCGTCTGCGCGGCCGCCCAACGGCTCGCGGACCTCGTCGAGGCACACCCCGGGCTCGAACTCCACGGACGGCCCGTCATCTCCACCGTCCTGTTCCGCCCCACCGGAGCCACCGACGACACCGTCGCCGCCCTCCGCCGCACCCTCCTCACCAGCGGCCACGCCGTCCTCGGCCGCGCCCACGCCGACGGACGGCTCTGGCTCAAGGCCACCCTCCTCAACCCCCACGCCACCACCGGCGACCTGCAGGAAATCGTCGAACTCCTGGAAGGCAGCAGCATCCGGTAACGGGATCCCCGGCCTGAGGTCCGGGACGCGGCACCTATACCCGCACCCGCACCGACGCATACGGCTTCCCCCGCCTGCGCCTGCCCCGGCAGAAGCGGTTCTTCGGCTACCGGACCGGAGAGCTCGCCCGAGCCGTGGTCCCCACCGGAAAGAAAACCGGGACCCATACCGGACGCATCGCCGTACGCGCCACCGGCAAGTTCAACATCCGCACCGCGCACGGCCTCATCCAAGGCATCCACCACCGACACCTCCGCCTCCTCCAACGAGCAGACGGATACGCCTATACCACCCGCCCCGAAGGACAGCACTCCGAAGCGACACTGCGGCGCTCCGCGCCGCATAGCGGAGGATGCCTTTCCTCCCCCGGCTGAAGCCGGGGTATCCGCGCAAGGAGACCCGATGACCGTCCCCACCACCCCCCGTGAACCCGAACAGCCCCACGACCTGGTCGGCATCGGCATCGGCCCGTTCAACCTCTCCCTCGCAGCCCTCGCCCACGGCGTCGAAGGAGGCCTCACCACCGCCTTCTACGAACAGCGGCACGCCTTCCACTGGCACCCGGGACTCCTCATCGACGGAGCCACCCTCCAAGTCCCCTTCCTCGCCGACCTGGTGACCCTCGCCGACCCCACCAGCCCCTGGTCCTTCCTCGCCTACCTCAAGACACGCGAACGCCTCTTCCCCTTCTACTTCGCCGAGCGCTTCCACATCCACCGCGCCGAATACGACGCCTACTGCCGCTGGGTCAGCGAAAACCTCCCCGGCCTCCACTTCGGCCACCAGGTCGACGCCGTCCGCTGGAACCCCGAACGCGGCCTCTTCGAAATCGACTTCACCCAGCTCGGCCCACAGGGCGAAGCCGAAGCCCTCGGCCGCACCCACACCCGCAACCTCGTCCTCGGCGTCGGCACCGAACCCCACGTACCCGAACCCCTGCGGTCCCTCGCCGACGCCCCCACCGTCCCCGTCATCCACTCCGCCGACTACCTCGACCACCGCGAGCGCCTCCTCGCCGCCGAGCACATCACCGTCGTCGGATCAGGACAGTCCGGCGCGGAGATCTTCCTCGACCTGCTGCGCCACCGTCCCGCCGGCGCCGAACGCCTCCACTGGCTGGCCCGCACCGCGGCCTTCGCCCCCATGGAGTACTCCAAGCTCGGCCTGGAACACTTCACCCCCGACTACACCCGCTACTTCCACGCCCTGCCCGAACCGGTACGCGACCAGCTCGTCCCACGCCAGTGGCAGCTCCACAAAGGCATCGACACCGACACCATCGCCGCCATCCACGACGAGCTCTACCGCCGCACCCTGCACGGCGGCTGGCCCGACGCCGTCCTCAGCCCCGGCGTGGCCGTACACACCGCCGGCCGCCTCGCCACCACCAAGATCGAACTTCATCTGGAGGACGCCCAGCAGGGCACCCGCTCCCGGCTCACCACCGACGCCGTCGTCCTCGCCACGGGCTACCGGGAACGGCCCGTCGACCGGCTGCTGGCCGGCCTCGCCCCGTACCTGCGCCGCGACTCCTCCGAACGGCCCCGCATCGACACCCAGTACCGGCTCGTCCTCGACCCGTCCGTGACCGGCGCCGTCTACGTCCAGAACGGCGAACGCCACACCCACGGCGTCGGCGCCCCCGACCTCGGCCTCGCCGCCTGGCGCAGCGCCACCATCCTCAACACCCTCACCGGCAAGGACCCCTACCCCCTGCCGGCCCGCACCGCCTTCACCACCTTCGGCCTCGAACCGGCGGCCCAGGCCCGCCCCACGGGCCTGGTACCGCTCGGCGACCGGAGATGATCAGAACACCGGCGTGCCCTCACGGGTCAGCCGCCAGCCCACCGACGCGAACTGCGCCGGATCCACCGTGCCCCTGGCCTTCACCCAGTTGATGATCGTGTTGCGGATCTCGTCCGAGTCCGACCACAGCTGCTGGGCCCGGGGCACATGCGGGAAGTTCCCGCCGCCACTGGCCCGGTAGTTGTTCACAGCGAGGACGAACTGTGCCGCGGGGTCGATCGGCCGTCCCTCGAACGCCAGATTCACGATCCGCGAGCCGACCGGCTGCGCGATGTCGATGTCGTACGTCAGGCCGTACACCGCGTCGTAGTTGTAGTCGGGCGTGTTGTCGGCATTCGTCAGATTCGCGGTGTCGACGGGAGCGCCGGGCGCGGTCCGGACGTAGTACTTCGCCGAGTACTCCAGATAGTCCTTCAGCTGCGCGCCGGTCAGCAGCCGCGCCTCGAGGGTGTTCTCGAACGGATACAGACCCGCCGCGTCCTTCAGAGTGATCTGCCCCGCCGGGATCCTCGCCGTACGGGAGAAACAGGACGCCTGCGACAGCACCGGAAGCGCCGCGTACGCCCCGCCCGCCAGCGCCGCCTTCACCGTCTCCGCCTGCACGACACTGATCAGATCGATGATCGGCTCGTCCTTCCACGGCGCCTCGGCCGTGGACATGGCGACGGTGGAGGCGCCGATCACCTGATTGACGTACTCCACGACCTTGGCGTGCTCATCGGCGAGCAGCTTCGTGATCTCCGGGTCCTCGTCCGCGGCGTTGGAATTGACTACCTTCGCGCCCACCTTCTCCACCGTCCAGCGGCCCGCCGACCAGACAAGATCGAAGTCGAAGAGCGTCAGCCGCTGCCCCCACTTCAGCGGCTCCGACAGCACGACCTGCTTGCCGGTCTCCTTGTTCGTGACGAAGTACTCCGGGATCTCGCTGTGCGCGTGCCCGACCAGGATCGCGTCGATACCCGGCACCTGCTCGGCGACCAGACCGGCAGCGTTCTCGACGTACGGAAGCTGGTCACCGTACGACGAGGTCCCACTGGAACCGGAGTGCGCCGAGACGATCACCACATCCGCCCCCATCGAACGCAGCTTCGGCACCCACTTGGCCGCCTGCTCCTCCAGACCCGGGAAGGTCATCCTCCCCTGGACGTTCGCCTTGTCCCAGATCGCTATCCCCGGGTTCGTCAGCCCCAGGATCGCCACACGCACGTCACGGCCGTACGGCGTACGGAGCTTCCGGAACACATACGGACGGAACGCCGGCTTCAGCGTCCTCGCGTCCAGGGCGTTCGCACCGAGCAGCGGGAAGTCGCACTGCTCCTCGAACTTCCGCAGCAGAGGGATGCCGTAGTTGAACTCGTGGTTGCCGAGGGCCGCGGCGTCGTACCCGATGGCGTTCATGGCCTGCGCCATCGGATGCACCGGGCCCTGCTCGGCGGTGATCGGGTCGACCTTGGCGTAGTAGTACGACAACTGAGTGCCCTGAATGGTGTCGCCCGCGTCGATGAGAAGGGTGTTGCCGCGGCCCTTCTCCGCACGGATCTGCTCCACCAGGGTGGAGATCTTGGCGAGGCCGACGTCGTTGTGGGCCTTGTCGTCGAACTCCCGGTCCGTGAAGTAGTCCCAGTTGAAGACATTGCCGTGCAGATCGGTGGTGCCCATGACGGTGAAGGAGTACCGCTTCCGCGAATTCCCGGGGCTGTGCGCCTCGGCCGGTGCGGTGGCGGACCCCGCGATCGCCACCCCGGCGCCGGCAGCGGCCGACGTGCCCAGGAACGTCCTTCGGTTCAGCGGCATTTCATCTCCTCGTCGAGCGGAACAACGCGCGTAGATTCTGACCCAGGCCTCACGACGCGCAACACCCCCGTCCGGTGGATTCGATCTGACAAAGTGGATACGTGACCGAAGAACCCACGCCCGCACCGGCACCCCCCTACGGCACCCCCGACACCCCGCGCGTCGCCGTCCGCGGCGAAGCACATATCGAGGTCGACCCCGAGATCGCCCGCATCGGCATCACCGTCAGCGCCCGCGGCACCGACCGGCGCACCGCACTCGACGACCTCACCCGGCGCAACACCACCGCCCTCGACCTCATCAAGTCCTACGGCGACGCCGTCGAAAAACTCGAGACCGGCGCCTTCTCCATCAGCCCCGAACTCACCCGGCACGGCCGCGCCGAACGCGTCCGCGCCTACCACGGCCGCGTCCACATCACCGCCGAACTCTCCGACTTCACCGCCCTGGGCGAACTCACCACCCGCCTGGCCGACCTCGAACTCACCCGCGTCGACGGCCCCTGGTGGTCCCTGCGCCCCGACTCACCCGCACACGGCGACGCCCGCCGCCAGGCAGTGAAAGAAGCCGTCCAGCGCGCCCGCGAATACGCCGAAGCCCTCGGCGCCCGCCTCTCCGCCCTGGTCGAGCTGGCCGACCTGGGCGCGGAGCAGGCCACCCCCTACCCGGCCGCCCCCGGCATGCGCATGGCCGCCTACGCCGCCCCCGGTTCCGCCGAAGGCGCCCCCGCCCTCGACCTCGAACCCCAGCGCCAGACCGTCCACGCCCAGGTCAACGCCCGCTTCACCATGACACCCCCGCAGCTGTAGATGTGCTCATAGGAGCGACCCCCCGCACAATTCAACACTTGTCAATTGGCTTTCACTCAAAGGTTGTTGAGTAGTCACGCGCAGCCAATTCTCTACCGGCGGGTAAGCCATACGCTCGAAACATGCGCCGAGCAAAGATCGTCTGCACACTGGGCCCCGCCACCGACACATACGAGCAGATCAAGGCACTGATCGAAGCCGGAATGAACGTGGCCCGCTTCAACCTCAGCCACGGCACCCACACCGACCACGAACAGCGCTACCAGCACGTACGCAGGGCATCCGACGAAACCGGCCGCAGCGTCGGCATCCTCGCCGACCTTCAAGGCCCGAAGATCCGACTCGGCCGCTTCCACGAAGGCCCCGTACTCCTTGAACGCGGCGACACCTTCACCATCAGCGTCGAAGAAGGCATCCAAGGCGACCGCCACATCTGCGGCACCACCTACCCCGGCCTCGCCGCCGACGTCAGCCCCGGCGAACGCATCCTCGTCGACGACGGCCGCGTCGCCCTCGAAGTCACCACCGTCGACGGACCCCGCGTCCACACCACCGTCCTCGAAGGCGGCATGGTCTCCGACCACAAAGGCCTCAACCTCCCCGGCGTCGCCGTCTCCGTCCCCGCACTCTCCGAAAAGGACGTCGAAGACCTCCGCTGGGCCCTGCACACCGGATTCGACATCATCGCCCTCTCCTTCGTACGCAGCGGACGCGACGCCCTCGACGCCCGCCGCATCATGGAAGAAGAAGGCCGCCGCCTCCCCGTCATCGCCAAAATCGAAAAACCCCAGGCCGTCGACAACATCGACGAGATCGTCGCCGCCTTCGACGGCATCATGGTCGCCCGCGGCGACCTCGGCGTGGAAATGCCCCTCGAACAGGTGCCCATCGTCCAGAAACGCGCCATCAAACTCGCCAAGCGCAACGCCAAACCCGTCATCGTCGCCACCCAGATGCTCGACTCGATGATCGACAACTCCCGCCCCACCCGAGCCGAAGCCTCCGACGTCGCCAACGCCGTCATCGACGGCACCGACGCCGTCATGCTCTCCGGCGAGACCAGCGTCGGAAAACACCCCGTCGAAACCGTCAAGACGATGAGCCGCATCGTCACCGCAGCCGAACAGGACATACTGGCCAAGGGCCTCCCACCCCTGACCGAACGCAACAAACCCCGCACCCAGGGCGGAGCCGTCGCCCGAGCCGCCGCCGAAATCGGCGACTTCCTCGGCGCCACATACCTCGTCGCCTTCACCCAGAGCGGCGACACCGCCAAACGCCTCTCCCGCTACCGCTCACCCATCCCGCTGCTCGCCTTCACCCCCGAACCCGCCACCCGCTCCCAGCTCAACCTCACCTGGGGCGTGGAAACCCTCCTCGGACCCACCGTCGACTCCACCGACGAAATGGTCGCCCAGGTCGACGAACACCTCCTCAAGCTCGGCCGCTGCCGGAAGGGCGACATCGTCGTCATCACCGCCGGCTCTCCGCCCGGCGTCCCCGGCTCCACCAACCTCGTACGCGTCCACCACATCGGCGAGGACGACACCCCCAAATAACCCCCGCTCCCGGCTCACCCGCATGGCCCCACCAGCCGCGCCGCACCACGGCGCCCCCTCGAAGCTGGGGCCATGTCACACCACCTCAGCGGACCCGGCCTGCGGTCTCCGATGAACGACGCCCGGCTCGACCTCACGGACCTGTTCGCCTTCACCGTCCCCGGCGACCGCACCGTCCTCATCATGAACGTCAACCCCGACGCCCCCACCGGCGGTGAGACGTTCCACCCCGACGCCGTCTACCGCATCAACATCGACACCGACGGCGACCACCAGGCGGATGTGGCCTACAGCTTCACCTTCACGCCCCCCGCGGAAGGCACCCAGACCTGCACCGTCCACCGCGCCACCGGCGAACAGGCCCGCGCCCACGAAGCCGCCGGCCAGATCATCGTCGTCGACGCCCCCGTCAGCTTCGGCAAGCACCCCACCGTCATCGAATCCGGTGACTACATGCTCTCCGTCGGTCTCCGCAGCGACCCCTTCTTCGCCGACCTCGACGGCATCATCAACAAGTTCCAGTGGACCGGCACCGACTGGGGCGCCGACAAGAACGTCTTCGGCATCGTCCTCGAAATGCCCAACGCGGCACTCGGCGACAACCCCGTCATCGGCATCTGGGCCCGCGTCAGCATCCACCACAACGGCACCCTCAAAAGCGTCGACCGCGGCGCCCACCCCAGCCTCACGGCCTACTTCAACGCGGACGAAGCCAAGGACGCGTACAACGCGGGCGAACCGGCCGACGACTGGGACACATACAAGGACACCTGGACCGCCGCGCTCCAGCACTTCGGCGCATACGAACCGGCCGAGGCGGAGAAGGTGCTCCGCACGGTGCTGCCGGACATCCTCAGGTTCGACCGCAGCAGGCCGGCGGCCTACCCGAACGGCCGCACCCTCACGGACGACGTCACCTCGGCACGCCTGTCGATGCTCACGAACGGCAAGGTCCGCACGGACCGCATCGGTTCCCACAAGGACCTGCTCCCCGAGTTCCCGTACCTGGGCACGCCGCACTGAGGGGTCAGTACTTCGGTCCGATGTGGGCGTCCATGAGTGCGACGGACGCCCTGCGGGCGATGGAGACGTTGAACGGGTCGCTGCCGCGGGCAAGGACTGTCCACTCGACGCCAACCTTGGTCAGGGTGTCGGTGAGGAGCTTCCGGATGTCATCCGACTTGTTGCTGAAGAAGTACCGCGGGTACTCGTAGCGTTTCTTCTCGCCGGCGACGACACGGGTAGTCCAGTTGGTGATCCGGCACCCGTCGGAGTGGATCAGCCCGCGGATGAATCCCCAGGGGTGCGCATCGACGATCTTCTGTTGCCAGGGTTCAAGCGCGATCTTGCGCTCGTGCTTCTTGCCGGGGCCGTGCTGGGGGAAGAGGCACGCCAGATGCTTGAAGTAGACCTTGATGTTGTGGGCCCCTTTGAGGCGGACGCGGCAGGTGGCGTTGTGCGGGAACACGGCCCGGAGGGCTGCCTCTGCCTCGTCCTGGACGCCGGGCCACGCGTCGTCGAGCGTGATCATGAGGCTGGGCACTTTGTGTTTGGCGTAGTGACTGATGTGCCCGTCGCCAAGATAGAGGCCGAGCAGGTAGGAGTACGCGGCTTTGTCCAGGGGGCGGCCGTCGCACAAGGGGCAGAGCAGCGAGGGGCGCACACCGACCGTCTCGCCGCGCTTGGCTCGGTCCGTGTGCTTCCAGTAGCCGATCGTGCCCAGCGGGACATTCAGGCGTCGCGCGACATCGGCATTCTTCGTTCCGCCGCGCAGGAGCGTGAGCGCCTTCTGTCGCACTTCAGTGCCATGGAAGTTCACTCGACTACTGTGAGTGGTTGCCGGTCGCTATGTGCAGCAAAAAGCGGATGTTCACGAGAACGTGAACATCCGCTTAGCGTGATGGTGCCGGGTATGGGATTCGAACCCACACGTCCTTGCGGACAGAGGTGTTTGAGACCTCCGCGTCAGCCAGTTGCGCCAACCCGGCCGGATTGCTCGTCGGAAGTGTACCGGGTGACCGGAGCTTGCCGCTGCTGGGTAGGCTCATGTAGCAGTACTTGCCCAGGAACGAGGAGCTTCAGTGACCACCCCCGAGTCGCCCCAGCCCGTCGCCGATGACGACAAGTCGCACGTTCCGCCGCTGACGACCCGCGTCGTCATCGCCGAGGACGAGGCCCTCATCCGTCTCGACCTGAAAGAGATGCTCGAGGAAGAGGGCTACACGGTCGTCGGCGAGGCCGGGGACGGCGAGCGGGCTGTGGAGCTCGCCCGGGAGCAGCGGCCGGACCTGGTGATCCTGGACGTGAAGATGCCGAAGCTCGACGGTATCTCCGCCGCGGAGCGGATCGCGCAGGAGTCGATCGCGCCGGTGCTGATGCTGACCGCTTTCTCGCAGCGGGAGCTGGTGGAGCGGGCCCGGGACGCCGGGGCGATGGCGTATCTGGTGAAGCCGTTCAGCAAGAGCGATGTCGTTCCGGCCATCGAGATGGCCGTTTCGCGCTTCGCGGAGCTGAAGGCGCTGGAGAAGGAGGTCGCGGACCTCGCCCAGCGGCTGGAGACGCGGAAGCTGGTGGACCGGGCGAAGAGCATTCTGCAGACGGAGTACGGGCTGACGGAGCCGGCCGCCTTCCGGTGGATCCAGAAGACGTCGATGGACCGCCGTCTGTCGATGCAGCAGGTGGCAGAGGCGGTCATCGAGGACTCGGAGGAGAAGAAGGCCGCGAAGGGTCAGCAGTAGCGGCGTGCGCCGCACGGGGCGCATGGCGCGCCGGTGTGGTCTTTCGCGCGCGGAACGCGCGCTACGCGGAGCCCTCGGTCCAGTCCCGCTCGGGGAGCGGGATGGTGACCGGGGGCTCTTTGTCGTTGGCGCGGACGCGTAGGCCGGTGGGCCGGCTGCCACGAGGGGTGTCGAACCAGAGGTCGTAGGTGATCTGGCCGTGTGCGGCGACCTCGGTGGTGATCGGCTGGCGTTTGACCTGAGTGGCGATGCGGTCGATGGAGAGTGCTTTCCCGTTGTCGAGGGTGAGTTGCTGGAGATTGTTGTCAACTTGCCCGAAAACGGAGTCCTTTGAGGTGATGGTGATGCGGACGCGGCAGAGGCGGCCTTTGGCTCGGTGTTCGCCGTGGGTTCCGATGATGGTGGTGATGCCGCAGCGGAGGCCGATGGTGTCGAAGATGAGGTTTCCGCTTTGTGTGGCGGAAGTGTCTGGATTGAGTTCGAGTGGCCGGAGTTGGGAGGGAGGGGAGGTTTCCGGCCAGAGGAGAACTGCTGCTGTGGTGGTGGCCGCGACTCCGATCGCAAGGCCGGTAATGCCACTGAGCAGGACTGTTCTCATGGGAACGACCTCCTGACGGGGCCCGGACAAGTTGTCCGGGTCTTGGGGTTTCACGGTGGACATGTCCGCTCGCCGGTAAGGAGTGTTCTCTTTTCGGCGCATGACTCAGGTCACAGGGCGATCACACATCGTGCCATTGCCTACCGGCGAGCCGATCGCCCGACTAGATTCCCGGCACACCGCGTGGATGGGCGGTGTGTCCTTTGAGGGGTCTCCCAACTTCCCTCATTCTCAAGATCGTTCGGGCGGCTCCAGGGGGTCCGTAGTGCTGAACAAAAACATCGTCAAGCTGGCCATTCCGCTGGCAGTGGGTGCGCTGGCGTTGACCGGATGCAGCGGTGACTCCGGTTCCGGTGGCGACGGTGCGTACAAGATCGCTTTCCAGGGTCCGCTCTCGGGTGACAACGTCGCCCTGGGCGAGAACATGCAGAACGGCATTGAGCTCGCCATCGAGCAGGCCAACGCCAAGGGCGACCTGGACTTCAAGCTGGAGTACGTGGCGGCTGACGACCAGGGTCTGCCGGACAAGGCAACTGCCGCTGCTCAGAAGGTCATTGACGACGAGAGCGTCGTCGCGGTCGTCGGCCCCGCCTTCTCGGGCCCGACCAACACCTCTTCGCCGCTGTACGCGGAGGCCGGCCTGGTGACAGTGTCGCCGTCGGCGACCAACCCGAACCTGACGGACCCGAAGAACGGGTTCAAGAGCTTCCTGCGCGGTGTCCCGAACGACAGCATGCAGGGCGCGGGCATGGCGACGTACTACGCCAAGAAGCTGCAGGCCAAGAAGGTCTACCTGATCGACGACAAGACCGACTACGGCGTGGGCCTGGCGAGTGTCGCCGAGAAGGGCCTGAAGGACGCCGGTATCGAGGTCGTCCGCAAGGCCGTGCCGCAGAAGACGCCGGACTACAGCGCGACCGCGAAGGACGTCGTCAACTCCAAGGCCGACGCGCTGATTTACGCCGGCTACTACCAGGACCTGGCACCGTTCGCGAAGAAGCTCAAGGACGCGGGCTACAAGGGTGCGGGCATCTCGGGTGACGGCTCGAACGACGCGAAGTTCGTGGAGCTGGCCGGCGACGCCTCGGAGAACTGGTTCCTGACCTGCCCGTGCACCGACGCCACGGTCGAGGCGGGCACGAAGAAGTTCGCCGAGGACTACCAGAAGAAGTTCAACCGGGCCCCGGGCACGTACTCCGCCGAGGCGTACGACATCACCAACATGATCATTGAGCAGGTCAAGGGTCTGAAGGGTGATGTGCAGCGTGAGGCGCTGCGCGACGCGCTGGCGAAGGCCTCGTACAAGGGTCTGACGAAGACGTTCTCCTTCGACGAGAACGGTGAGTTCAAGGGCACGGACGTGTACCTGTACCAGGTCAAGTCCGGCAAGATCGAGTACCAGGGCAACATCAACGAGCTGGTCGGCTGAGGCCGAGGCTTGATCGGCTGATGCCGTGCGACAGGGGGCCGGAGGACGGTAGTTCTCTCGGCCCCCGTCTGCGCAGAAGGCTCCGAAGCCGTATCTGACCCGCAGTTCCGCCCGCGGTCCGCCCCTCGTCGCCATGAACGCAGCGGTCCGCCCAGCTCCCACAAGGAAGTCAGCTCCATGTCCCTTCAGGAATTCTGGGACTATCTCGTCCTAGGGGTGATGCTCGGCTCGCTGTACGCCGTCATCGCCATCGGCTACACGCTGGTGTACGGCGTGCTTCAGCTGATCAACTTCGCGCACAGCGAGGTGTTCATGCTGGGCGCCTACGGCAGCCTCATCGTTCTTCAGCTCGTCGATCCGGGTGACAATCCGTCGGCTCTGGCCTCGATCGGTTTTGTCGCTCTGGCGATGGCGGGGTCGGCCCTGTTCGGCGGTATGACCGCGTACGGCCTGGAAAAGGTCGCGTACCGGCCACTGCGCAGGCGCGGTGCGCCACGACTGATCTTCTTGATCACCGCGATCGGTGCGTCGTTCTTCCTCTACAACCTGGCGGGCAAGCTGTTCGGCCGTGACCCGCTGCCGTTGCCGGAGATGTACGACAACCACGAGGTGTTCTCGGTCTTCGGCGCGGGCGTGAACATCACTCAGCTGCTGCAGTTCGCGACGGCCGTGGTGATGATGATCGCTCTCGACCTGGTGGTGAACCGCACCAAGCTCGGCAAGGGCATCCGGGCGGTCGCGCAGGACGCCGAGGTGGCCGGTCTGATGGGGGTGGACATCGACAAGGTGATCTCCCGCACCTTCGTCATCGGTGGTGTGCTGGGCGGCGTGGCGGGCTTCCTCTTCGCCAACCTGAACCAGGTCTCGTACACGATGGGCTTCATCCCCGGTATCACCGCGTTCGCGGCGGCCGTGGTCGGCGGTATCGGCAACATCCGTGGCGCGATGGCCGGCGGCATTCTGATCGGCATCGTGGAGACGATGACGGTGCCGCTGCTCGGTGACGAGTGGCGGAGCGTGTCGGCCATGGTGGTGCTGATCCTGGTGCTGATGTTCCGTCCGACGGGCATCCTCGGTCAGCGAGTGGGGAGGGCGGCATGAGCGCTGTGGACACCTCGAGGAATCTGACTCCTTCCGTGGCGGCCAAGCTTCGCCGCAAGGCCTGGTACCAGGAGGAGCGTTTCACCCGGCTGTGGGCGATGATCGCGCTGGGTGTGCTGCTGGCCCTGGTGACGGGTGAGCAGGGCAATACGCGTGACGTCTTCTTCTCGATCAAGGGCACGTTCACGGGTGGCAACCTGTGGATCTGTCTGGCCGTCACGGTGGGCGTCTGGGTGCTGCGTGAGTTCGCCGCGGAGCCGATCAAGGGCGTGGTGGCGAAGGCGAAGTCGGGTGCAGGCGGCCCTGTGGGTGCCGTGCGGGCGCGGGTGCAGGCGGACAAGCGGCTGAAGTGGGGGCTGTTGGGTCTGATCCTGGTGCTGGCGCTGGTCATTCCGTCGGGCCTGGCGCGGACGTGGCAGACGGTTCTGGTCGACCAGATCGCGATCTTCGCGCTGCTGGCGATCGGTCTGAATGTGGTGATCGGCTGGGCGGGTCTGCTGGACCTGGGCTTCTTCGCCTTCTTCGCCGTGGGTGCGTATTCGACGGCGTACTGGACAGGTCGGCTGCCGGTCGAGCCTCCGGTGGTACTGAACAACTTCTGGGTGATCCCGATCGCGGTCGTGACCTGTCTGATCGCGGGTCTGCTGCTGGGTGCTCCGACGCTGCGGCTGCGGGGTGACTATCTGGCGATCGTGACCCTGGGCTTCCACGAGATCATCTATCTGGTCGCGAAGAACGCGGACGGGATCACCGGTGGTCCTCAGGGCGCCCGGCTGATCCCGGACTTCTCGATCGACTTCGCGGGCATCGAGTACGAGTGGTCGATCAAGCCGCTGCCGTACTGGTATCTGCTGGTGTTCTTCATCGTCCTGGTGATCGTGCTGTTCTCGCGTCTCGAGCACTCGCGGGTGGGCCGTGCGTGGACGGCGATCCGTGAGGACGAGATCGCGGCCGCGGCGAACGGTGTGGACACCGTGCGGTTCAAGCTGATGGCGTTCGCCATCGGTGCGTCGACCTCGGGTGTCGCGGGTGTGATCTTCACCAGTAAGTACGGGTACATCAATCCCGAGGTGTTCCCGCTGCTGCAGTCGATCCTGATCCTGGCCTATGTGATCTTCGGCGGTATGGGTTCGATTCCGGGTGTGCTGGCGGGTGCGGCGATCCTGGTGTGGCTGCCGGAGGCGCTGAAGGACTACGTGGATCCGTCCGACCGGTACATGTACCTGGGCGCGCTGCTTGTGATCATGATGATTTACCGGCCGCAGGGCATCTGGCCGTCCCGTCGTCGTCAGCGTGAGCTGAAGATGGCCGAGGAGGGTGTCGGGGACGCCGACGCGATGACCGAGCCGGCGGGAGGCAAGATCTGATGACCACCGATGTGACGAGCGACCCGGCCGAGGCCGTGGGGCCTGCGTCGGGTGACGCGGAGCTGGTGCTGGAGACCTCGGGTGTGACGCTGAGGTTCGGCGGTCTGACCAGCCTGGACAACGTGGACCTGAAGATGCGCCGGGGGGAGATCCTCGCGGTGATCGGTCCGAACGGTGCGGGCAAGACGTCGCTGTTCAACTCCCTCACGGGTGTGTACACCCCGCAGGAGGGGAAGATCGTCTTCCGTCCGAAGGACGGCGGCGAGAAGAACCTGCTGGGCAGCAAGCCGCACCTGGTGAACCGGCTGGGGCTGGCGCGTACGTTCCAGAACATCCGGCTGTTCTCGGCGCTGACGGCGCTGGAGAACGTGAAGATCGCGGCGGAGACCCGGCTGAAGGCCGGCCCGGTCTCGATCATGCTGGGGCTGCCGAAGGCCCGCAAGGCGGAGAAGCTGAGCGATGAGCGGGCGCATAGGCTGCTGAAGTTCGTCGGTCTCGAGGACAAGCTCAACGAGATCGCCGGGTCGCTGAGTTACGGCGACCAGCGCAGCCTGGAGATCGCGCGGGCGCTGGCCACGGATCCGCAGGTGCTGCTGCTGGACGAGCCGGCGGCGGGTACGAACCCGACGGAGAAGCTGGAGCTGGAGCAGCTGATCCGCCGTATCAACGACGAGTTGGGCGTGAGTGTGCTGCTGATCGAGCACGACATGCGTCTGGTGATGTCGGTGGCGGACCGGGTGATGGTCCTCAACTTCGGCAAGAAGATCGCCGAGGGGACGCCGAGTGAGGTGCAGCAGCATCCGGCGGTGATCGAGGCGTATCTGGGTTCGTCGGCGGAGGATGCCGAGGCGGTCCAGCACATCATCGCCGAGCAGCGTTCGGCGTCGGACGAGGAGAGCAGCGAGTGAGCACGACGACGGAGCTGCAGAAGGAGCCGGGCGACGTCGGCGGTTCGGGCGGTGCGCTGCTCGAGCTGGTGGGTCTGCGGGTGTTCTACGGTGCGATCGAGGCGATCAAGGGCATCGATCTGACGGTGAACCAGGGCGAGATCGTGGCCCTGCTCGGTGGTAACGGCGCGGGCAAGACGACGACGCTGCGCACGATTTCGGGCATGCTGCAGCCTCGCCATGGTGAGGTGCGGCTGCGCGGGGAGCGTATCGACGGCATCAGGTCGCACGAGCTGGTGCAGTTCGGGATCGGGCATGTGCCTGAGGGCCGACGGGTGTTCGCGACGATGACGGTGCGCGAGAACCTGGAGATGGGTGCGTACCGTTTCTCGTCGGTGGACTCGGCCGACATGGACCGGTGTTTCACGTTGTTCCCGCGGCTCGCGGAGCGGCGCAACCAGCTGGCGGGCACCCTGTCGGGTGGTGAGCAGCAGATGCTGGCGATCGGCCGTGCGCTGATGGGCAAGCCGGAGCTGCTGCTGCTGGACGAGCCGTCGATGGGTCTGGCGCCGCTGATCGTGCAGCAGATCTTCGAGATCATTCAGGAGATCAATCAGCAGGGCACGACGGTGCTGCTGGTGGAGCAGAACGCGACGCAGGCGCTGGGTCTGGCGAACCGCGGCTATGTGCTGGAGACGGGTTCGGTGGCGATGTCGGGTGATGCGGCCGAGCTGCTGAGCGACGACCGGATCCGGGCGGCGTACCTCGGTGAGGGTGCGGCCTGACGGCCGGTGTGAGCATGCGCGGCGGCGCCGGGCGGGTTTTCCGTCCGGCGCCGCTGTGTTGTGTCAGGGGAGGGTGACGAAGGGGGCGAGGAAGGCCCGGGCGCCGGGTGTGTCGAGGCGGTAGGTGACGTTGGTGGCGTAGCAGGGGGTGTCGCCGGTGATGGTGGTGGCGACGAGGGTGCGCTTGCCGTTCAGGGTGGCGAAGTTGGGGCCGCCGGAGTCGCCGTAGCAGGCGCCGCCGTTGCCCTGGGAGGCGTTCATGGAGAGGCGTATCCAGGCGTTGTTGAGGGCGTTGAAGCCGGTGGGGGCCTTCATGCGGACGCCGCCGCCGGGGTGGGTGTGGCCGCCGGGGCCGCGCTGGGCTTCCTGGGTGCCGTATCCGGCGACGACGAACGAGGTGTCTTTCAGGCCCTGGGGGCCGAGTGCGGAGAGTGCGCCGGCCTTGGGGAGGGTGGCCGGGGTGAAGTTCCAGCGGGCCTTGACCTTGGCGGCGGGCAGTTCGATGACGGAGATGTCGTGGGTGTCGGAGGCGGGGCCGGGGTAGGCGGGGTGGCTGTGGGCGGTGCCCTGGACGGCGACGGCTTCGGCGACGGCCGCGGGGTCTCCGGGGTGCTGGGCGGCGGCCTTGTCGAGGCCGGCCTGGACGTCCTGGTCGAGGGAGACATAGAACTTGACGTTCGCCGGCCAGTCGGTGGTGCAGTGGGCGGCGGTCAGGAAGGTGTCCGCGTCGATCATGGTGCCGGAGCAGACCCAGTCGACCCGGTCGGGGGTGGCGGGGTTGTCGTCGTTGTCCCAGGTGGCGACGAGGGCGCCGACCTCGGTGCGCTCGGGGGCGGGCGTCGCGTTGTAGGAGTTGATGGCGGACGAGGGCAGTGCGGCGCCGAGGACGACGGCGCAGGCGGCGGCGGTGACGGCGGTGAGCCGTGCGGCGGCGGTCAAGAAGATCCCCTTTTGGGTCGGCGGGACGGGTCTCCTGTGGGGGTGAGCGCCGTCAGTGAAACGCGCCGGTGACCGCTGCGGCAAGAGTGGCGGTGTTCTTTGACTGTTACTTGGTCAATTTCCTGTGCAGGGTGGGGAGTTGAGTGGTTCTTGCGGCGGTCGGGGTGTGTGCGGCCCCGGCCGCCGCGGGGTGTCAGACGAGGCCGTCGCCGGGGTTGGCCTCGCGCAGCAGGCAGGTGAGGCGGGCGGTGCAGACCCGCTTGTCGTGCTCGTCGGTGATGACGATTTCGTACGTGGCGGTGGAGCGGCCGCGGTGTACGGGGGTGGCGACGCCGGTGACCAGGCCGGAGCGCACCCCGCGGTGGTGGGTGCAGTTCAGGTCGACGCCGACGGCGATCTTCTTGGAGCCGCCGTGGAGCATCGAGCCGACGGAGCCGAGGGTCTCGGCGAGGACGGCGGAGGCGCCGCCGTGCAGCAGTCCGTAGGGCTGGGTGTTGCCCTCGACCGGCATGGTGCCGACGACCCGCTCCGCGGAGGCCTCGAGGATCTGCACGCCCATGCGGGTGCCGAGGTGCCCCGCGGAGAACAGCGCGGGCAGGTCGACGCCGAGCGCGGCGTACTCGTCGATGACCTCTTGTGGGAACTTCACGGTGTTCTGCTCGCCCATGGGGCCCGGCTCCGATCGTCTTACGGTCGTCTTGGATAAGCGAACGCTCAGTCGGTCCGTGATTGTTCCAGACGCACGACGACGGACTTGCTGGCGGGGGTGTTGCTGGTGTCCGCGGTCGCGTCCAGCGGCACCAGCACGTTGGTCTCCGGGTAGTAGGCGGCGGCGCAGCCCCGGGCGGTGGGGTAGTGCACCACTCGGAAGCCGGGGGCGCGCCGTTCCACGCCGTCCTTCCATTCGCTGACCAGGTCGGTGTACGAGCCGTCGGCGAGGCCCAGTTCGGCCGCGTCGGCGGGGTGGACGAGGACGACGCGGCGTCCGCCCTTGATGCCGCGGTAGCGGTCGTCGAGGCCGTAGATGGTGGTGTTGTACTGGTCGTGCGAGCGCAGTGTCTGCAGCAGCAGCCGGCCCTCGGGGACGTGGGGGTATTCGACGGGGGCGGCGGTGAAGTTGGCCTTGCCGGTGGTGGTGGGGAAGCGCCGTTCGTCGCGCGGGGCGTGGGGGAGGGCGAAGCCTGATGGCCGGGCGACGCGGGCGTTGAAGTCCTCGAAGCCGGGAATGACGCGGGCGATCCGGTCGCGGATGGTGGCGTAGTCCTTCTCGAACTCCTCCCAGGGGGTGGCGGAGTCCGCGCCGAGGACGGCGCGTGCCATGCGGGCGACGATGGCGGGCTCGGACAGCAGGTGGGGGCTTGCGGGGGTGAGGTTGCCGCGGGAGGCGTGGACCATGCCCATGGAGTCCTCGACGGTGACGAACTGCCTGCCGCTCGCCTGGACGTCCTTGTCGGTGCGGCCGAGGGTGGGCAGGATCAGTGCGCGGCGGCCGGTGACGGCGTGCGAGCGGTTGAGCTTGGTGGAGACGTGCACGGTCAGTGAGGCGCGGCGCATCGCGGCCTCGGTGACCTCGGTGTCGGGGGTGGCGCCGATGAAGTTGCCGCCCATGGCGAAGAAGACCTTGGCTTCGCCGTCGCGCAGCGCCTGGATGGACCGTACGACGTCGAATCCGTGGTGGCGGGGCGGTGCGAAGCCGAATTCCTTCTCCAGGGCATCCAGGAAGGCGGGTGCGGGCCGCTCGAAGATGCCCATGGTGCGGTCGCCCTGCACATTGGAGTGGCCGCGCACGGGGCAGACGCCGGCGCCGGGGCGGCCGATGTCGCCGCGCAGCAGCAGCATGTTGACGACTTCGCGGATGGTGGCGACGGCGTGCTTGTGCTGGGTCAGGCCCATCGCCCAGCAGGCGATGGTGCGCCTGGAGGCGAGGATCATGGCGAGGGCCTGCTCGATTTCGGCGTGCTGCAGGCCGGTGGCGGTGAGCGTCTCGTCCCAGTCGGCGGCGCGCGCGGTCTCGGCGAACTCCTCGAAGCCGTGGGTGTGCTCGTCGATGAAGGCCTGGTCGAGGGCGCCTTCTGTCTCCAGGATCAGTTTGTTGAGGAGGCGGAAGAGGGCCTGGTCGCCGCCGATGCGGATCTGGAGGAAGAGGTCGGTGAGGGCGGCGCCCTTGATCATGCCCTGGGGGGTCTGCGGGTTTTTGAAGCGTTCCAGGCCGGCCTCGGGCAGCGGATTGATCGAGATGATCTTCGCGCCGGCCGCCTTGGCCTTCTCCAGGGCGGAGAGCATCCGGGGGTGGTTGGTGCCCGGGTTCTGCCCGGCGACGATGATCAGGTCGGCCCGGTGCAGGTCCTCCAGGGAGACGCTGCCCTTGCCGATGCCTATGGTCTCGGTCAGCGCCGAGCCGGACGACTCGTGGCACATGTTGGAGCAGTCGGGCAGGTTGTTGGTGCCGAACTCGCGGGCGAAGAGCTGCAGCAGGAACGCGGCCTCGTTGCTGGTGCGGCCCGAGGTGTAGAAGAGGGCCTCGTCGGGGGAGGAGAGCGCCTTCAGTTCCTCCGCGATGATCGCGAAGGCCCGGTCCCAGGTGACCGCTTCGTAGTGCTCGGCGCCTTCCGCCAGAAGCATGGGCTGGGTGATACGGCCCTGCTGGCCGAGCCAGTACCCGCTGCGCGTGGCCAGATCCGCGAGCGAGTGGGCGGCGAAGAAGTCGGGGGTGACGCGGCGCAGCGTCGCCTCCTCGGCGACGGCCTTGGCGCCGTTCTCGCAGAATTCGGCGGTGTGCCGCTTGTCACCCTCGGGCCAGGCGCAGCCGGGGCAGTCGAAGCCGTCCTTCTGGTTGACCTTGAGCAGGGTCTGTGCGGTGCGCTTCAGGCCCATCTGCTGCTGGGAGATGCGCAGGGTGTGCGCGATGGCGGGCAGTCCGGCGGCGGCGTGCTGCGGTGCCGAGACCTGTGGCGCGTCCTGGACCGGGTCTCCCGCGGGCGGCTTCGTGGCCATGGTGCTCTCCCTCGAGCTGGGGTCCCCCGGACGAGGTCCGGGGAGGTGGCGCGTTCGCAGCAGATCCTGTCACGCATCGCCGACGGCGGGGAGCGGGCGTAGGTCCTGTCCTGGGCGCGGACCGGAATGTCAGTGGGTCGTGGCAGGATCGTGGCGTGGCTCAGACAGCGAAGAACAACGCAGAGAACCGTCCGCGCCTGCTCCTCATGGACGGGCACTCCTTGGCGTACCGGGCGTTCTTCGCGCTGCCCGCGGAGAACTTCACCACGGCCGCCGGCCAGCCGACGAACGCCATCTATGGCTTCGCGTCGATGCTGGCGAACACGCTGCGCGACGAGGCGCCCACGCATTTCGCGGTGGCCTTCGACGTGTCCCGCAAGACCTGGCGTTCGGAGGAGTTCCCGGAGTACAAGGCGAACCGCTCCAAGACCCCCGACGAGTTCAAGGGTCAGGTCGAGCTGATCGGCGAGCTGCTGGACGCGATGAACGCTCCGCGCTTCGCGATCGACGGCTTCGAGGCCGACGACATCATCGCCACACTGGCCACGCAGGCCGAGGCGGCCGGCTTCGAGGTGCTGATCGTCACCGGTGACCGGGACTCCTTCCAGCTGGTCACGGAGCATGTCACCGTGCTGTATCCGACCAAGGGTGTCTCGGAGCTGACCCGTTTCACACCGGAGAAGGTCGAGGAGAAGTACGGTCTGTCCCCGCGGCAGTACCCGGACTTCGCGGCGCTGCGGGGCGACCCGTCCGACAATCTGCCGGGCATCCCCGGTGTCGGTGAGAAGACCGCCGCGAAGTGGATCAACCAGTTCGGTTCCTTCGCGGAGCTGGTGGAGCGCGTCGACGAGGTCAAGGGCAAGGCCGGGCAGAACCTCCGCGATCATCTGGAGGCGGTGAAGACCAACCGCCGGCTGACCGAGATGGTGCGTGACGTCGAGCTGCCCAAGGCCGTGGCGGACCTGGAGCGTGCTCCGTACGACCGCAAGGCGCTGGCCTTCTTCCTGGACACCCTGGAGATCCGCAACCCGAACCTGCGTGAGCGGCTGCTCGCCGTCGATCCCGGTGCCGGAGAGGAGGAGGCCCCCGCTCCGGCCGCCGGTGTGGAGCTGGACGGCACGGTTCTCGGCTCCGGCGAGCTCGCCCCGTGGCTGGAGGCCCACGGCACGCGGAAGCTCGGCGTGGCCACCGTCGACACCTGGGGGCTGGGCGGCGGCAATGTGAGCGAGATCGCGCTGGCCGCGGCGGACGGGGCCGCGGCCTGGTTCGACCCGTCGCAGCTGGACGAGGCCGACGAGCGGGCCTTCGCCGCGTGGATCGCCGACGCCTCCCGGCCCAAGGTGCTGCACAACGCCAAGGGCGCCATGCGGGTCTTCCCCGAGCACGGCTGGCGTATCGACGGCGTCACCATGGACACCGCGCTCGCCGCGTACCTGGTCAAGCCCGGCCGCCGTTCCTTCGCGCTGGACGCGCTGTCCATCGAGTACCTGGGCCGTGAGCTCGCCCCGGCCGCGGCCGACGGCCAGCTCGCCTTCGGCGCCGACGAGCAGGCCGAGGCGGACGCCCTGATGGCGCAGGCGCGCGCCGTCCTCGACCTCGGCGAGGCCTTCGACGCGCGGCTCGAGGAGGTCGGCGCTGCCGGGCTGCTGCACGACATGGAGCTGCCCACCTCCGTGCTGCTCGCCCGGATGGAACGCCACGGCATCGCCGCGGACCGGGCGCACCTGGAGGCGATGGAGCAGCAGTTCGCGGGCGCCGTGCAGCAGGCCGTGAAGGAGGCGCACGCCTCCGTCGGGCACGAGTTCAACCTGGGCTCGCCCAAGCAGCTCCAGGAGGTCCTCTTCGGTGAGCTGGCCCTGCCCAAGACCAAGAAGACCAAGACCGGTTACACCACGGACGCCGACGCGTTGGCGTGGCTGGCCACCCAGACCGACCACGAACTGCCGGTCCTCATGCTGCGCCACCGGGAGCAGGCCAAGCTGCGGGTCACCGTGGAGGGCCTGATCAAGACGGTGGCGACGGACGGGCGTATCCACACCACTTTCAACCAGACGGTGGCGGCCACCGGCCGACTCTCCTCCACCGATCCGAATCTGCAGAACATTCCGGTGCGCACGGACGAGGGCCGGGCGATCCGCCGCGGGTTCGTCGTCGGCGAGGGCTTCGAGTCTCTGATGACCGCCGACTACAGCCAGATCGAGCTGCGGGTGATGGCCCATCTGTCCGAGGACGAGGGCCTGATCGAGGCGTTCGCCTCCGGCGAGGACCTGCACACCACCGTCGCCTCCCAGGTGTTCGCCGTGGACAAGTCCGCCGTCGACGCGGAGATGCGCCGCAAGATCAAGGCGATGTCGTACGGACTGGCCTACGGGCTCTCGGCCTTCGGGCTGTCCCAGCAGCTGAACATCGAGGCGGCGGAGGCGCGCGGCCTGATGGACACGTACTTCGAGCGCTTCGGCGGGGTCCGTGACTATCTGCGCCGGGTCGTCGACGAGGCGCGTGCCACGGGGTACACGGAGACGATGTTCGGCCGGCGCCGCTATCTGCCCGACCTGAACAGCGACAACCGCCAGCGCCGCGAGATGGCCGAGCGGATGGCGCTCAACGCCCCGATCCAGGGCACCGCGGCGGACATCGTCAAGGTGGCCATGCTCAAGGTCGACCAGGCTCTGGCCGAGGCCGGTCTCGAGTCCCGGATGCTGCTCCAGGTCCACGACGAAATCGTGCTGGAGGTCGCCCCGGGCGAGCGGGAGCGGGTCGAGGAGCTGGTCCGCCGCGAGATGTCGGCCGCGGTCGAACTCCGCGCCCCCCTGGACGTCTCGGTGGGCGTCGGCCCGGACTGGGAGTCGGCGGCGCACTGACGCCGGAACGCCCTTCGAGTATTGCCCTCAGTCGCCGGGCAGGCTCGCTTTGAGCCTGTCCGGCGATTTCGTGCGCAGGCGGACCGTGGTCGCGTACAGCAGCAGTCCCACCGCGAGGCCCGCGCCCGCGCCGAAGCACGCGGAGGGGATCAGGCCCAGCAGTGTGCCGTCGCCGTGGTACGCGTACCAGCGCACGCAGCGGTGCACCGCACCCACCGCCGCACATCCCACGAGCAGGGCAGCCGCACTCCATCGGCCGCGCGCGTCCAGTGCCGGCACGGGCGGCGACGCGGCCGCCGGGAGCCGGCACAGTGACGAGGCGACGAACCAGACGATCACCACCAGGGCCACCGCCGAGCCGCCGTACTGCAGATACAGATAGACGGGGAAGCCCGCCACGATCTCGCCGAGCACCGGCAGCACCTTCATGCCCCACCGGTCCAGGTGCGTGAACGTGTCCCAGAAGACATGCGTACTCGCCCCGATCGCCGCCGACAGGGCGAACCGCCATGCCGACGAAGGCAGTCGCGCTCCGCGCCACGACTGCCCGCGTACGAAGGCATGGACGCGTCCCTGCCATCCCCGCGGCAGCAGCGCCACCACCGGTTCACGCAGCAGCAGCCACAGTCCGGCCAGTACGGCGGTGATGAGCACATCGACGGTGACGACACCGACGACCGAGTGCGTGACGTCACCGAAGGGCATCGCGGCGGGCACGAACGAGGCGGCGAAATAGGTCATGTCGGGTGAGAAGGATCCGGCGACCAGTGCGGAGGCGATGAGCGGTCCGCGGGCCGCGCCGTCCCGTCGTATCCCCGGCAGCACGGCCGCGGCATGGCTCAGTGTGAACGGCATGATCCCCCTTGGTGGTTGTGTGATCAATGCCGCTCAGTATGCGGGACGTGACGAATAGAAATCGGACGCGAAGTGATCGTGGCGAACTGGTGAAATCTGGTCACGCCTCGGTGTCATGGGGCCGCTAGTTGTCGTAGGGTCACATGAGTCCTCGCGCGGGGAGCGCGAACTGCCGACGACGGGGAGGAACCAGACCTCATGGCTGCGCAATTCGGACGACGGCTGCGCAAGGGGGCGACCAACACCGCTGTGGCCGCGGTAGCCGTCGCGGCGCTCGCCGCCTCCCAGGCGCCGGGCAGCACGGCCGCCGCCTCCGGCGACCAGCCGACGTCCGACGCGGCCCCGCCTTCCGGTACCCCGGTCACCGGCAACTCCCCTTACCACACGGACCTTCCGCCGCTCGTCACCCCCGGCGAGCCCGGCACCTCGGTCGACCTGCCGGCGGGCGCGACCGAGGCACAGTCCGGCATACCCGCCTCCGTGCTGGCCGCGTACAAGCGCGCGGAGTCGACCGTCGGCGCCTCCGACCCGGGCTGCCACCTTCCGTGGGAACTGCTCGCCGCGATCGGCAAGGTCGAGTCGGGCCAGGCGCGCGGCGGCAAGGTGGACGCCAACGGCACTACTCTCACCCCGATCCTCGGCCCGGTCCTCAACGGTGTCGGCTTCGCCAACATCTCCGACACCGACAACGGCGCGTTCGACGGCGACAGCACACACGACCGAGCGGTCGGCCCGATGCAGTTCATCCCGCAGACCTGGGCCACCTGGGGCCAGGACGGCAACAACGACGGCCGCAAGGACCCGAACAACATCTACGACGCGGCGCTCGCCGCGGGCCGTTATCTGTGCGTGGGCGACCGTGACCTGGCGGTCCAGTCGGACATGGACCGGTCGATCCTGGGTTACAACCACTCCCGGGAGTACCTGAACACCGTCATGTCCTGGTTCCGGTACTACAAGCGCGGTACGCACGAGGTCCCGGACGGCACCGGCGTCCTGCCGACCACCCCGCCCACCACACCGAGCACTCCGACGCCCACCCCGCCGGCGACTCCGACGGCCACTCACAAGCCGACGCCGCCCGCGGGCAACAAGCCGTCTCCGACGCCGCCCGCGGGCAACAAGCCGTCTCCGACGCCGCCCGCGGGCAACAAGCCGTCTCCGACGCCGCCTCCCACCACACCTCCGGCCACGAAGCCCCCGACGTCGACGCCGACGCCCACCCCGACGCCCCCGCTGCAGCGCGTCAGCCGCATCGAGGACGCGGACACCGGGGCGCTGACCGCCACCGCGGGCAGCGCGTTCGCCGAGCGGCCGCGGGTGCGGGCGGAGGACGCCTCCGGCGCGGCGCTGGCCGGAGTTCCGGTGCGCTTCCAGATCATGGGCGGCACCGACGCCCGCTTCACCGGCGGTTCGGACGACATCGTCGTCATGACCGGCGCCGGCGGCACGGCGACCGCGCCGGTTCTGCGGGCGGGAGAGCGCACGGGCGAGTTCACCGTGCGGGTCACGGTCGCCGGCCGCGCGCTGCCCGGCCTCGACTACACCGCCACCGTGACGGCCCGTCAGGCGGACGCCCTGACCCGGGCCGGCAGCGCGGAGCTGACGGCCGCGCCGGGTGCCGAGTTCGCCGAGCCGGTGGAGCTCAAGGCCACCTACAAGGGCGCCGCGGCTTCGGGCGTGGCGGCGACCGCCACCCTGATCAAGTCCGCGGACGACCCGTCCGCGAACGACAAGGGCCCGTACTTCAAGGACGCACAGGGCAATCCGGTCCGCACCCTCGACGGGCTGAAGACCGACGCCGACGGCGTGCTGCGGCTCCCGAAGATCTTCACGGACGAGCTGACGGGCACCTACCTGCTCCGGATCACCACCACCGGCGGCGCGACCCTCACTCTCGAGCTGAAGGTCGCATAACCGGACCGTCCGAGGGCGGCCCCTCCCCGAAACGGTGTCAGCTCCGCCGGGAGGGGTCGTCGCCGCATGTCACCGCCTGAGCCGCGCGTTGGTGTGCCGGGTCGGCTCCGCTGTCGAAGGGTCCTCCGGCCACGGGTGCTTGGGGTAGCGGCCGCGCAGCTCGGCCCGTACGGACCGGTATCCGTCCTTCCAGAACGACGCCAGATCCGCCGTGACCGCGGCAGGCCGCCCGGCCGGGGACAGCAGGTGCACCAGCACCGGCACACCCGCCACCACCGGCGTCCCGTCGAGCCCGAACATCTCCTGGAGCTTCACCGCCAGCACCGGCTGCTCGCCTTCGTAGTCGACGCGTACCCGCGAACCGCTGGGCACCTCGATACGCTCCGGTGCCAGCTCGTCCAGCCGCGCGGCCTCGCCCGTCGCCCACGGAAGCAGCCGCCGCAGGGCCTGCCCCGCGTCGATGCGCCCCAGATCGGCCCTGCGCCGGGCCCGCGACAGCTCGGGCTCCAGCCACTCGTCCGTACGGCCGAGCAACGAGGCGTCCGACACATCCGGCCAGGGCGCGCCCAGCGTGTGGTGCAGAAAGCCGAGCCGCCGGCGCAGCGTCTCCGAGTCCGGGGTCCAGCGCAGCAGCCCGAGCCCTTCGCGTCGCAGCCCCTCGGCCAGCGCGGCACGCACCAGCGCCGGATCCGGGTCCTTCAGGGGCCGTACGGACAGCTCGACGGCCCCCAGCCGTTCGGCGTCGCGGGCGACGACGTCACCGTCCTCCCAGCGCACCTCCTCGCCCGACGCGAGCAGATGCCCGGCGGCGAGCCGTGCGATGTCCTCGTCGATCAGCGCGGCGAGCCGCACGCGCGCCGAGGCGGAGCGAGCAAAGCGAGATGGGGGTCCCCCCAGGCCGAAGGCGCTGGGGGAGGGCCGGTCGGCGACGGCCACCGCAAGCCAGGGCGCGTGGCGCAGAGGGGAGCCCTCACCGAGCTCGGCCCCGGTCCCGGACGCCATGAGGTACTGCCCGTCGCCGCGTGACCTGGCCACCCGCTCCGGGAAGGCGAGCGCGGCGACGAGCCCGACGACGGCGTCGTCGCTCAGGGCGGCGGGAAGGGGCGCGGTGGGGGAGAGGTCCGCCGAGGCGTCCCCCACGGACCCGACCGTCCTGGCCAGGCGGCGGGCTTCCTGGCGCCAGCGGGCCGCGTACGCGTCGCCGCCCCGGCGCGCCGTGCGCCAGGCCGCCGCGAGGTCGTCGCCGTACTCCCGTGGTGGCTCCTCGCTCAGCAGCGCGACCACCTCGGCCGCCCGGCGTGGGCCGACCAGCGGTGCGCCGTCGAGGAGGGCGCGGCCGAGGCGGGGGTGGAGGCCGAGGCGGGACATCGCCACGCCGCGGTCCGTCGGCCGGCCCGATGTGTCCACCGCGCCGATCGCGGTCAGCACGGAACGGGCCGCGGCCATCGCCCCGGCCGGCGGCGGGTCCAGCAGCGCCAGCCCGGACGCGTCGGGGTCGCCCCAGCACGCGGCCTGGAGGACGAACGCGGTGAGGTCGGCGACCTTGATCTCGGGGGAGGGGAAGGCCGGCAGGCGGACGTCCTCGGCCTCGTCCCAGCAGCGGTAGACGGTGCCCGGTGCCTCGCGTCCGGCGCGGCCCGCGCGCTGGCGGGCGGCGGCGCGGGAGGCCCGGACGGTCGTCAGCGCGCTCAGTCCCCGGGCGTGGTCCGTGCGCGGCTCCCGCGCCAGGCCCGCGTCGACGACGATCCGCACGCCCGGCACCGTCAGGCTCGACTCGGCCACCGAGGTGGCGAGGACGACCCGCCGGGTGCCGGAGGACCCGGCGAGGACCGCGTCCTGCACGGCGGCCGGGGCCCGGCCGTGGACCTGGAGGACCTCGGCGTCCAGCCCGGTCAGCTGCTTCGCGACGCGGGCGATCTCGCCGACGCCGGGCAGGAAGCACAGCACATCGCCCTCCCGCTCGGCCAGCGCTTGCTGCACCACCGAGGCGACATGGCCGAGCAGCGCCGGGTCGACCCGCATGCCGTGCGGCGGCCGCACCGGCCGGGCGGGGGGTGCCCACACCACGTCCACCGGGTGGGAGACGCCCTCGGCGCGTACGACGGGCGCGTCACCGAGCAGCCGGGCCCAGCTTTCGGCGTCGGTGGTGGCGGAGGCCGCCACCAGCCGCAGCTCGGGCCGGAGCGCGGCCTGTACGTCGAGCAGGAAGGCGGCGGCGGTGTCCGCGTCGAGGTGCCGTTCGTGGCACTCGTCGAGGATCACCACGTCCACGCCGGTCAGCTCCTGGTCGCGCTGCAGCCGCTGCAACAGGACACCGGTGGTGACGACCTCCACGACCGTCCCGGGCCCCACCACGCGCTCCCCGCGCACGGTGAAGCCCACCTGGCCGCCCACCTTCCCCCGGCCTTCGGCCGGGGGAACCCCCGTCTCGCTTCTCCCCCAGCCTCCGGCCGGGGGGACCCCCATCTCGCTTTGCTCGCCGAGCAGCCAGGCCATCCGCCGGGCGGCCGCGCGGGCCGCGATCCGGCGCGGCTCGGCGACGAGCACACGCCGCACCGGACCGCCGTCCCCGGTGAGCCCGGCGAGCGCCAGCGGCACCAGAGTGGTCTTGCCGGTGCCGGGCGGCGCGCAGAGCACGGCGCAGCCGTGTCCGTCGAGGGCCCGCCGCAGCGCGGGCACGGCGGTACGGACCGGAAGGCCGGTCAGGATGTCGTCGCGGATCACCGAACCAGTGTTCCAGCCGGCGCGGCGTCCGCACGCGCCTGCGGCGCGCGGGACGCGGCTCACCGCGCTCCTCGGGGCGGGCCTGGGGGCACCGGTTGCTGCCGGTTGCGGGTGCGGCCGGGGGCTGGTCCGGGGTTGCTGCCGTTGCCTGGTGCGGCTCGGGGTTGCCCTCGGTTGCCGGGTGCGTGCTGCCGGTCCGGGGTTGCTGCCGGTTGCGGGTCCCGTTGCCGACCGGGCCCGGGTGTTGTCCTGGGCCGGCTGGTTGCCCCGGCGTCGCGCTCAGTCCCTTTCGCAGACGAAGATCGCCGTGCCGGGGATCAGGCTTCCGCGCAGCGGTGACCAGCCGCCCCACTCCTGGTCGTTCCACTCGGGCCACTCGGGCTCGACCAGGTCGAGCAGTCGGAAGCCGCCGGCCACCACGTCGCGTACCCGGTCGCCGATGGTCCTGTGGTGCTCGACGTACACCGCGCGGCCCTGCTCGTCCTGCTCGACGTACGGCGTACGGTCGAAATAGGAGGCCGAGACGGACAGGCCCTCGGGGCCGGGCTCGTCGGGGAAGGCCCAGCGGATGGGGTGGGTGACGGAGAAGACCCAGCGGCCGCCGGGCCGCAGGACACGCCGTACCTCGCGGAAGACCTCCACCGGGTCGGCGACGAACGGAATCGCCCCGTACGCGGAGCAGGCGAGGTCGAAGGAGCCGTCCCGGAAGGGCAGGGCGGAGGCGTCGGCCTCGACCAGGGACAGGCCTTCGCCACCGATCCGCAGCGCGTGCTGGAGCTGGCGGTGCGAGAGGTCCAGTGCGACCGGCCTGGCGCCCTGCGCGGCCAGCCAGCGGGAGCACTGGGCCGCTCCGGCGCCGATCTCGAGGATGTCGAGGCCCTTCAGGGAGCCGGCGGGCCCGAGCAGCCGGGCTTCCGTCTCGTCGAGCCCTTCGGGCCCCCAGACGAAGCGGTCGTCGCCGAGGAAGCCGCCGTGGTCGCTCTGGTACTCGTCCGCGTTGCGGTCCCACCAGCCCCGGTTGGCCCGGCTGCTCTCCGCGTCCCCCGCGTGACGGCGGGTCGCTTCCGGTTCGTACTCTTGGATCATCGTGCCCGTCGTCGTAGTCTGCGGCTGGATGGTCGGTCTTCACCCGAACAGCCGACACAACGTCGGCGTGCCGAGGGCTTGTTTGAGCCGGTTTCGGGGTTTCTGTCCCGGGTGTGCGCCTTCGCGCATTGACCGTGTCCGGCGGTCCCCGTATGCTACAAGTTGCGCTGCGGGCCTGCGCGCCTCAGACGGAGCAGGCCGCGCTCGCATCTGTTGTATGTCCCCTCGGTTCTCGAGGCGCCTTCCGGCAGTGTCGAAAAAGACACGGTCCGGGCTCGGCGTTTCCTTGGCTGTACGGCTTCTGCAGCTGCGATACGGGCTCTCGGCGTAGCAGTACCTACGACTTTCATGTCCGTACCGGAGCCCTTTCCCACATGACGAGCAGCACCGAGACCACCGCCACCACCCCGCAGGTTGCGGTCAACGACATCGGTAACGAGGAAGCTTTCCTCGCCGCGATCGACGAGACGATCAAGTACTTCAACGACGGCGACATCGTCGACGGCGTCATCGTGAAGGTCGACCGGGACGAGGTCCTGCTCGACATCGGTTACAAGACCGAAGGTGTCATCCCGAGCCGCGAGCTCTCGATCAAGCACGACGTCGACCCGAACGAGGTCGTCAAGGTCGGCGACGAGATCGAGGCCCTTGTTCTCCAGAAGGAGGACAAGGAAGGCCGCCTGATCCTCTCGAAGAAGCGCGCCCAGTACGAGCGTGCCTGGGGCACCATCGAGAAGATCAAGGAAGAGGACGGCATCGTCACGGGTACCGTCATCGAGGTCGTCAAGGGTGGTCTCATCCTCGACATCGGCCTCCGCGGCTTCCTCCCGGCCTCTCTCGTCGAGATGCGCCGCGTCCGCGACCTCCAGCCGTACGTCGGCAAGGAGCTCGAGGCGAAGATCATCGAGCTGGACAAGAACCGCAACAACGTGGTTCTGTCCCGCCGCGCCTGGCTCGAGCAGACCCAGTCCGAGGTCCGCCAGACGTTCCTCACCACCCTCCAGAAGGGTCAGGTCCGTTCCGGCGTCGTGTCCTCCATCGTCAACTTCGGTGCCTTCGTGGACCTGGGTGGCGTCGACGGTCTGGTTCACGTCTCCGAGCTGTCCTGGAAGCACATCGACCACCCGTCCGAGGTTGTCGAGGTCGGCCAGGAGGTCACCGTCGAGGTTCTCGACGTCGACATGGACCGCGAGCGTGTCTCCCTGTCGCTGAAGGCGACGCAGGAGGACCCGTGGCAGCAGTTCGCCCGTACGCACCAGATCGGCCAGGTCGTCCCCGGCAAGGTCACCAAGCTGGTTCCGTTCGGTGCGTTCGTCCGCGTCGACGAGGGCATCGAGGGCCTGGTCCACATCTCCGAGCTGGCCGAGCGCCACGTCGAGATCCCGGAGCAGGTCGTCCAGGTCAACGACGAGATCTTCGTCAAGGTCATCGACATCGACCTCGAGCGTCGTCGCATCAGCCTCTCGCTGAAGCAGGCCAACGAGGCCTTCGGCCCGGACGCCGCGGCCGTCGAGTTCGACCCGACCCTGTACGGCATGGCCGCGTCCTACGACGACCAGGGCAACTACATCTACCCCGAGGGCTTCGACCCGGAGACCAACGACTGGCTGCCCGGCTTCGAGAAGCAGCGCGAGGAGTGGGAGCGCCAGTACGCCGAGGCGCAGGCCCGCTTCGAGCAGCACCAGGCTCAGGTCATCAAGTCCCGCGAGGCCGACGCGGCTGCCGCCGCCGAGGCCGGCGAGGCCGCTCCGGCCGCGACCGGTGGCTCGTACTCCTCGGAGTCCGAGGACACCTCCGGCGCCCTGGCGTCGGACGAGGCCCTGGCTGCCCTGCGCGAGAAGCTGGCGGGCGGCCAGAGCTGAGGCTCCGACCACCGCGGCTGACTGATCGCAGCTGAGAGAGGCCCGCTTCCCTCCCGGGAAGCGGGCCTCCCGCTTTTGTGGCGCCTTTTGTCGCGCGAGAGGGAATGACCCTGCGTGTCCGGGTGTTGTGCCGTACGGATACGAGGAGGGGCGGTAAAAGTGCAGGATCCGCAGGCTTTGTACGAATGGGAGCCGAACGGCCTCGCCGTCGTCGACATGGCGCTCGCGCAGGAATCGGCCGGCCTGGTCATGCTGTACCACTTCGACGGGTACATCGACGCGGGCGAGACGGGTGAGCAGATCGTCGGGAAGCTGCTGGACACCCTTCCGCACCAGGTGGTGGCCCGCTTCGACCACGACAGGCTGATCGACTACCGTGCCCGCCGGCCACTGCTGACCTTCCGGCGCGACCGCTGGACGGCGTACGAGACCCCCGTCCTCGAGGTGCGGCTGGTCCAGGACGCCACGGGTGTGCCGTTCCTGCTGCTGTCCGGCCCCGAGCCCGACGTCGAGTGGGAACGCTTCACCCTCGCCGTCCGCCAGATCGTCGAACGGCTCGGCGTCCGGCTGTCGGTCACCTTCCACGGCATCCCGATGGGTGTCCCGCACACCCGCCCGGTCGGCCTGACCCCGCACGGCAACCGCACCGAGCTCGTGCCGGGCCACCGCAGCCCCTTCGACGAGGCGCAGGTGCCGGGCAGCGCCCAGTCGCTGCTCGAGTACAGGCTCCAGGAAGCCGGACACGACGTGCTCGGGGTCGCCGCGCACGTACCGCACTATCTCGCGCGCTCCTCGTACCCGGATGCGGCCCTGACCGCCCTGGAGGCGATCACCGCGGCCACCGGGCTCGTCCTGCCGGGCGTCGCGCACGCCCTGCGGAACGCGGCGGAGCGCACCCAGACCGAGATCGAGCGCCAGATCGGTGAGGGTGACCAGGAGCTCGTCGCGCTCGTCCAGGGACTGGAGCACCAGTACGACGCCGTCGCCGGTGCCGAGACCCGCGGCAATCTGGTCGCCGAACCGGTCGATCTGCCCTCGGCGGAGGAGATCGGCCGCGAATTCGAACGCTTCCTCGCGGAGCGGGAGGGCGACGCATAGGCTGCCCCTCATGCTGAGAGTTGGCCTGACCGGCGGAATCGGCGCCGGCAAGAGCGAGGTGTCGCGCCTCCTCGATTCGTACGGCGCGGTACTGATCGACGCGGACCTCATCGCGCGTGAGGTCGTCGAGCCCGGGACGCCCGGGCTCGACGCCGTCGTCGAGACCTTCGGCGAGGACGTCCTCACCGACCAGGGCACCCTGGACCGGCCCAAGCTGGGCGCGATCGTCTTCGGCGACCCCGAGCGGCTCGCGGCCCTGAACGCCATCGTCCACCCTCTGGTCCGCGCCCGCTCCACGGAACTGGAGGCCGCCGCGGCGCCGGACGCGGTCGTCGTCCACGACGTCCCGCTGCTCACCGAGAACGGGCTCGCCCCGCTCTACGACCTCGTCGTCGTGATCGACGCGGCCCCCGAGAACCAGCTCGACCGGCTCGTACGGCTGCGCGGCATGACCGAGTCCGAAGCCCGCGCCCGTATGGCCAGCCAGGCCACCCGCGAGCAGCGGCTCGCCGTAGCCGACCTCGTCATCGACAACGACGGCCCCCTGGACGCGCTGGAGCCGCAGGTCCGGAAGGTATGGGCCGAACTGAAGCAGCGAGCCGCGGCGGCCGGAAAGGACTCAGGCCAGGAATAGCCTCGCGGCACACGGCGTTGCAAGCGCGGAGCGAGGGAAAGACCGAGGGAAAGGAGGCGGCCATGCAGGAGCGCTCACCCGAGACCGACGTCATTGCTTTCCGTGCCGCGGAGCAGCTGCTGGCCGCCCGCGACCCACGGGGTGCGATCAAGCTGCTCGACCCGGTCATCGCCGCCCATCCGGAGAGCCGCGCGGCCCGGCTGCTGCGTGCCCGGGCCTACTTCGCGGCCGCCCAGCTGCGCTCCGCCGAGCAGGAGTTCCTGCACATCATCGAACGCGAGCCGGACAACGCCTACGCGCACTTCGCCCTCGCCCGCACCTACGAACGCGCCAACCGCCCGGACCGTGCCCAGCGCCACTTCCGCCTGGCGGCCGCGCTCGATCCGAAGCCCGAATATCTGCGCGCGGCCAAGTTCGACTCGGACGAGTGAAGCGGGGCCGTTCCGCCTCCGCCGGTCCTCTACGCTCCGCTCCGTGCCGCGACCGGAACCCGGCCGTCTCACCGCTTTTCCCCAGCCCCGTCACCTCATGGGCAGTGAAGCCGACGGACCGCTACTCGTCACCCCGAGTGCGTCCCGACCCGGGGGAGTGTTGAAGCTTTCCACGGATCGCATACAAAGCGCCCTGGGGCCGGCCCGAATCGGGCCGGCCCCAGGGCGCAAAGGCGGGGCAGGGCTCAGGCGGCGCTGCCGTTGATGTGGAAGGGCACGGTGACGATGTTGGAGGCGACACCCTGGGCCTTGAGGTCGCGGGCGTCGATCTTGCCGTCGCCGTTGACGTCCTTCACCACGTTGGGGGCGTCGTTGTACACGCCGTCGTGGTTGAGGTCGTCGACCACGGCGACCGTCAGGACGCTGTCGACGTCCTTGCCGGCGATGGAGTCACCGACGATCCAGGTGTCCCAGAGTTCGGTCTTCTCCGAGCTGCGGTCGGTGATGCCCGAGAGGTTGAACAGGTTGGCCAGGTTGGTGCCCGGGCCCGAGAAGCCCGGGCGGACATCGTTGGTGGTGGAGCTGAGAACCACCAGCCCGGGCAGTCGGTCGTCCTGGCCGGTGGAGAAGGTGCCGGGGAAGGGCGCGGTGTTGTTGTGGGTCGCGGGCCCAGTCAGCTGCGGTGCGGTGAAGCCCGTGGCGGCCAGGGGGGTGCCGCGGAAGGTGAGCTTCAAGTCCACGAACCAGCCCTTGCCCTCGACGCCGGCGTTGTCGCGGCGTTCGGGCGCCAGGACCTCCACCTTGATGGGCTTCTCGGTGGAGGCTTCTGCGTGCCGCGCGGTGTCAGCGCCGGCCGAAGCGGAGGCGGCGAATCCCAGGGTGAGTGCGCCTGCGGCACCGGTGGCGAGCATCCAGCCGATCTTCTTCATGGTGTCTCCTTGTCAGGTGGTGTCCTGCCCCGGCGTATACGACCGTTTCCTGGGCCGGGTTCAGCGGGAACCTGTGTGGATTTCCGGTGAACCCTCCGCCGTGGCCTGTCGTACACGCCACTGAGGAGCAGGGCTTACGAAACGAGGACAGCGAGCGTGACGCCGGACGAGCGGGTGATGACCGCGCTGCACACTGAGCACTACGACGTACTGCTCTCCTTCGTGCTGAGGTACGTGCGCAGCCGCGAGCACGCGGAGGATGTGGTGCAGGAGACGCTGCTGCGGACGTGGCGCAACGTGGACCGGTTGCAGCCGAGTTCGGCATCGATCCGCTCCTATCTGTTCACGGCGGCGCGCAATGTGGTGACGGATTCATGGCGCGCCGAGCAGCGGCGTCCGTATACGGTCTGGGATGACGCGGCGATTGCGGCCGTCCCGTCCACCGACGACGTGGAGTCCGCGCTGGAGAGCCAACTGGTCGCCGCAGCGCTGGAACGCCTTTCCCCGCAGCACCGGAGCGTTGTCCAGGCGCTCTACTACGAGGGGCTCACTGTCACCGAGGCCGCGTCGCGGCTCGGAGTTCCGGAGGGCACCGTGAAATCGCGTGCATATTATGCGGTGCGCAATCTGCGAGCCGCATTCGAGGAGATGGGAGCCCTCCAGTGAGTACTGGCCACGATTCCGTGCGCATGCTTCTGGGCGCCTATGTGCTCGGCGGCCTCAGCGAGACCGACCGGCGTTTCGTCGACTCCCATCTGCCCGGCTGCGATGATTGCCGACAGGAACTCACCCGCTCCGCTCCGGTGCCCGGTCTGCTGCGCCGCGCTCCCGGCATGCTCGCCCCGCCGCCTCCGGCTGTGCCCGATCCGGGAGCGGCGGAGGTATCCCTGGACCGGCTGCTGACGCAGGTCCGGAAGGCAGAGACGGCGCGCCGACGCCGAGGGCGGCTGCAGTGGCTGGCGCTGGCTGCGGCGCTGGTGATGGTGGCGGGCCTGAGTGCGGGACTGCTGCTGCGCCCGTCCCAGCCGGAGCCGGGCGGTCCCCCGAGCCAGTTCAGCGCGGCCGCAGGGTATGCGGTCTCCGGGCGGGCCACTCTGACACCCAAGCCGTGGGGCACATCGGTCAGCGTTGTCCTTGCCGACCTGCCCGGGCAGGGTCCGTTCATGCTGCGGGTGGCGGCAGCGGACGGGCGTAGCGAGCAGGCGGCCACCTGGGCCGCCACCCCCGCCGCCGCCGCCACCGTTACCGGCGCCAGCTCCCTGCACCTTCAGGACATCCAGACCGTCTCTGTCCTGGACCGCGCCGGCCACCTTCTGGCCACTACCCGACTATCCTGACCGCACTGGCAGCCATCTCCTGGACGGGTGCGCCCGCGGTCGTCAGCTTCGCCGTGGCCGCCGCCGGGATCGGGGACAGCGCGCGGCTCCGGGGGAATGCGACACAGCTCATCAGCACGCTTCGGCTCGCGATCGACGCGTCCTGCGGGGTGCCCGCCCGGGCCTGGGGACAACTCGCGGCCCAGCTCAACGACTTCCCTCTGCCGCGCGAGGGCTACGACCATCCCGCGGTCTGAACCCGTTCATGGAGGACATCGTGCCCGAACCCGGCGTAGGCCCCGAAGAGTTCGTCACCCCGTACCGTGATCTCGCACATGCGCGCGTACTGAAGACGTCGCTGGAGGTGCTGGCGAACGGTGGCGCCGGGCCGGTGCTGCGGGAGATGGCCCGCGAGGTGCTCGCCGGGCGCCTGGGGCTGCGGGAGGCCATGCACGCCCCGGAGTACGCGGAAGCGCTGGGAGAGCGGGTGCGGGACGTCACCACGGCGTGGGAGCGGTTGCCGGCCGAGGAGCGGGATTGGCAGACCGCGCAGGCGGAGCGGCTGCTCGCGGAGGGCGAGCCGCGGCACGATCGGCCACAGCACTAGAAGACTCATGAAGATCTTGGGTTCTGGCCCCGCCGCGTGAGCGGCGGGGCCAGACTCTTTCTCGTGGTGATGGGGGAATGGGCCGGGGAGACGGTCGGGCCGGATGTGTGGGAGACCTGCCGGGAGTTGATCCCGGCAGGCAGTGTGTTCGCGTTCCTGGCCGAGCATCGCGGCGCGCTGTTCCCGGCGGAGACGTTCGAGGACATGTACCCGTCGGCGAACGGGCGGCCGAGCATGCCGCCGCAGATCCTGGCCGCGGCGATCACGCTGCAGGCCCTTAACGGGCTGTCGGACTTCGAGACGGTCCAGGAGTTGCGGTGTGACCTGAGGTGGAAGGCCGCGTGCGGGCTGGGCCTGCACGACATGGCGTTCGATCCGTCGCTGCTGGCCTACTTCCGGCGCCGGCTGGCCCGCTCGGTGCGGCCGAACCGTGTCTTCGAGACGGTGCGCGAGGTGGTGAAGGCCACCGGTGTCCTCAAGGGCAAGCACCGGCGGGCGCTGGACTCCACGGTGCTGGACGATGCGGTCGCCACCCAGGACACCGTCACCCAGATCATCGCCGCCGTCCGCGCGGTAATTCGCGAGGTCCCCGGGGCCGCTGAGGTGGCAGCCGTGCAGTGCACCGCGCATGACTACAGCGACCCGGGCAAACCAAGGATCGCCTGGAATGACGAGCAGGCCCGCGCCACGCTTGTTGATGCCCTGGTCAGTGACGCGCTCAGGCTGCTCGGGCATCTGCCCGAGCAGGAGCTGGGCGAGAAGGCCGCGAATGCCGTTGGCATCCTGGCCCTGGTCGCCGGGCAAGACGTCGAACCCGCCGAGGACTCCGACGGCCGCGACGGGCGCTGGCGCATCACCCGTGGCACCGCGCAGGACCGGATGGTCTCCACCGTCGACCCCGAGGCCCGGCACATCCACAAAACCCGCACCCACCAGCAAGACGGCTTCAAGGCCCACCTGGCCATCGAGCCGGAGACCGGGTTATACACCGCCGTCGCCCTGCGGCCCGGCAGTGGCCCAGAGCACCACGAGGCCACCGTCGGCCTGGACCTTCTCGCCGAGGAGGACGGGCCGGTGGACGCCTTCGGCGACACCGCCTACTCCACCGGCGAGGCCCGCCAGGCCCTCGAAGACGCAGGGCACCGGCTGTTCCTCAAGCCCGCCCCGCTACGGGCGGCCGTCCCCGGCGGCTTCACCCTGGACGACTTCGCCATCGACACCGCCGCCGCCACGGTGACCTGCCCCGCTGGACACACGGTCCCCCTGTCAGACCCCGGCGGACAGCACCACCAGCGCAAGGCGGCCTTCGGGAAACTGTGCGCCGGATGTCCCCTGCGCGAGCGGTGCACCAAGGCCAAGGCCGGCCGCATCCTGACCATCCGCCCACACCACGACCTGCTCGCAGCCGCCCGCCGCCAGGCCGCTACCGACCCCGACTGGCAAGCCGACTACCGCCGCTGGAGACCACCGGTCGAACGCGCCGTCGCCTGGCTCGTCCACCACGGCAACCGCAAACTCCGCTACCGCGGAACCATCGCCAACGACACCTGGCTCCACACCCGAGCCGCCGCCCTCAACCTCCGCCGACTGATCAACCTCGGACTCACCCGCACCGGCGACACCTGGCACCTCGCCCCGGCCACCGGATGACCAGAAGGGCCGCCCGGCCTCCGGCCGGACAGCCCCTCAACAAGATCTTCATGAGTCTTCTAGGGCGTGTTTCGAAAGTAGCGTCGTCCGCCCGGAGGGCGGGGTCGGGGGCGTCTGGTGCGTGCGATCGCAAGGCGGAGGGAGGAGAGCGCAGCGGGCTGCGCCGACGACCGACAAGCGGCGAGCGTGCGTGCCGGGCGTTCCCGACCAGGCGGGACTTTCGAAACACGCCCTAGCGGCGCCGGGGCGTGCCGTGGTCCGGTTCGTACGGAGGGATGTCGCGGCCGGGCTGCCAGTGCGGTCCTTGCCGCATGTGGTGGACGATCACCGTCATGTCGGTGAGGACGATCAGCATCACGACGCCGCAGGCCGCGGCCCAGCCCGGCCTGCCGGCCAGAGTGAAGCCGACGGTGCCGCCGATCGCCCAGATCAGGCCCCATACACTTAGCGCGAGCCTCATCCGCAGGGCACTGCGCGCGGTGGCGGGTTCATTTCCGGTGCGCATGGCAATCGCCTCTTCCCACTGGTTCTGTACCCGTCTCCGCCGGATCTGATCCGACTGTTTCGCACACCGAGGAGCCGTACGTGGAGAGCCAGTGGGACAGCATGGCCGTGCGCCATGCCCGGGTGAGGGGGTGCCTGCTGGGCGGGGCGATCGGGGATGCCCTGGGCAACCCGGTGGAGTTCCTCTCCCTGGGCGCGATCCGCAGAGCGTACGGGGAGCAGGGTGTCACCGGGCTCGTACCGGACGAGGAGGGGGTCGCCGGGCGGGTCACCGACGACACCCAGATGACGCTGTTCACCGCCGAGGGGCTGATCCGTGCGCACGCCAGGGCCGTCGGCAAGGGCATCGGGGGAGGCGAGACCGCGGCCGTACGGCGGGCGTACATGCGCTGGCTGGACACCCAGAACCACCCCGCGCCGCCCGTCCGCGGCGGGGACGACCTGATCCGTACCGGGTGGCTGCGCGAGCAGCCGTGGCTGTACGCCCGGCGGGCACCGGGGAACGCCTGCCTGACCGGGCTCGCCGCCGGGCACGTTCCGGACCCGCTCGCGCCGCTCGGTGAGCCGGGGCCGGTGAACCCCGGGTCGAAGGGGTGCGGCACGGTGATGCGGTCGGCGCCGTTCGGGCTGACGGGCCGGTCGGCGAAGGGCGCGTTCGAGCTGGCGGCGCGGTGCGCGCAGATCACGCACGGCCATCCGACGGGCTACTACGCGGCCGGGGCGTTCGCCGCGATGATCGCCCACCTGGTGGAGGGGGACGGCCTCGAGGGGTCCGTGCTGCGGGCCATGGACCTGCTGCGCCGCTATCCCGGGCACGAGGAGACCAGCGCCGCCCTGCGCTCGGCCGTGGACCTGGCTCTGGAGGGCGGACGGCCCACCGCCGAGAGGGTGGAGACGCTCGGCGCCGGCTGGGTCGCCGAGGAGGCCCTCGCGATCGCTGTCTACTGCGCCCTGGCGGGCAGGGCCGGCAGCCCGGCGCAGGCACTGCTGCTCGCCGTCAACCACTCCGGCGACAGCGACTCCACGGGCGCGGTCTGCGGCAATCTGCTGGGAGCGGCGCACGGTGACGTGCAACTCCCGCCGCTCTGGCTGGTGTCGACCCAAGGCCGGGCGGTGATCGCGGAGGTGGCCGACGATCTGTGGGCACAGTTCGCGTATGCGTCCTCGGCGTATCCCGATCCGGTGTTCCCGCACGAGCGGTATCCCCACAACTAGCCAGCAATTTTTGCGAGTTGATCGCAGGGTGCGGGAACCGTTCCCGGGGAATGCTTCGTTGGGCGGGCATGGGCGAACCGATGCGTGAGGGATACCACGGGACAGGACCGGGAGCCATCACCCCGGACGGTTGCGCGGTCGAGCTGTACACCCGGCTGCCGGTCGGCGAGGAGCCGGACATCATCGAGGCCGCCGTTCCCGCCGGGGCGAGCATCCTCGAACTGGGCTGCGGCGCGGGGCGGGTGACCCATCCGCTGATCGAGCGGGGCTTCACGGTGACGGCGGTGGACGAGTCGGCCGAGATGCTGGTGAAGGTGCGCGGCGCGCGCACGGTCCGCAGCCCCATCGAGAAGCTGGAGCTGGACGAGACCTTCGACGTGGTGATGCTGGCGTCCTACCTCGTCCACACAGGGGACCACCGGGTGCGCGAGGGGATGCTGCGCGTCTGCCGGCGGTACGTCAGGGACGGCGGCTGTGTGCTGGTGCAGCGCGAGGGCGAGGACTGGCACACCGATGTGCCACGGGAGCGGGACAACGGCGCGGGCGGAATCGTCCGCATCCTCTCCGCCGAACCGGTGGGCGACGGCGTCGACTCCTGTGTGGCGGAGTACGTCTACCCGGACGCCCGGTGGACGCAGACCTTTCTGTCCCGCCCGCTGACGAAGCAGGCGTTCGAGGCGTACCTCGCGGAGGCCGGGCTGGTGGTCGACTCGTATCTGACGGACGACGGCACCTGGGTGCGGGCGCTCCCGGTTCAGTGAACGAAGCTGTAGCTGCGCCAGGGGCCGTATCTCGGCGCCGGAAGGTCGGAGAGGCTGGTGGCCACGTAGGCCGCCTCCCTGCCCTGGCAGGTGCGGTTGGTGTAGACGAGGATGTCGACGAGCGTGCGGTTGGCGAGCGTCGTGGCGCCTGCGGGCCCGAAGTGGTGGCAGCCGCTGACGTACGGATTGCTCACCGTGACGATCCGGGCGGCCTCGGTGGTGTAGGTCAGCGTGCCCACCGCGGTGCGGTTGGTCGAGCAGCCCGCGATGCCGAGTGTCAGGAGCACGGCTCCCAGGGCGACGCGCAGGCGTCGCTGACCGGACACGTACATGGCGATCCCCGTCCGCTGTGTGTGAGGCGTACGTCCCCACCCTGCCGCCCGCCCGGCCCGACGGCATCCCCTGCGCGTCCGCCCGGGCGACGGCCGCGGTACGTTGGCCGGAGAATCTGTCCGGAGGGGGAGAAGTGACCGGAAGCCGACCGCCGAAGGGCGTGTCCGCGGCCGTGACCTGGGGGCTGTTCGCCGCCTGGGCCGCCAATGACATCGAGGAACTCGCCACCATGGCCCGCTGGCCCCGCCGGGCCCGCCCGCGTCTGGAGGCCCGCTTTCCCGGAGTCCCCGCATCCGTGTGGAACCGGATGGACGTGTCCCAGCGCCATGTGAACGTCAGCATCGCCCTGATGGGCGGCATCATCGCGGCGGCCTCCGCGGAGGGCGCCCGCACCGGTGGCCGCAGCCCGGTCTTCCGTACCGTGCTCACGGGCTTCGGACTGCACGGCCTCGTTCACATGGCCCAGTCCGCGGGCTACCGCGGCTACACTCCGGGTGTCGCCACCTCGCCGACCGTCGTCGTCCCCTACACCCTCTGGGCCCTGCACCGCCTGCGTGTGGCCGGCATTCCGGCCGGCGGGCGCCGGGAGGCCGCGCTCGGCCTGGCCCTCCTCCCCGTCGCGACGGCCGCCGTGCACGGGCTGGCCCGGGTGATCTGCGACGGCCGTCACGCCTCGAAGGGGTGACCGTCACCGGAACCGCCGTCCGCGCGGTGGCAGCATGCCTAGGATGGGCCGGAGGCACAAGGGGGCGAGGGGACAGTGGCGTCGAAGCGGTCGCCCGGGCGCGATGACCTCGTCCGGTGCGCGGCGGTTTTCCTGCCCGCACCCGTGCCCCGCGAGGGGCGGATCGCCTTCTGGCGGCCGGACGGGAGAGGCCTGCTCGCCGGGGCCGCCACCGAGCTGACCGTCGTCCGCCGTCACGGCGGCGGTGTCCGCCGCCGCGCGGTGCCCGCCGTCGAGCTGCCGCTCGACGAGGCCGTGCCGCTGCTGGCCCGGGCCCGCCACGACCCCGGTGCGCATCCGGCCGCCGCGGGCTGGGGCGCCGCCGTCCTGCACGCGGTGGGGCTCGCCGCGCGCGGCCGGCTGCTGCCGGGCCTGACGGCCGACGGCGTGGACGCCTGGCGGGCCGGGCCGCTCGACGCCGAGGACGTGGCCCATGTGCGGGCCGTCGCCGCCGCACTGCCCCCGGAGGGGTACGCGGTGCCGCTCCCGGACCGTACGCCCCTCGAACTGCCCGACCCCGAGCACCTGGTGCGCGCCTTCCTCGACGCGGTCACCGACACCCTGTCCCGCACCCCGGCCGCCGCCCATGCCACGGGTGCCCCCTTCGCGGCGCGCGAACCGCAGCGGCTGCCCGGTGCCCGCGACTGGGCCGACGAGGTGGCGGCCGGCATGGACGCCGGGGTGCGGGTCTCGCTCCGCCTGGACCTGGCGGCGTACGACGCCTTCGACGAGGGCACGGTGGCTGCCGCCGTCGTGCAGGTGCACAGCCTCGCCGACCCCACCCTGCTCACCGACGCCGCGCAGCTGTGGCAGGGCGGCGCGGGCGGTTTCGGGCCGCGCGCCCGTGTCGACACCGCGCTCGCGCTGCGGCGCGCCGCCCGTGTCTGGGAGCCGCTCGGCCGGCTGCTGGAGCTGCGTGTTCCGGACGTACTGCGGGTCGACGAGGAGGAGCTGTACGAGCTGCTGGGCGAGGGAGCCCAGCGGCTGGACGCGGCCGGGGTGGCCGTCCACTGGCCGAAGGAGCTCGCCCGCGATCTGACGGCGCGCGCGGTGGTGCGCCCGGCGCCGGGCCTGGCCGCCGACGGGCGGGGCTTCTTCGACGCGGAGGAACTCCTGCAGTTCCGCTGGCAGCTCGCGCTCGGCGGGGAGGAGCTCACCGAGGCCGAGATGGACGCGCTCGCCGAGGCGCAGCGTCCCGTCGTCCGGCTGCGCGACCAGTGGGTGCTGGCCGACCCGGCCCTCGTACGCAAGGCCCGTGAGCGGCAGCTCGGCCTGCTCGGCCCGCTGGACGCGCTGTCCGCCGTGCTGAGCGGTGAGGCGGAGGTGGAGGGCGAGACCGTCGAGGCGGTTCCGGTGGGTGCCCTCGCCCGGCTGCGGGACCGGCTGACCGAGCCCCCCGAGCCGCTGCCCGAGCCGGACGGCCTGCACGCCACCCTGCGCGGCTACCAGCGGCGCGGCCTCGCCTGGCTGGACCTGATGGCCTCGCTCGGTCTCGGGGGCGTGCTCGCCGACGACATGGGCCTGGGCAAGACCATCACCCTGATCTCCCTCCATCTGCACCGGGCCAGGACCGAGCCGACCCTGGTGATCTGCCCGGCCTCGCTGCTCGGCAACTGGCAGCGGGAGATCGAGAGGTTCGCGCCGGGCGTGCCCGTGCGCCGCTTCCACGGCGCCGCCCGCACACTGGACGGCCTGGACGGCGGTTTCGTCCTCACCACCTACGGCACGATGCGCACCAGCGCGGACGAACTCGCCGCGCAGTCCTGGGGCCTTGTGGTCGCCGACGAGGCGCAGCACGTCAAGAACCCGCGCTCGTCCACCGCCGGGGCGCTGCGCACCATCCCCGCCCCGGCGCGTATCGCCCTCACCGGCACCCCCGTCGAGAACAACCTCTCCGAACTGTGGGCCATCCTCGACTGGACCACTCCGGGCCTGCTCGGCACCCTGAACAGCTTCCGTGCCCGGCACGCCCGGGCCGTCGAGGCCGGGGAGGACCCGCTCGCGGCCGAGCGGCTGGCCCGTCTCGTACGTCCCTTCCTGCTGCGCCGCAGGAAGTCCGACCCCGGTATCGCCCCCGAACTGCCGCCCAAGACCGAGACCGACCGTCCCGTCTCCCTCACCCGCGAACAGGCCACGCTGTACGAGGCCGTGGTGCGTGAGACCATGGCGAGGATCGAGGCGGCGGAGGGCATCGCGCGTCGCGGTCTGGTCATGAAGCTGCTCACCGCCCTGAAGCAGATCTGCAACCATCCCGCGCAGTACCTCAAGGACTCTGCCGGAACCGGCCGCTCCGGCAAACTCGACCTGCTCGACGAGCTGTTGGACACGATCCTCTCCGAGGACGGCTCGGTGCTGGTCTTCACCCAGTACGTGCAGATGGCGCGGATCATCGAACGGCATCTGGCCGGCCGCGGCATCCGCAACCAGCTGCTGCACGGCGGCACACCGGTACGCGAACGCGAGAGAATGGTGGACCGCTTCCAGTCCGGTGAAGTCCCCGTCTTCCTGCTGTCGTTGAAGGCGGCGGGCACCGGTCTCAACCTCACCCGCGCCGGACACGTCGTCCACTACGACCGGTGGTGGAACCCGGCCGTGGAGGAGCAGGCCACCGACCGTGCCTACCGCATCGGCCAGACCCAGGCCGTGCAGGTGCACCGGCTGATCAGCGAGGGCACGGTCGAGGAGAACATCGCGCTGCTGCTGAAGTCCAAGCGGGAGCTCGCGGACGCCGTGCTGTCCGGCGGAGAGACGGCGCTCACCGAGCTGACCGACGCGGAACTCACCGAACTGGTCGCCCTGAGGAGGTCCGCATGAGCCCCCGCGGGAGCCGTGGGCACCAGGCCGACGACCGCGTCCGGGCCTTCGACCCGCTGCCGCCGCGCCCGCGCAGCCGCGGACCGTTCGCCGAGTCCTGGTGGGGCAACGCCTGGGTGGAGGCGCTGGAGGAGACCTCCCTGGACCCGGGCCGCCTGGGGCGGGGCCGCACGTACGCGCGCGGCGGCCATGTCGGCACGATCACGGTCACCCCGGGCCGTATCGCCGCGCCCGTCTCCGGCAGCCGACCGCGCCCGTACCGCAGCGGGGTACGGCTCAGGGTGCTGACCGACGACGAATGGGACCACTTCCTCGACACCGTGGCCGAACGGCCCGAGCACATCGCCGCACTGCTCGACAAGGACATGCCGTACGCACTGGCCGACGCGGCGGAAGGCGCCGGGGTGCAGCTCCTGCCCGGCGCCTCGGATCTCATTCCCGACTGCTCCTGCCCCGACTGGGGCTACCCCTGCAAGCACGCGGCGGCCCTGTGCTACCAGGCGGCCAGGCTGCTCGACGCGGACCCCTTCGTCCTGCTGCTGATGCGCGGCCGAGGAGAGCGCGAACTCCTCACCGAACTCCACCGTCGCAACGCCGCCCTCGCCGCGCGCGCCGCCCGCGAGGAACCTGCCGCGTCGCAGGTCCGCCCGGGCGTCGCGGCCCGCGCCGCCCTCGCCGTACGCGACCGGCCCCCGCTCCCCGACCCGCTGCCCGTTCCCGGGAAGCCCGGCCCGCCGCCGCTGCTCCCGGACCTGCCCGGCGCCGGGCAGCCGCAGGGCCCCGCATTCCTCGCCCTCGACACGGCGGTCCGGGCGCATGCCTTCCTGACGGCCGGCACCGAGCTCTTCCCCGGCTCCGACGCCTGGACCGACGCGGTACGGCTGGCCGCCACCCACCCGCGGTTCGCCGGCCGCGGCGGGCTGACCACACAGTTCCGCGCCCTGGCGGCGGCGGTGGGCCGCAAGCCACTGGACCTGACGCGGGCGGTCGCCGCCTGGCACCAGGGCGGCGCCGAAGGCCTCGCCGTACTGGAAACCACCTGGTCGCCGCCCGCGGACGTCCTCGACCGGACCCGTACCGAACTCGCCGCCGCCGACCTGCCGCAGATGAGCGCCTCGCACAACCGCATCACCGACTCCTGGCGCACCCGCCAGCTCCGCTACGGCCACGACGGACGCTGGTATCCCTACCGTGCCGTCGCTCGCGGCGACTGGTGGCCCCAGGGCCCACCCGACCACGACCCGGTCGGCGCCCTGCTGAGCCTGTACGAGACCTGAGGTCAGACACCACCCTCGGCCGCCCACCGGGCCAGCACCGCCTCGATCACCCGCGCCACCCGCGCCCGGGCCTCGCGGCGGGGTACGCGGTTCATCAGCAGCGTGTCGTACTCCGTGTCCACGTGGCGTACGGACGCCCGTACCGCCGCCGTGACCGCGGCGGCGTCCAGGGCGCGGCCCGCCGCGGTGCGGCCGACGCGGCCGCTGCCGCGGACCGAGGTGTGGGTGGCGATCTCGCGGGCGCGCTCGGGCGGGCAGCCGGGGAAGAGCCGCAGGACCTCGTCGGCGAGCGCCGCCGTGAAGCGCACGTCCTCGGTGGCGCGGCGGGCCGCGTCGCGTTCCCGGCGGCGGGCCCGGGCATCGGCGTCGGCCAGGCACTGCTCCTCGGCACGGGCCAGGGCGGCCTCCTCGACGAGGACGCCTCGGCGTTCGTAGCGTCCCCGGCGCCGGTTGAAGCGGATGACGACCGCGGACAGCGAACTCCACTCGCGGGCGCGGCGGGTGAGCGCCGTGTCGCCGCGCGGCAGGAAAACGAGATGGCCGAGGTCGGCGCAGTCCAGGCAGTGCGGGGCGTCGTTCTCCAGTACCAGGCGGGGGAGCGGGCCCCGCCGGCACGCGGCGCAGCGGTGGTGCCGCCGTGGCTCGATGACCAGAAGCGATGAGCTGGTCATGATGTCAGCGAACCCCGGGGGAGGCCGCCTCTATGAACTTGGCCAGTGCCTGACGCGACTGGTCCGAGCGCAGCGAGCGGTCCGTGTCGTCCGGGGCGTCGTGTATGCAGGCGGTGACCTTCATGGCCTCCTCGGCCAGTTGGACGACGGCGGGTTCGTCGCACACCAGCTTGAGGTGGATCAGTTCCTGCTGGGCGATGGAACGCAGACGGTACGACTCCAGGCGGGCCTCCTCGGCGCTCCGGGACCCGGGATCCTCACGGGTGCGATGCCAGCGGTCGTACTCCCCGTGCCGCAGGTCCACCAGGGCGCTGGCGAAGGTGCTGTAGGCGGCGATCCGTTCCTGCCGGAGTTTCTCCGCGCGGGTGAGGACGGCCGCGCGTTCCGTGGTGCGCCACTGGAACCAGTACGTGGCGACCGACCCCAGCAGGGTGCCCACCACCGCGATCAACGCCGTCCCCATCGCGTGTCCGTCCTCCGAGCTGTCGTGTTCAGGTCCGATCTGCAATCGTTTCATGTTTCTTGAGGGTGTGTCAGCTGTGCGGATCTCTGCACCATGTGCTGCCGCATCGAGTAGCGTGTGGCCGGTTTTCGCCAACGGGCCACGATGGCCCGCACCTTGGGGAGGGGACTGACATGGGGATCAGCAAGCGGCGGGGACGGATACGCAAGGCCGCGGTGGTGGCGAGCGGCGTCGCCGCGCTGGGCCTGGTGCCGTCGGCCGCCCTCGCCACCCCCGGCAGCGGGGTGTCCGGCACGGTGCTCGCCAAGGGCACGTCGGACGGGACGCTCACGGTGAAGGCCAAGGGCCGCACCGATGTCGTCGTACGCACCATCACCGTCCAGCCGGGCGGCTCCACGGGCTGGCACTACCACCCGGGCCAGCTGATCGCCGTCGTCCAGTCGGGTGCGCTGACCCGTACCCTCGACGACTGCTCGGTCGAAGTGACGCCCGCGGGCAAGTCGTTCATCGAGCCGTCCGGCCGGCACCATGTGCACATCGGACGCAACCTCGGCACCGAGCCGGTCGTGCTGTATGCGACGTACATGGTGCCCGAGGGGGCGCCGCTCTCCGTCGACGCCGAAGCCCCGGACTGCGCCGGCGAGTAGCCGGGGTTCATGCTTCATGAGCGGGTGCCGGGCACCACGAGCCAGGGCCTCGCACCCGAACTCGGTCACTGCTTCGCCTCCGAAACCCCCACCGCGCGGTGCTGACCGGTCCGTAATCCGGATGCTCCGGCCCTGCCGTCGGTGGCAGGGTCGGAGCATGCGCTCGACCACTCTGTGGGACCGACTGCCCGAGCCCGTACGCGAACGCGTCGACGCCGAGGTCGTCCAGCGACAGCTCATCCGTGCCGTCCGGGTGATCCGGGAGTCGGGCATCGAGCCCGTGCCGGGCCTGGCCGGGTGTCAGATCCTGATCGCCGAGCGCACCGAGCTGCTCGCCGACCGGCTCGTCCCGCTGCCGCCCCGCGACCCCGACACGCTCGCTGCCCGAGTCGGCGGACTGCCGCGGCCGCCGGTGGCCTTCGAGGCCGTGTGGGACGGCGACACCCAGGGCTGGATCGTCGACCTGCTGGCGATCCTCGCGGATCCGTGGGAGGAGGTGCCTCTGGCGAGCATCCGCGGCCTGGAACAGAGCGACGAGGCGACCGCGACCGGGCGGGAGCTCGCCGCCCGCTTCAGGGTGCCCTTCCACTTCGCGAGCCCCGGCGAACCCGACGACCGGGCACCCCGCTGGTGGGACGGGCGGCGATGATGGGCAGGTGCGACTCGAACCGATCACCTGGGAACGGCTGACCGACGCCCTTGCCGGCCATGCCGCGAAGCTCACCGCGCAGGACGGCTCCCCGTGGCTGCGCATCGGTGTCGACGGTGCGCCCGCCGCCCGGACCGGCGAGGCCGCCGAGGCTCTTGCCGAGGCGCTGCGGGCGCGTGGACGGGCCGTGCTCGTCGTCGGCACCGGCGGGTTTCTGCGGCCCGCCTCGCTGCGGTACGAATACGGACGCCGGGACCCGGAGGCTTACTTCGGCGGCTGGTTCGACGTGGGTGCCCTCTGGCGGGAGGTCTTCGGGCCGCTGGAGGCGGGCGGCTCGGGACGCGTTCTGCCCGATCTGTGGGACCCGGCCACCGACCGGGCGACCCGCAGCGCGCCGGTCGAGCTGCCCCCGGGCGGGGTGCTGGTGGTGCACGGGCCGCTGCTGCTCGGCCACTGGTTCCCGTTCGACCTCACGGTGCATCTGCGGCTCTCGCCGGGTGCGCTGCGGCGTCGTACACCGGAGGGCGAGCACTGGACGCTGCCCGCCTTCGCGCGGTACGAGGAGGAGGTGGACCCCGACGGGGCCGCCGATGTCGTCGTACGGGCCGACGATCCGCGGCGGCCCGCATGGAGCGGCATCAGGTCCTAGCGGTCCACGCCACAGCGATCTGGGCGGCCAGCCGCACATTGCCGCGTACTGCCGCCACATTGGCCTCAAGTGACGATCCGCCGGTGTGCCGCATCAGATGGTCGAGCAGGAACGGGGTGACCGCCTGGCCGGTGATGCCGCGCTCATGGCATTCGTCGAGGGCGTCGGCCAGCACGCGATCGTGCAGGGCGGGGTCGAGCTGGAGGGACTCGGCGACGGGGTTGGCCACGATCAACGCAGTGTCCGGGGCGTCGAGGGTGTCCTTGGCGCGCATCACCGCCGCGACTTCTTCGGGCGTGTGGACCGTCCAGTCGACCGGCAGGCCGGAGCTGCTCAGGCAGAAGCCGGGGAACTCGCGGGTTCCGTAACCGAGGACGGTCACGCCGAGGGTTTCCAGGCGCTGGAGGGTGGCCGGGACGTCGAGGACCGACTTCACGCCGGCGCACACCACCGTGATCCGGGCCTGCGCCAGCAGCCGCAGGTCGGCCGACTCGTCCTGGTCGCGCGCCCAGGCGCGATGGACCCCGCCGAGCCCGCCGGTGGCGAAGACCCGGATGTCGGCGTGCTCGGCCAGGAAGGCCGTCGCGGACACGGTGGTTGCGCCGCTCGCGCCCGCGACGAGCGCGGGCGCGAGATCGCGGTGGCCGAGCTTGCGCAGCTCCGGGTCCTGCGCCACCCGCTCCAACCGGGCCTTGTCCAGGCCCACATGGATGCGCCCGTCGAGGACGGCGATGGTGGCCGGTACGGCGCCGGCGGCCCGTACCAGCCCTTCCAGCTCCTCGGCGACCCGCAGATTGCGCGGCCGCGGCAGCCCATGGGCGATGAGCGTCGACTCCAAGGCGACCACGGGCCGGTCTTCGGCCAGCGCGTCCTGTACTTCTTCGGACAGGTGCAGCAGCGTGTCGTGAGGCATGCTCCATCCCTGCCCCGGCCCGGCTCCTGAGGAACGCTTCGTTCCCTCCGGGGTCATGCCCGGATCCGGCAGCCTGTCGAGGATTTCGCGGCAAGGGTCGGCTCTGCGTCCACCGAGACGCCCTGGGCCGGCTCGCTAGGGTTCGGGGCATGAGAACTACCGATCACGCCCCTGCCTCCTTCGCCGTGCACATCCCGGACGCCGAGCTGGAGCCCGAGCCGCTCGACCTGGAGCAGATCATCTCCGGGGACCCGGTCGTGACCGGCAAGGTCCTTTGGGAGTCGCCGGACGGGAAGCAGGTGCGCGGCATCTGGCAGATCACGCCCGGCGTCGTGACCGACACCGAGGCCGATGAGCTCTTCGTGGTGGTCAGCGGCCGGGCGACGATCGAGGTGGCGGGCGGGGACACCTTCGAGGTGGGCCCCGGCGACGCCTGTGTGCTGCGCGAGGGGGACCGTACGACCTGGACGGTCCACGAGACGCTGCGCAAGGCGTACCACATCACCCTGTGACGGCCGGCCCCGGCGGCCGGCCGCCGACGGTCAGTGCCTGACCCGGCTCCAGAGGGCGAGTCCGGCCATCGGAAGCAGCAGGCACGCTCCGACGAGGTTGAGCATTCCGTAGCTCGACCCGGCGACGATCAGACCGGCGGCCGCGCCGCCGATGCCCGCCGCGGTGTTCATGGTCAGGTCCGACAGGCCCTGCACCGCGGCGCGGGTGGCCTGCGGCACCGAGTCGGTGAGCAGGGCGGAGCCCGACACCAGCCCGGCCGACCAGCCGAGGCCCAGCAGGAACAGTCCGGCGGCGGTACGGCCGTGGCTCGCGCCCGCCGTACCGGCGAGCAGCGCCGCGCAGGACAGCAGGCCGGCGGCCAGGCCGATCACCGCGAGCCGGCCGACCCGGTCGGACAGCCAGCCCATGACGGGCGAGAAGGCGTACATGCCGGCGATGTGACCGCTGATGACGAGGCCGATGAGCTCCAGATCGGCGCCGTGGTGGCCCAGGTCGACGGGCGTCATCACCATGATCGACACCATCACGGTGTGGGTCACGGCGACCGTCAGCAGGGCCAGCCTGGCGCGTGGCGAGGCGGCCACCGCGGAGAGTCCCGCGCGCAGTGAACGGCTCTCCGCCGACTGCTCCTCCTGCGGGGCCAGTGCCCGGGCGGTGAGCAGCGGGTCGGGCCGCAGCAGTGTCCCGACCAGCAGGGCGGCGAGCAGGAAGATCCCGGCGGCCCAGAGGAAGGGGCCCGCCGTCTCGGGTATGGAGGTGCCCGCGAACCCACGGCTCACGGGCGCGGCTATGTTCGGGCCGAGTACGGCGCCGATCGTGGTCGCCCAGACGACCGTGGAGATCGCCCGGCCGCGCCGGTCCGGCTCGGCGAGGTCCGCCGCGGCGAACCGGGCCTGGAGATTGGCCGAGGAGCCGGCGCCGAAGGCGGCCATGCCGAGCAGCAGCAGGGGGAAGTTGCCAATGACGGCGGCGAGCACGACCAGGCCGCCGCCGGCCGCACCGATCAGATAGGCCAGGACGAGCCCGGCGCGGCGGCCGCGAGCGGTCATCAGGGAGGCCAGCGGCACCGACAGTACGGCGGTGCCGGCCACCGAAGCGGTGGGCCCGAGGCCGGACAGTGCCTCGGAACCGCTGACCGAGGTCGCCAGCACGGGGGCGAGGGCGATGCCGATCGGGACGCCGAGGCCGCCGAGGATCTGGCTCATGACGAGCACCGCCGAGGTGCGGCGGCGCAGGGCGGGCAGCTCGGCCGGGGTAACCGGCGGCGCGACCGCGGTCTTGTCCGTGGCCGTCACCGTGCGTGTGCCTTTCCGGGGGCGACCGCGCCATGGCGCAGGCCGGTACAGCAGGGCCCGGACATATCTGTGTTCGTAGTCACCGCGGCAGTCTGCCACCCCTTACATCGCTGGGGAACTCAGAAGAGCGGCTCCGGAAGCACTCCTTCCAGAGCGAGCAGCTTCCGTTTGGTCTCCGGGCCCCCGCCGAACCCGCCGAGACCGCCGCCGCTCTCCACCACCCGGTGGCACGGCACCACGACCGGCAGCGGATTCGAGCCCATGGCCGCGCCGACGGCCTGAGCGGCGCCCGGCCGGCCCACCCGTTGGGCCAGCTCGCCGTATCCCACGACCGTGCCGTACGGGACGCCTGTCGCCAGCTCGCGCAGTACTTCCCGGTTGAACCCGGAGATCAGCGACCAGTCCAGGGGCAGAGTGAACTCCCGCAGCCGGCCCGCGAAATACGCGGCGAGCTGGCGTATCGGCTCGGCGAGCCGGCCCGTGCCGGACGCCGGGACCGGCTCCGCCCCCAGCCGCGCCGTGAGGGCGGCCAGTGCTCTGTCCCGCACCCTGTCGTCGGCGTGGAAGACCACGTACACCAGCCCCTTGTCGGTGGCGGCGAGCAGCAGCGGCCCGATGTCGCTGCCGACGACGGCCCACTCCACGTACAGCGCATCGGTGTTCACGCCGACCACCGTACGGCCCGGCACTGACACCGGAGTCTCAGCCGGCGGGCCGCACCACGTCGCCTACCACGTCGGGGGTGTCGGTGATGATGCCGTCCACGCCGAAATCGTGCACCCGCCCGGCCGTCGCCGCGTCGACGACCGTCCAGGTGCTCACCTGGAGCGGCCTGCCGTGCAGCCCCGTGAGCGCGTGCACCGCCGCCACCCACTCCGCGGACAGCGTCGTGTCCTCCGGGTTGATCTGGTCCGCGAAGGCCGCGTACCGGGGCAGCTCCGGTACCGGGGGCGTGCCGAGGAAGCCGAGGGTGATCTCCGGGCACTGCCGGTGGACTTCCTTGATGCTGTCCTCGCCGAAGCTCTGGACGACCAGCCGGTGCGCGATGTGGTCCTGGTCCAGCCAGCCGCCCTCGCGCAGCACCCGCAGGATGTCCCGCTCGATGCCGGGGTACAACTCGGGGTCCTTGATCTCCAGCAGCAGGCTCTGGCCGTTGTCCTCGAGCCGCTCCAGGTACTCCGTCAGCGTCGGCACCCGCGCTCCCTCGAAGCGCTCGCCGAACCAGCCCCCCGCGTCCAGCTTGGCGATCTCCGCGGCCGTGAAATCGGCGACCCGCCAGGGCGCGCGGTCCGGGAAGACCTGCTCGGCGTCCGTCGTCCGCTCCAGGGTGTCGTCATGGACGACGACGAGTTCGCCGTCCTTGGTGCGCTGCACGTCGTTCTCGACCCAGTCGAACCCCATCGCGGCGGCCAGGTCGACCGCTTCCAGGGTGTTCTCGGGGGCGTACGCGGAAGCACCCCGGTGGGCGATGACCAGGGGCACGGGAACTCCTCGTGTCAGGGAATCTCGTCAGGCCGGACAGTGTCACCCGGCGGTCAACGGAAACCGGCAGCGGGGTGGCCACCGGGTGAACGGAATCATGTGGTCCGGACCTGCCCACAGTTTCCGTACCGGACAATTACCAGGAAGTCATGTCCGAGCTCTTCCGCTCGTCCTGGTGCCTCGACCGGCAACGTTGCCCGTCGAGGAGCGGCGTCCGGTGCGTGCGATCGCAAGGCGGCCGAAGGCCCTCGTAGCAGCGTTCCTTGGGTTTTCGGCCGACGCAGCGAGCGTGCGTGCCCGGGGGCACCCTGGGGGCACCCCCAGAGGTAGCTGGGGGAGGTAGCTGGGGGAGCGTCGCGACGGGGCAAACGTTGCCGGGAGGGGCACTGGTCTCGGCCGGAACCAGGCAAGCGCACACTGGGGGGAAGTCGCACCGCCTCAGCCAGGCACGGGGCCGAAGGGTACGGATATGCACGGCACGGTCGACGGATTCACCTACGGCCTTGTCACGCCCGTCGTCGCGTACGTCATGGCGTGCCTCGGCGGGGCGCTCGGACTGCGCTGCACCGCCCGCTCCGTGCTGGTGGACCACTCCTGGAAGCCCGGCTGGCTGGCGCTCGGCGCGGTATCCATCGGCGCGGGCATCTGGACCATGCACTTCATCGCGATGATCGGGTTCACGGTCGAGGAGGTGCCGTTGAGCTACGACACGGCGACCACCTTGGCCAGCCTCGGGGTCGCCGTCGTCATGGCCGGTATCGGCGTCTTCATCGTCGGATACCGCGGCGCCACCGTCATGTCCCTGGGGACCGGCGGCACGATCACCGGCCTGGGGGTCGCCTCCATGCACTACCTCGGCATGGACGGCATGCGGCTGCACGGGCGGCTGGAGTACGACACCCTCACCGTCGGCCTGTCGGTGGTGATCGCCGTCGTGGCGGCCACCGCCGCGCTGTGGGCGGCGGTCGCGGTGCAGGGCTTCCTGGCGAGCCTCGGCGCCAGTCTCGTCATGGGGGTGGCGGTGAGCGGTATGCACTACACGGGCATGGCCGCCCTCCGGGTGCAGGTGCACGGAACGGCTTCCTCCGCCGTCGGAGACTCGTCGGCCGCCCTGCTGGCGCCGATGCTGATCGGCCCCGTGGTCTTCCTCTTCCTCGCCGCCGCCGTCGTGATGTTCGATCCGTTGGTCGTGATGGGCAAACCCGACCGGCACCACCGGCAGCCCCGGCCCCGGCCGGTGCCGCGGCACCGCCCCTCCTACCCGGAGCCGCGGGGCCGGTCGGCTCCACCGCCGGCCGAGCGGCACGGCTCCGCCTCCCCGTGGGACTGGTGACGGGGACCTGAGTGTCAGTGCGGGGTCGTACGGTTGGTTCCATGCGGCCCGTATCTCAGATCGAACAGCTCCGCCGGAGCAGTGACCGGCCTTTCGAGGTCGTCAGTCCCTACCGGCCCAGCGGCGACCAGCCGACGGCCATCGCCGACCTGGAGCGGCGCATCCGCGCAGGCGAGAAGGATGTCGTCCTGCTCGGTGCGACCGGCACGGGTAAGTCGGCGACCACCGCCTGGATGATCGAGAAGCTCCAGCGCCCGACTCTCGTGATGGCGCCGAACAAGACGCTCGCCGCCCAGCTGGCGAACGAGTTCCGCGAGCTCCTGCCGAACAACGCCGTCGAGTACTTCGTCTCGTACTACGACTACTACCAGCCCGAGGCATACGTCCCGCAGTCGGACACCTACATCGAGAAGGACTCCTCGATCAACGAAGAGGTCGAGCGGCTGCGCCATTCGGCCACCAACTCGCTGCTCACCAGGCGCGATGTGGTCGTGGTCGCCTCCGTCTCGTGCATCTACGGCCTCGGTACGCCCCAGGAGTACGTCGACCGGATGGTGCCGCTGAAGGTCGGCGAGGAGATCGACCGCGACCAGCTGCTGCGCCGCTTCGTGGAGATCCAGTACGCCCGCAACGACCTGTCGTTCACCCGGGGGACCTTCCGGGTGCGCGGTGACACCGTCGAGATCTTCCCGGTCTACGAAGAGCTGGCCGTCCGCATCGAGATGTTCGGCGACGAGATCGAGGCCCTCTCCACGCTCCACCCGCTCACCGGCGAGGTCATCAGCGAGGACCGGGCGCTGTACGTCTTCCCGGCCAGCCACTACGTCGCGGGCCCCGAGCGTATGGAGAAGGCCGTCAACGGCATCGAGAGGGAGCTCGAGGAGCGCCTGGCGGAGCTGGAGAAGCAGGGCAAGCTGCTGGAGGCCCAGCGGCTGCGGATGCGCACGACGTACGACATCGAGATGATGCGGCAGATCGGCACCTGCTCCGGCATCGAGAACTACTCGATGCACATGGACGGCCGCGAGCCGGGCACGCCGCCGCACACCCTCCTCGACTACTTCCCCGACGACTTCCTGCTCGTCATCGACGAGTCGCACGTGACCGTGCCGCAGATCGGCGCCATGTACGAGGGCGACGCCTCCCGCAAGCGCACCCTGGTCGAGCACGGCTTCCGGCTGCCGTCCGCGCTCGACAACCGCCCGCTGAGGTGGGAGGAGTTCCAGAAGCGGATCGGCCAGACCGTCTATCTGTCCGCCACCCCCGGCCCGTACGAACTGTCCCGTTCGGACGGTCAGGTCGAGCAGATCATCCGCCCCACCGGACTGGTCGACCCCGAGGTCGTCGTCAAGCCCACCGAGGGGCAGATCGACGATCTGGTGCACGAGATCCGCAAGCGGGTGGAGAAGGACGAGCGCGTCCTGGTCACCACGCTCACCAAGAAGATGGCCGAGGACCTCACCGACTACTTCCTGGAACTCGGCATCCAGGTGCGCTATCTGCACAGCGACGTCGACACGCTGCGCCGCGTCGAACTGCTGCGAGAGCTGCGGGCCGGTGAGTTCGACGTCCTCGTCGGCATCAACCTGCTGCGTGAGGGCCTCGACCTGCCCGAGGTGTCGCTGGTCGCCATCCTCGACGCCGACAAGGAGGGCTTCCTGCGCTCCGGGACCTCGCTGATCCAGACCATCGGCCGTGCCGCGCGCAATGTCTCCGGCCAGGTCCATATGTACGCCGACAAGATCACCCCGGCGATGGAGAGGGCCATCGACGAGACCAACCGGCGCAGGGCGAAGCAGGTCGCGTACAACAAGGAGCACGGGATCGACCCCCAGCCGCTCCGCAAGAAGATCAACGACATCGTCGCGACCATCGCCCGCGAGGAGGTCGACACGGAGAAGCTGCTCGGCAGCGGCTACCGCAAGGCCAAGGACGGCAAGGGCGCCAAGGCACCCGTGCCCGCGAAGAGCGGCAAGGCGGCCAAGGCCGGAAAGGCCGCGAAGGGCAAGGCCGTCGAGGCCGAGGCGCTCACCGACCGCCCCGCCGCGCAACTCGCCGAGCTGATCGAGGAGATGACCGGCCGGATGCGGGCCGCCGCCGCGGATCTGCAGTTCGAGATGGCAGCACGGCTGCGTGACGAGGTCGGCGAACTCAAGAAGGAGCTGCGGCAGATGAAGGAGGCGGGGCTGGCCTGACACGGTGGCGGCGCGTGTGTTGCAAGACCGACACAAAACGCGTCGGAGCCGCCGCTCTGTCAGTGGCACTGCGTAGGCTGCTGGCAACTGCACACCAAAGCTGTGGGGATGGAGAGGGGACAGCGCGTGACGGTCAATATGACCAAGGGGCAGGCCATCAGCCTGGAGAAGCAGGGCGGCGGCACCCTGACCGCGGTGCGGATGGGTCTCGGCTGGCAGGCGGCGCCGCGCCGCGGCCTGTTCGGCTCGCGTACCCGGGAGATCGACCTCGACGCCTCGGCGGTGCTGTTCGCGGACAAGCAGCCGGTGGACGTGGTGTTCTTCCGTCACCTCGTCAGCGACGACGGCTCGGTGCGCCACACCGGTGACAATCTGGTCGGCGGCGTCGGCCAGGGCGGCGACGACGAGGCGATCCTCGTCGATCTCCAGCGGGTGCCGGTCCACATCGACCAGATCGTCTTCACGGTGAACTCGTTCACCGGCCAGACGTTCCAGGAGGTGCAGAACGCCTTCTGCCGCCTCGTCGACGAGACAACGGGCCAGGAGATGGCGCGCTACACCCTGGACGGCGGTGGCCAGTACACCGCGCAGATCATGGCCAAGGTGCACCGGGCCGGTGCCGGCTGGAAGATGACGGCCCTGGGCAACCCGGCCAACGGCCGTACGTTCCAGGACCTGATGCCGGCGATCCTGCCGCACCTGTAGTCGATGACTGCCGAACTGGTCCGGGGACAGAACCACGCTCTGCCCCGGACCCGTCTGGAGATTCGTGTGTCCGCCGGCGGCCCGGTCGTCGCCGGCGCCACCCTTGGCGACGAGCACGGCACCGTGGCCGGTGCCGAATGGGTCGCCCATCCCGGCGCGCCGCGGCTCCCCGGCGTCGAAGTGCTCCGGCAGACCTCGGCCGGCCACCGGCTCGCCGTGGACCTGGACGCCCTTCCCGCCGCCGTGCACCGGGTCGGCGTGCTGCTGGCCCTGCTCCCGGGGACCGGCGGCCCGGCCCGCTTCGGGGAGCTGGCCGCACCCTCGGTCGCCGTCACCGGCGTCGACGGCACCGAGATCGCCCGCTACACCATCACCGGCCTGGACGCCGAGGCCGCCGTCGTCGCCCTGGAGCTCTACCGCCGTCAGGACGCCTGGAAGGTCCGCGCAGTGGGCCAGGGCTACGCCTCCGGCCTCCCGGCGCTCCTCGCCGACCAGGGCCTGCACCAGTCCCATGAGCTCGCCGCGTCCATCCACACGGCCGCGGCCGGCACCGGCACCCCCGAGGCCGCCGGCAGTCCCGGCCCCGACGGCCCCCCGCACGCCGCGGCGGCCACCGGGACCATCGACTACGGCCACCCGGCCCGCCGCTCCGGCCCCGCCGCCACGAGCGCCCACGACGAGCACCTGCTCCCGCACTCCCCGGGCCCCGGCGATGGGCCCGAGCCCGCGTCTGTCGGCGGCACCGGAGCCACCACCGACGGGCGGATCAGTTACGCGCATCCTCGCCGTCAGGCCTCCGCCCCTCCGCCCGCCGCGCCCGACGAGCCGGCCCGGCCCGTCGCCGGGGACGCCACCGGCTGGTCCATGGAGGAGCGCCTCTACAACCAGGTCTGGGGGATGTTCGAGGACCTGGCCCGCACCGCTGCCTCCTATCGCAGCGCCGTCGACTTCGCGGACTTACGGATGGAGCAGGAGCTCGACCGTGTGCTCTCCGACCCGCGCAGCCGGATCGGCTCCGCCGGTGACCAGGGGCGCGAGGCGGCCCGTGCCAAGCGGGACGAGCTGGTCGACCGGGCCCGGGAGGCCTTCGAGCGGGACATCGCCCAGCTCGCCGCCGAGTCCGAGGTCGTCGAGCCGGCCCTGCCCGCCGCCTTCGCACGCTGGGACAACCCCGTCTGGCAGGCCTACCAGGTCCCCACCGAGGCCCCGATGGCCCTGCGTATCGGCGATCTGCACCTGCCCGAGCGCACCGCCCTGCGCATCCCCATGCTGGTACGGCTGCCGCTGGAGCGCGGTCTGTGGATCGATGCCGGACGTTCCGGATCGGACGCCGCGGCGCTGATGGACGCCGAGCAGTTGCACGGGCTCGCCCTGGAGACCGCGGCCGCGTTGGCCGCCCGGCTGCTCGCGATCCATCCGCCCGGTGCGTACACGGTCCGCGTCATCGACCCCGCGGGTTCCGCGGCCGTCGCGTTCGCTCAGCTCACCGCCTCGGGTGCGCTGTCCGAACCGCTCGCTACCGGTGCCCAGGGGCCGGGCGCGGTGCTCGAAGGCCTGACCCGGCGGGTGGACCTTCTGCAGATGGCGGCCCGCGGCAACGCCGCCGACGCGCTTCCGCCCGGGCTGGACCCCGGGGAGCAGTTGCTGATCGTCAATGACTTCCCGCACGGCTTCGACGACCGCACGGTGAACCGGCTGCGCTACATCGCCGACGAGGGACCCTCGGTGGGGGTCCATCTGATGATGGTCGCCGACCGCGAGGAGGCCGCCACGTACGGCCCGGTGCTCGATCCGCTGTGGCGTTCCCTGTTGCGGCTCAGCCCGGTGCCGGACGACCACCTGGCTGACCCGTGGGTCGGGCACACCTGGACGTATGAGCCGATACTGCCTCCGCGGGGCAGCGAGGTGCTGGGGCAGGTCCTCGGGCAGGTCGCCGGAGACCGCTGGCCCTGGGGCTGACCTGGGCATTTACCCATTCCTTTACCGATTTCTTTACCTTTCCTTGGTGTTTCCGGTACTCTCGCTCGGAGCGGAGGGGAGTACTCCCGACTGCGGCGTTCCCGTCAGTACGGACCGTGACCGGTCCCGGGGCGTCGGCCCGTGACACCAACGGGCGGAAGAGACCTCCGGCAGCGACGACGCTGATCATGTAGCCGTACGACGCCGGAGGCGCAGTGGACGTTTCGTGGACCCTGTGGGCGCTGACCATTCTCGGTCTGTCCGCCCTGATCGCAGTCGACTTCTACATCGGGCGCAAGCCCCATGACGTGTCGGTCAAGGAAGCCGGGATCTGGACCGTGGTCTGGATCGTCCTGGCCGCCCTTTTCGGCCTCGGCCTGCTGATATTCGGCAACAGCCAGGCCTCCGGCGAGTTCTTCGCCGGCTACATCACCGAGAAGTCGCTGAGTGTCGACAACCTCTTCGTCTTCGTCCTGATCATGGCGAAGTTCTCGGTGCCGTCCCAGCTGCAGCAGCGGGTGCTGCTGGTCGGTGTGCTCATCGCCCTGGTCCTGCGCGCGGTGTTCATCGCCGCCGGCGCGGCGATCATCGCCAGCTTCTCCTGGGTGTTCTACATCTTCGGCGCGTTCCTGATCTGGACCGCGTGGAAGCTGATCCAGGAGGCGCGCTCCGGCGGAGAGGAAGAGGAGTTCGAGGAGAACCGCCTCCTCACGTCGGTCGAGCGGCGCTTCGGTGTCGCCGACAAGTACCACGGCACCAAGCTCTTCATCCAGCAGAACGGCAAGCGCGTCCTGACTCCGCTCATGGTCGTCATGCTCGCCATCGGCACCACCGATGTGCTGTTCGCGCTGGACTCGATCCCGGCGATCTTCGGCCTGACCCAGGACCCGTACATCGTCTTCACCGCCAACGCCTTCGCCCTGATGGGTCTGCGCCAGCTGTACTTCCTCATCGGCGGACTGCTCAAGAAGCTGGTCCACCTCAGCTACGGACTGTCCGTCATCCTGGGCTTCATCGGTGTGAAGCTGGTGCTGCACGCCCTGCACGAGTCCGGGGCGCACGTTCCGGAGATCTCCATCCCGTTCTCGCTGGCCGTCATCTGCGGTGTGCTGATCGTCACGACGGTGACCAGCCTGATCGCCACCGGGAAGCAGAAGAAGGCCGAGGCGGCTGAGAAGGCTCAGCCGGAGCGCGTCGAGGCCTGACGGCGCACGACGTAGGGATTTCCACCACCGGCCGGGGTGAGCGCAGGACTGCCGCTCGTCCCGGCCGGTGCTCGCAGCGGCGAGGCCCGGTCAGGCTGCCGCCGATTCGGCTGCCGCCGTGACCGGCCGGGTCTCCGGCAGCAGCGCGAAGCAGCCCAGACTGAGCAGCGCCACCGCGGTCAGATACGCGGCGACCCCCCACGGCGGGCCCTCCCCGCCCGCCAACTCCGTGGCCACGATCGGGGTGAGCGCTCCGCCGAGCACCCCAGCCAGGTTGTAGCCGACCGCCGCCCCCGTGCAGCGCACCTGCGGCTCGTACAGCTCGGGCAGATAGGCCGCGACCACGGCGAACATGGTGATGAACCCCAGCAGCGCGCCCAGGCAGCCGAGGAACATCAGCAGCGGCTGCGCGGTGTGCAGCAGCCCGGCCATGGGGAACATCCACAGCGCCACCGCCGAACACCCGGTCAGACAGAGCGGCCGCCGCCCGTAACGGTCGCCGAGCATGGCAACCAACGGCGTCACCGCGCCCTTCACCGCCACGGCGGCCATGATGCAGGTCAGCATCACCGTCCGGCTGACGCCGAGCCGCTCGGTCCCGTACGACAGGGCCCACGTGGACACCGCGTAGAAGACGGCGTACCCGACGGCGAGCGCGCCCGCCGTCAGCAGCACCAGCCGCCAGTGCCCACGCATCACCTCGGCGAGCGGCACACTCGCCCGCTGCCCGCTCTCGGCGAGCTCACGGAATTGCGGGGTCTCCGTCAGCGAGCCGCGCAGCAGCAGCCCGCCGGCCGCCAGGACGCCCGCGACCCAGAACGGCACCCGCCATCCCCACTCCTGGAACTGTGCATCGCTCAGCCCGACGGACAGCACCAGCATCACCCCGTTGGCCAGCAGAAACCCCACCGCGGGCCCGACCTGGGGAAAGCTCGCCCACAGCCCGCGCCGCCCGGCCGGGGCGTGCTCCGCGGTCAGCAGTACCGCCCCGCCCCACTCCCCGCCGAGGCCGAGCCCCTGGAGGAAGCGCAGCACGAGCAGGAGTACGGGCGCGGCCACACCGATCGACGCGTACGTCGGTACGAAGCCGACCGCGACCGTGGCGAGCCCGGTCATCAGCAGTGAGGCGAAGAGTACGGGCCGCCGTCCGTGCCGGTCGCCGATGTGCCCGAAGAGGACGGAGCCGAGCGGCCGTGAGACGAAACCGACCGCGAAGGTGCCGAACGCGGCCAGGGTCCCGGCGACCGGCGAGAACGTGGGGAAGAAGAGCGGACCGAGGACGAGCGCGGCGGCCGTGCCGTAGACGAAGAAGTCGTAGAACTCGACGGCGGTGCCGGCGAGCGAGGCCGCGGCAAGCCGCGCCATGGACGGAGTGTGACTGGTCTGCATATCGCGCCAACTGTCCGTAACCGTCGACGGTTACGGGGGCGTGCGAGGCACGTCGGCGCATCGGCAGGGGGAAGGTGTGCACCGTCCGCCGGCGCTGCCCGGTCACCAGTGACACCTTGCCGCTGCGCATCCCATGGATGCGGCCGCGCCCCCGGAGCGCTTCATGGCGGCCTCCCCGCCGCCCCCTGTGCGCACGGAACGAGGGCCGCCGGGAGGGCGTCGCGCGCCCTGGAATCAATAGGTGACCGTCACGCTGCGCGCCGGCCCGTCGACCCGGACCAGCCCGCCGTAGGGTATGACGAGCTGTGGATCGGTGTGCCCCAGGTCGACGTCGAACACGGCCACCGTCTCCGGTGCGTACAGCGCCAGCGCGCGCAGCACGGCCTTGCGCTGCTCCAGGGCGTAACGATCGGCCTCCTCCGGGCCGTTGGGCTGTTCGAACGACCAGGTCTTTGGGCGCCCCATCAGCAGCGCGGGGAAGCGCTGCAGCAGTCCGCGCTCGCCCATGTTCCGCAGGATCCGGAACACCTCCTCCGCGGCCGGCAGTTCCTCCGAGGTCTCCAGGAACAGCACACAGCCGTCGTACGCCGACAGGTCGGCCTGGATCTCCCGGTCCGCCATCAGCAGCCAGGACAGGATCTCCAGACAGCCGCCCCAGCTCCTGCCCTCCACCACCCGCTCGGGGCCGTGCCAGAACCAGCCGCCGCCCGGCCGGGTCTCCGGCTCCGACTCGAAGGTCGTCGGGTCCGCCCAGTCGCGGTCCATGTCGCGGAACCGCTCGGCGGGGCGCAGTTCGTACGGACCCGAGCCGAACAGCGCGGCCCGCAGGGACTCCTCCGTCAGCGGCTCCATCGCGCCCGGACGGCCGAGCTCGCACATCACGCTCGCGCCGTGGTAGCCGACGATCCCGGTGTTCCAGAGGTAGGCCAGCAGATTGGTGTTGTCACTGAACCCGAAGAACGGCTTCGGGTTCGCCCGGATCAACTCGCGGTCCAGCAGCGGCAGTACGGTGATCTGGTCGTCGCCGCCGATGCTCGCGATCACCGCCTTGACGGAGTCGTCGGCGAAAGCGGCGTGGATGTCGTCGGCGCGCTCCTGCGCCGTGGAGCCCATTGTGCGGGTGGCCGGATACTCCACCGGCACCAGGCCGAAGTCCTTTTCGAGGCGCGTCAGTCCGAGTTCGTACGGGAGCGGCAGCAGCCCCGGCAGACCGGAGGACGGTGAGATCACCGCGATCCGGTCGCCGGGGCGGGGCTTGGGCGGATACAGAGGCGTCGTCATGGGGCCGGAGCGTATCCGGACAACATCCGTGGCGTCCGCAGGATTTCTACCAGCCGCGCGCGTGCCACTCCGGCAGGTGAGGGCGCTCGGCTCCGAGCGTGGTGTCGTTGCCGTGGCCGGGGTAGACCCAGGTCTCGTCCGCGAGTTGGTCGAACAGCTTGGTCTCCACGTCGTGGATCAGACTGGCGAAGTGGTCAGGGTTCTTCCAGGTGTTGCCCACGCCGCCGGGGAAGTTCTAGGGTCCTGTCCTGTGAACACTAAGACGCTCCCGCGCCGTACCCTCGTCTTCTTGTACGCGCGGATCTCCGAGGACCCGCGCGACCGTCGGCGGGGCGTCAACCGGCAGATGAGCGACCTGCGCACGTTCTCCGAGGAGAACGGCTGGGAGGTCGGCGGCGAGTACATCGAGAACGACGTCTCGGCCCACTCGGGTGAGGAACGCCCCGAGTATGACCGGCTGATGGCCGACGCCATCCAGGCCGCCCGCGAACCCGGTGTCCGTGTCATCGTCGCGGGCTACCACCCGTCACGCGTCTGGCGGCGCCGTGTCGAGCGCGCGCAGGCGATCGAGGACTTGAGGCACGCGGGGTGCTGGGTCGCGTTCGAGTCCGGCGGTCTGTTCAACATGGCGAAGGCGTCGGACCGGTCGCAGCTCGCCAACCTCGGCGAGTCCGACACCGCCGAGTCCGAGGTGAAGTCGGAACGTGTTGCCCGTGCGGCCCTGGAGCGCGCCCAGGAGGGCCGGGCGAACGGCGCCGTGGCGTACGGGTGGCAGCGTCAGTACGAGTACGACGCCCGGGGGCAGGTGAGCGGGTTCCATGACGTCGAGGACTCGGTACAGGCCGGGGTTGTCCGGGAGATCGTCACCCGCCTGCTGGCCGGAGGCAGCCTCATCGGCATCACGGCTGACCTGAACGAGCGCGGTGTGCCGTCGCCCGGTGCCGGCATGCACCTCAAACGGCGGGCTGTCGGACAGAACGCGGACGGGTCGCTGTGGAACAAGACCAGCGTGAAGAAGCTCGCGCTGCGGCCGGCGAACGTGGGGCTCCGCGTGCACCAGGGCGTGGAGTACAAGGCGGCATGGCCGGCGCTCATCACGGACGAGCAGTACGCACAGCTGCGGAACCTGTTCGCGGAGCGGGCCGTGGTGCGGGAGCTGCCGGGGGCGCGCAAGCACCTGCTGACGTGGGGCGAGGTCGCCACGTGCGGGCCGTGCGGGTCGGTGCTCCGGGTTGCGCTGAAGGGGAACGCGAAGCGGGGCCAGAAGCAGCCGACGTACGTCTGCGACGCGAGCGGCTGTGTCGGCCGGAATGAGGAGGCGCTCGACCGCTACGTCGGGCGGGTGGTTGTGGGGGTGCTGTCGCGTCCGGAGGCGGCCGAGGTCTTCCGTGGGGACGACTCGGCGGCCCTGGCGGCCCTGGAACGGGCAGAGAGGTTGAAGGCGCGCCAGGAGGCGGCGGCGGACGACTACGCGGACGGGATCATTACCCGTGAGCAGTTGCGGCGCATCACGGCGAGGCTGGCGAAGCAGATCACGGACGCGCAGAACGAGGCGCGCCGGTTGCGGCCGGCCTTCGACCTCGACGCTTTCGATGGCCTCGTGGGGCCGCGGTCGGGGGAGACGTGGGAAGCGCTCGCGGTGCCGCAGCAGCGGCGGGTCCTGGACGGCCTGGGCCTGCGGTTGAGGGTGCATCCGGTAGCGCGGCGCGGCCCCGGGTTCGACCAGACCACCATTGAGCTCCACTGGGCGCGGACGGGCGCCTGAGTACGCGGATGCCGTACGGGCCCGGCAGGATCATTCGCTGCCGGGCCCCACGACAAGAGGCCCGCTGCTTCGGCCGCGGGCTCTTCCGCGGAGCTGGCGCGCGCCCTCGCGTCTCTGTCACGGCGAGAACGACGATCAGGCACTGCCCGCCTGTCGCCGGAATGGGCCGGGCCAGCGCAGCTCTAGTTGCTCCTCCTGGGGCCCCGTAGATCTCTCACCACCAAGCGTGCTGTGCCATCTCTGCGTAGTAGTCGGCCTGCAGTTCGGCGTGATTGTCGAGGTAGCCTCCTACCCCGCCGTACAGCATCCAGCCTGCGTCGAAGTCGATGTTCTGCTGGTTCGGCCTGGCCCTCACCACTCCCCTGCCTTTACCGCCCTTGACGGTGCTGTATCGGAACGTTTGCCCGTTCTCGTCGAGCTGGTGCAGCCAGTCGAGGGTCTCCTGGGTCTCCTGAGGAATGCGATCGTTCGGGTCATCCAGGAGCTGGCTGAGGTACTGGTTCAGTCGATCCGCCAGGCGCCCGATCACGTGCGAGGCGTTGACGAGCTTGTCGGGCTCGCCGGGCGGGAGTTCGACGCCGTCGCGGCGCAGGCAGCCCGCCGCCACGCGGATACAGCCCTTCAGGGACAGCTCGATGCCGTGCCGGTAGTTGTAGTAGATCGGGACAGGCAGCGCATCGTTCGTGCCATTGCGGATCCAGTGACTCGCGAGGATGTCGGCCGCCTGCAAGTAACCGAGGGCTACGTCGAAGTCGTCCTCGTGGGGGCTACCGATGACGGCGATGCTGTGCCAGTCCGAGCGCCGTGGGGGCAGGCGGGTCAGGTATCGGGGTCGTCCAGTGCTTCGCTCACGGTCCTAGGGTGGCGGGCTCGCTGGTGGGCGCGCGCCACATTTTTTCGGCCGTGCCGCCATGACTTCCCCTGCACCAGGGCGCGAGCGGGCCCCGCCCGAACTCCGGGCTGTCGGACGTCGACCTCATGCCCCGCGTGCGGGTGTCGAACGGTTTCCTGGCCGTCACGGCTCGGGAGGCCTCCGAGTCATAGGCGCCAAGCCTCTGGCCGTGTTCAACCTGTACCTGTGCACTGTCCCGAGCGAGCTGCCCGCCGACGACGGCGAGCCCGTGTGCTCTGCAACGGGCTCGCCGGGGTCCTCGCTGGCACGATTACCCGGGGCGAGGACGCCACGGCCGCGTATAGGGCTGTGGAGGACCGCGCCGTGCACAACCGGCCCCACCCGATCGAGTACTGAGGAGTCTTCGTGAGCGACTTACCGGCGGGCGTTACCGGCGCCATCGGCCACGCCCTGGCGTTCAACCTGCGCCACCACGGCCAGCAGTTCGGCATGGACAACCTGCGCTGGAGTGACCTCTACACCGACGTGATCACGGCACTGAAGTGGGTGCACTCTGTGGACCCGGCGACGGCCGTACGCGTCGCCCGGCGCGCCCTCCAGGACGCGGCCGACGAGGGCGACAAGCAGCCCGTGCCCCTGAGAGACGCGGCGCTGTGCCTGCGGCACTCCCTGACACAGGCCAGCGTGCCGTACGGGAAGTGGTCGGAGGACCAGGCGGAGGCCTTCGTGACCGCCGTGCTCCTGGACGTCGGCTGACGCCCGGGCAGCCTTCCTGGGCAACCGAAAGGCCCGCCCGCCGTGGAGGCATGGCGGGCCCTTCGGCGTGCTTAAAGCCTGCCGCCGGGAGTTGGCGCGTCGAACCCCCTGGTCTCGTGAGGGTGGCCGCAACCGGCGGCGGGCTCGGGCCGTCCTGTTGATGTGTGACAGCACCTGTGCCCCGGCGCCGGACGAACCAGCGTGGGTTGAGGCTCTGGCCGGTCGGAACCGTCCTCGGCCTGACCTTCATTGCCGCGATCCTGGTGGCCGTCGTCGTGTTCTATGCCGGATGGGACCTGCTCGGCGCCCGAGGCCTCAAGCCTGAGCGCCGAGTCGACTCGAAGACGCTGTTCGACTTGGTGAAGCTGTCCTTCGGAGTGGTCGCCGGGGCCGGTGCCCTGGTCGCCCTGGTCGTGGCCTACCGGCGCCAGCGCGTCGACGAGGACGGCGCCCTGCGGGATGCCACCCGCCTGCACACCGAACGCTTCACCACTGCTGTCTCCCAACTCGGAGAGGAATCCGCCGCGGTCCGTCTAGAAGATCACTGAAAATCTCGGTTCTGGCCTCGCGCGCACTGGTGTGGGGCCAGACTGCTGTGTGTGCAGGGGGAATGGGCTGGGGAGACGGTCGGGCCGGATGCGTGGGAGACCTGTCGGGAGCTGATCCCGGCCGGGAGTGTGTTCGCGTTCCTGGCCGAGCATCGCGAAGTGCTGTTCCCCGGGTCGATGTTCGCGGACATGTACCCCTCGACGAACGGGCGGCCGTCGATGCCGCCGCAGGTGCTGGCCGCGACGGTGGTGCTGCAGAGCCTGCACGGGCTCTCGGACTTCGAGACGGTGCAGGAACTGCGCTGTGACCTGGTGGAAGGCGGCGTGCGGGCTGGGGTTGTATGACACCGCGTTCGACCCGTCGCTGCTGACGTACTTCCGCCGCCGACTGCAGCGCTCGGGTGACCCGAACCGGCTGTTCGCCAAGGTCAGGGAGGTCGTCACGGCCACCGGTGTCCTCAAGGGCCGGCAGCGGCGGGCGCTGGACTCCACCGTGCTGGACGACGCGGTCGCCACCCAGGACACCGTCACCCAGCTCATCGCCGCGATCCGCCGGGTCATCCGCGAGGTCCCCGATGCCGAGCAGGTTGCTGCGGCGTGGTGCACCGCGCACGACTACGCCGACCCGGGCAAGCCCCGCATCGCCTGGAACGACCAGGCCGCCCGTGAGGCACTAGTCGACGCCCTGGTCACCGACGCGCTGAACCTGCTCGGCCGCCTGCCCGAGCAGCAGTTGGGCGAGGCCGCGGCGAACGCCGTCGGGCTGCTGGCCCTGGTCGCGGGCCAGGACGTGGAGCCGGCCGAGGAATCCGACGGCCGCGACGGGCGCTGGCGCATCACCCGCGGGACCGCCCGCGACCGCACGGTCTCCACCGTCGACCCCGAGGCGCGGCACATTCACAAGAACCGCACCCGCCACCAGGAGGGCTTCCGCGCCCACGTGGCCTTCGAACCCGAGGCCGGGCTGTTCACCGAGGTCGCCCTGACCGCCGGCAGCGGGGCCGACAACCACGAGGCCGCCATCGCCCGCGACCTCCTCGCCGACGAGGAAGCACCGCTCACCGTCCTGGGCGATGCCGCCTACGGCACCGGCGACCTGCGCGAACACCTCCAGGCCCAGGGCCACGACCCGGTCCTCAAGCCACCGCCGCTGAAACCGGCCGTCCCCAGCGGCTTCACCGCCGACGAGTTCACCGTCGACACCGAGAAGGGCGAGGTCACCTGCCCCGCCGGACACACCGCCGCGCTCGGCCGACCGCTGGCGAACGGCTCCCGGCAACGCAACGGTCTCCGGCGGCACGGTTAACTTCAGCCACACCCAGTTCTCCGGCGGAACCGTTCACTTCGCCCGTGCGCAGTTCTCCGGCGGCACGGTCGACTTCCTGAGCCCGGTGTTCTCCAGCGGCACCGTCGACTTCATCGGCGCAAAGTTCTCCGGCAGCACCGTGTCCATCGCCGGTGCAGCGTTCTCCGGCGGTACCGTCCTCTTCCTCCACGCGAAGTTCTCCGGTGGCACCATCGGCTTCCCCGGCTCGGAGTTCTCCGGCGGCACCATCTCCTTTAACCGCGCGGAGTTCTCCGGAGGCACCGTCGATTTCTCTGGCGCGACGGGTGTAGCGCCAACCGGTCTGGTTCCAGCAAGCGGGTCGCCACTGCCCACCGGAATGATCCTGCCTCCTGGCTGGTAACGGCCTTGGGGAACGCCGCTCAGGCCGGACGCCCGCCAGGGTTTTCCGCAGAACGTTCGGTCGTCAGGGTCTCCCGAGACATCCGAGTCGGCCGGCGCCGCGTGTACCGCCTTGATGAAGCCGAGCGGATCGCCCGCGCCGAAGTCGTCCGACAGTTCCTTGCGCAGCTCGCGCAGCACGACGATCGCCATGCAGCCACCGTCAGCTCACCGTGGAGGCCGCATCCCCGGGCGGGCCAATCGCGGTAGGCCTTGTTCTCGTATAGCTACCGCCAGGCGGCGTGTAGCGCAGTGTTACTGCCGTGGTGCTCGATTCTCAACTGGCCGTCGGAGCCTGGGCTTCGGCCTGCCGGGCGCGCCGCTGCGCGCGTACGCCAGTGCCAGACCTGTCCGGGGCCGACCAGTCCGGCTCGTCCCCGGGGTCCTTCGTCGCCACCTTGGTCACCTGCAGCCCGGCGGCCCGGCCCCGGGTGTGCTGACTCGTATCGCACGTCAGCAACCGAACGTCGCGGCCGGCCAGGCCCTGGATGGCCACCGTCCGGTCAATGATCTCGACATCGGGGCGGTCCAGGCGCACGTGGCCGGGGGGATCGAGGACGATCTCAACGTTGACCCTGCCGCGGGTCTCGCCGTCCTGAACGGTGTGCTCCCCTTCGTGTAAGACCCCGTGCGTGCCGCCCTTGAGGACCCCGTCGAGGAGACCGAGCGTGTGGGCGGCACGCCAGCGGGCCCGCTGCTTGCTGGCGTCCTTGAGGTCGTCCAGCTCGTCGACCACCACGATCGGGAACAACAGGCGCACGAACTGCCACCGCGGCACGTCGAGCACCTCGTGCAGGTCGACGTCGGCCAGCTTCACCTCGTTCTGGATGTAGAAGCTGGAGTCGGCCACGACGAACACCTCCCGCTGGCTCCATCGGCCGATCCGCGCATCCAGCGCGGCCACGGCCGCCTCGAACGCCTCGATCCGTTCGGCGACCTCAAGTTGGACCAGACCGTTCACGAGGCGCTGCTGGGCGGTCCCGGCGAGCGTGCCGCAGCTGCCCAGGAGCGCCCGGTAGCGGTCGGTGAACACGAGCTGGTCGAGGTCCCGATCGCTGATCTGGGAGCGCAGCATCCGCGCGGACTCCGTGGCCCAGTCCAAATACGTCAGCAGCCCTTCGAAGGCGCTGCCGTACGGCCGCTGCAGGTTCATAGCCGTGGTGTGGACGCCGCTGAGGACCTGCCGGATGTTCTCCCGGTCTGCGCCGGGGCGCGGTGTGATGAGCATGCGGTGATCCTGCCAGCGCGGCCCGCTGGTGCGCCTTCGGTTTCCGACGTCGCGGCCCTCTCTCCGCAGACCCGCGCCATGTTCGCCGACGGCAACCGGACCACCTTTGTCGTGAAGCGCAAACGCCTCCCGGTGCTGCTCGGGTTCGCCACGGCGGCCTGCGTCTCCGAGCTGGTCGCCCTGGACTTCGCCACGGTGACTGAGGCGGATCACGGCTACGACGTGACGCTGTACCGGGCGAAGGTCCGCAAGCACACCCCTAACCCGTGCTGCTGCCGGGTGTGACGTCGTTGGCCCGGATGGTGGCCGCGCTTAGCCAAGAGGAGAACGACCGTCTGCACGCCTCGTGTTCGGCGTGCCACGGTCGACGGTGTACGGACACCTCAACAAAACCAAGACCGTCCCCCGGCAGCCGAAGAAGACCACCGTCATGAAGCCCTGAAACCTACCGGTGGGTTACTTGCTCCCTGGTGTCTGGGCGAGGACTCCGGGGCCTACTACGGCGCCACCCGGCCCTAACCGCCATTCTTCGCCACCGCTATGCCTCCGGGGCCCACCTCTCCGGCATCCTCGTGCGCTTGTCAGTCACGATACCTGTCGTAACTGCCCTGGACAGGTCGGCCCCAGTGAGCGTCGCCCCGGACAGGTCAGCCCCCGTCAACGTCGCCTCGGGCAGGGCGGCCTTCGTCAACGTCGCCTCTTTCAGGGCAGCCTCCGTCAACGTCGCCTTGCCCAACTTGGCCCCCGTCAGCGTCGCCTTGACCAGGTAGGCCCCCGTCAAATCCGCCCTTCGCAGATTGGCCCCTGCCAACGTCGCGTAGGCCAGGTCAGCCTCCGTCAACGTCGCTTCGAAAAGGGTGGCCTTCGTCAACGTCGCCCTGATCAGGTTGGCCTCCGTCAACGTTGCCCCGGACAGGTAGGCCCCCGTCAAATCCGCCCCTCTCATGTTGACATAGGTGAGATCCGCGGCCTTTAGACGTGCACCGACGAGGTGAAGCCCACTGAGATCGAGCTGTTGGCGGGGGTCGACGTGGGTGCGTGACTCTGCTCGGGTGAGTGCGGTGAGCGCTGCCTGTACGTCGGCCGCCAGTTCATCGGGAAGGCGGCCGGGATCGGGGTCGTCCTGACGTCGGGCCTTAGGGCGCGTATCGAGTTGTGATCAATTTGCGGGATTCGCCCTCGCGGCGGGGCCTGATCCGGTAGATCGTCTTGCATGACGCGGGTGCAGTTGACGGACGAGGAGTGGGAGTTCATCGAGCCGTACCTGCCAATCGGCAGGTTTGGCCCGTACCCCGAACGGCTGCGACAGCAATTCGAAGGCGTGATCTGGCGGTTCAGGACGGGCGGGCAGTGGCGGGAGATGCCGAAGGAGTTCGGTGCCTGGCCGACCGTCCACAACCGCTTCCGGCAGTGGAGGGATGCCGGCGTCTTCGAAGCCCTGCTGGAGGGCCTGATCGCGGAAGCCGCGAAGCGGGGTGAGGTGGACTTGTCCCTGGTCAGCGTGGACTCCACCACAGCCCGGGCCCACCACGACGCTGCCGGTACCCATCTCGGCCAGGACGTCATGACCGCTCTGGAGAAGGCCGCCGTCGACGAGGAGAAGGCCCGGCAAAAGGGGGCGGCCCGGAAGAACAAGACGGGCAGGACGCCGGAAACGACCCCGAGCGGGAAGAACGACGGCACATCCGGCGCCGGCGCAAACTCCGGCTGAAAGCCGCCCTGCTCGGACGTTCGAGGGGCGGGCTGACCAGCAAGGTTCATCTCGCCGCCGACCGGAAGTGCCGTCCTCTGGCGTTCGTCCTGACCGCGGGGCAGGCCGCGGACAGCCCGCAGTTCATCCCCGTGCTCAAGAAGGTGCGGGTCCGCCTGCCCGTCGGCCGCCCCCGCACCCGCCCCGACGCGGTTGCCGGCGACAAGGCCTACTCGTCCCACGGAAACCGTGCCTACCTGCGGAAACGCCGCATCAAGGCGGTCATCCCGGAGAAGAAGGACCAGGCCGCCAACCGGAAGAAGAAAGGCAGCAGGGGCGGTCGGCCCGTCAGCCACGACGCCGACCTCTACAAGGAGCGGAATGCCGTCGAGCGGCTGATCAACAAGCTGAAGGCATGGCGAGGCATCGCCACCCGCTTCGACAAGACCCCTGAGAGCTACCTCGCCGGCCTCCACCTCCGCGCCTCGATGATCTGGATCAAGGACCTCACGCGGACCACCCCTTGATCACAACCGAATACGCGCCCTAGGAGCCCGGTGGCGGATGAAGTGGCCGAGGACCTCGGCAGCGTCGGTGGCTGCCTGTTCGGGGGCGTCCTGCACGATCTGCTCGAGGGCGAGGATGCCACCGATACGGACGTAGATCTCGGGCGAGCCCAGCCGTTCGAGAGCTTTGGTGAAGCGGTCGGTGATCTGCCCGCGCCGTGTGAGACGGTAGGTGCGGGCGGTGTAGAGCAGGGCGATGCCGGCGCCGAGAGCAGCAACGACCGCGACCAGAGTGGTACGCAGGCCGGTGACGAGCGCTGCTGATCCTTCACCGAGAGCTTTGCGATCAATGTACTTGGCATCCAGGACATAGGGGCCGCGCCAGATAAGCCAGGGCAGGCCGACCATAAGTGCCAGGCCTCCTATCGCCACCAGGGCAACCAGCCCCCGTCGCCGAAGACGGTCGGCTCTCCTGACTCGCTCCCGGCGCTGGTCCAGCGCGGCACCTATCCGCAAAGCGCTCTTTCGCCGGCGAGCGGTCCTTTGCCTCTGGGCCAGGGCAGACAACAGGTTCATATCTTCTAGACAGCTTTCATGCATGGCCCGGTTGCAGAGTTCGCCATCCCGGCCCTGACCAGGGCGGCTTGCATGACTTGGGCCGGTGAGTGTCTCTGCCAGGAGGCCGTCACCCGGCCGGTGGGCGCTTCAGCCGAACCCCGTGCTGGACGTCCTGGCGGCCGCCTCCCCGTGCCGCGCCTCGCCGCGCGATGCTTCGGCCCGATCTCCGCCCCGGTGCTGGAGAGGGTCGTCGCGGTGCTGGTGATCACAGCGCACATCCGGCCGGGCCGTCGACGTGACATCAGCCTGCCTTGGTCTCGCCCATCTTGATGCCCTCCGGGGCGAGTGTGGGGCCGTGGGAGACGGCCATCGTGGTCACCATTCCGGGGGTGTTGGCCTTCCGCAGGGCGGCCATCTCATCCGGGCCGTTCACCTCGAAGTTGCACAGGTAGCAGCCGAAGCCGTTCGCGGTGAAAGTCGTCTCCGTGGCCGTCCGGTTGACCGGTTCGAACGTGAGGAGGCCCTGCCCGCCGCAGGCGGGGCAGTCGCCGCCCGAGGTCTTCAAGACGACCATGCCGTCTTTCTTGATCTCCATCGGCCGGGCGAACCACTCCTCCCGGCGGGGCTGGGGCGCCTTGAGAGCTCCCTCCTTTACCTCTGCGGGGAGGCCCACGAAACGGTCTTCGAAGGCGTGACGGGCCTGCGTGATCCGGAGCTGTACGTCTCGGAAGACCTGGTCCTCCTGCTCGTTCGCGGCGGCCTTGACGGCCTCCGTCCACCGCTCCCAAAAGGTGTCCAGCGGCTTGCCGAGGTCGTCGAGCAGTGTCTCAACCGTCCGGGCGAGGGGAGAAATCATTGCCTTGGCCAGGGTGCTGTCGGGAGAGGTGTGAGCCGCTCCATTGCGCATCTCGATCAGCAGGTCGAGTTGGGAGTCCGGCTGGAGGACGCCAATCTTCCGGAGCCGCTTGATGGCTTCCATGGCCCCGACGGTGCGGACCTTCTCCTCGTCCATCGGGAGGTGCCCGCCGAGGTGCAGCACCACGTCCGCGCTGTTGTTACGGATCTCCGCAATGTAGACCGGGCTCTTCGAGACGAGGACGGCCTTCACGAGCTTCTCCACGGCGACACCGGCGTGGAGGGCGAACGCTCTCGAAGGAGAGCGAATCGTTCATGCCGGGACGTTAGCCGCCTGTGGTAGGCGGTGCCACCAAAATCCGACTGTTCGCAGACGCGGCTACTGCCCAAGGGCCACCGGGGCGGCGGTCCGGTGGCCCCGGTTGGCGCCGATAGGTCGCACTGGCAACCTTGTCGCGCCGATGCCGCCGACCTACCAGCCCCGCTCGTGCCACTCGCCGAGGTGAGGCCGCTCGGCGCCGAGCGTGGTGTCGTTGCCGTGGCCCGGGTAGATCCAGGTCTCATCCGGGAGTACGAAGACCTTCGCCTCCAGGCCCGACATCAGCGACTCGAAGTGTTCGGGACGTGTTGTCCGCCCAGGACCCCCCGGGAAGAGGCAGTCACCGGTGAAGACATGCGGGTGGCCGTGCGGGTCGTCGTAGATCAGTGCGATGGAACCCGGGGTGTGGCCGACCAGATGCCGGACGGTGAGCTCGACCCGGCCGACCTTGATCGTGTCGCCGTCGTCGACGAGCACGTCGGTGGGGACCGGGATGCCCTCGGCGTCGTGCCTGCCCGCGTAGGTGGTGGCGCCCGTCGCCTCGACGACCTCGGCCAGGGCCTGCCAGTGGTCGCCGTGGCGGTGGGTGGTGACGACGGACTTGATGCCGTCGTCACCGATCAGCGCGAGCAGGGTCCTGGGCTCGTTCGCGGCGTCGATCAGCAGCTGCTCGTCAGTGGTCCGGCAGCGCAGCAGATAGGCGTTGTTGTTCATGGGCCCGACCGCGGCCTTGGAGATCATCAGGTCCGCGAGTTCGTGCACTTCCGCAGGACCGCCGACCGTCACCGCTCCGCTGTACGTCATGTGTTCAGCCTATAGCGGGGGGAGTGCGGGCAGCGCGGCGCCTGCCGTGTCGAGGGCGCCCCGGCGCGGCGGTCAGAGCGCGGGCAGCGTGGGCAGGACCCCGCCCTCGACGCGCAGCGCCGACCCGTCGCGACGGCCTGCGAGCCAACCCAGCAGTTCGGCGGCGGCGCCCGTGACGCGGACGGGCCCGCCCTCGGCGCCGCCGCCCGTCGTCCAGAACCGGCCTCCCTCGATGACCACGGCGGTCGACGGGACGTCCTTGTGTCCGCCGAACCGCTCGGCGAGGAAGTCGATCTCGCGCTCCACGAACTCCTCGGGCAGGTCCTCCAGCTCGTAGCCGACGCCCAGGTCGACATGGTGCAGCTCGACCTCGACCAGCCGGCGGAAGGGGACGCGGGCGGCGGTGTCGGTCACGCCGTTGCGCAGCTCGACCGTGCGCGACCAGTCGGCGGGGGCGGCCGCGGCCTGCTGGAAGCGGTCCGCGCTCTCGCGTACATCGGTGAGCTGGACGTCGAACGGACGGGGAGCGTCGCGCTCGATGTCGGCGTCGCGGGCATCGCCGCTGACGTACATGGGCCGGCCCTCGAGGACATTGACGAGCGCGTCCGCGTTACGGGCGACATGGGCGAGGACATGGCCGCGGGTCCAGCCGGGAAGCCGTGACGGCTCGGCGACGGAAGCGTTGTCCAGTTTGCCGGCGGCGGCGAGGAGCCGGTCGGTCGCCGCACGGAGAGAGGCCAGGTCGTGCTCGTGATCGATCATGGGGCCGACGATAGCCCGGCCACTCGTTCGGGTGAAGCTCCTCGAGCGAGTCCTGAAATCGAATACACGTGCTATAGGCTCGGGTGAGGCAAGCTTGAATTCAGCGACCCATCGCTGTGGAGGCCCCCTAGTCTGGGACGGGGGCCCAGCCCCCGCTTCTCTCAAGAAAGGTGCGGACCGGCGTGGCCGACCGTCTCATCGTCCGTGGCGCTCGCGAGCACAATCTGAAAAATGTCTCGCTCGACCTCCCGCGTGACTCGCTCATCGTCTTCACCGGGCTTTCGGGATCGGGCAAGTCCTCGCTCGCGTTCGACACGATCTTCGCCGAGGGGCAGCGGCGGTACGTCGAGTCGCTCTCCTCCTACGCCCGGCAGTTCCTCGGGCAAATGGACAAGCCCGATGTGGACTTCATCGAGGGCCTGTCCCCGGCCGTCTCCATCGACCAGAAGTCGACCTCGCGCAACCCGCGCTCGACGGTCGGCACCATCACCGAGGTCTACGACTACCTCCGGCTGCTCTTCGCCCGGATCGGCAAGCCGCACTGCCCCGAGTGCGGCAGGCCCATCTCGCGCCAGTCCCCGCAGGCCATCGTCGACAAGGTCCTGGAGCTGCCCGAGGGCAGCCGCTTCCAGGTGCTCTCGCCCCTCGTCCGCGAGCGCAAGGGCGAGTTCGTCGACCTGTTCGCCGACCTCCAGACCAAGGGCTACAGCCGGGCCCGGGTGGACGGCGAGACCATCCAGCTCACCGAGCCGCCCAAGCTGAAGAAGCAGGAGAAGCACACCATCGAGGTGGTCGTCGACCGCCTCACGGTGAAGGACTCCGCCAAGCGCCGGCTCACCGACTCCGTCGAGACCGCGCTGGGCCTGTCCGGCGGCATGGTCGTGCTCGACTTCGTCGACCTCCCCGAGGACGACCCCGAGCGCGAGCGGATGTACTCCGAGCATCTCTACTGCCCGTACGACGACCTGTCCTTCGAGGAGCTGGAGCCGCGCTCCTTCTCCTTCAACTCGCCCTTCGGCGCCTGCCCCGACTGCACCGGCATCGGTACGCGCATGGAGGTCGACCCCGAGCTGATCGTCCCGGACGAGGAGAGGTCCCTCGACGAGGGGGCGATCCATCCCTGGTCGGGCGGCCAGACGAAGGACTACTTCAGCCGTCTGGTGGGGGCGCTTGCCGACGCCCTCGGCTTCCGCACGGACATCCCGTTCGCCGGACTGCCGCTGCGGGCCAGGAAGGCCCTGCTGTACGGGCACAAGACCCAGATCGAGGTGCGGTACCGCAATCGTTACGGACGGGAACGTGCGTACACCACGTCCTTCGAAGGTGCGGTTCCGTTCGTGAAGCGGCGGCACTCCGAGGCCGAGAGCGACGCCAGCCGGGAGCGCTTCGAGGGCTACATGCGCGAGGTGCCGTGCCCCACCTGTGAGGGCACGCGGCTCAAGCCGATCGTTCTCGCCGTCACGATCATGGACAAGTCCATCGCCGAGGTCTCCGCGATGTCCATCAGCGACTGCGCGGAATTCCTGGGCGAGCTGAGGCTCAACGACCGCGACAAGAAGATCGCCGAGCGCGTCCTCAAGGAGGTCAACGAACGGCTGCGCTTCCTGGTCGACGTCGGCCTGGACTATCTCTCGCTGAACCGCGCGGCCGGCACGCTCTCCGGCGGCGAGGCCCAGCGCATCCGGCTCGCCACGCAGATCGGCTCCGGCCTGGTCGGCGTGCTCTACGTCCTGGACGAGCCGTCCATCGGTCTGCACCAGCGCGACAACCACCGTCTCATCGAGACCCTGGTCCGGCTCCGCGACATGGGCAACACGCTCATCGTCGTCGAGCACGACGAGGACACCATCAAGGTCGCCGATTGGGTCGTCGACATCGGCCCCGGCGCCGGTGAGCACGGCGGCAAGGTGGTGCACAGCGGCCCGCTGAAGGAGCTGCTGACCACCGAGGAGTCGATGACCGGCAAGTACCTCTCCGGCAAGAAGTCCATCGTCCTGCCCGAGATCCGCCGCCCGGTGGACCCGAGCCGCCAGCTGATCGTGCGCGGCGCCCGCGAGAACAATCTCCAGGACATCGACGTCGCCTTCCCGCTGGGTGTCTTCACCGCGGTCACGGGCGTCTCCGGCTCCGGAAAGTCGACGCTGGTCAACGACATCCTCTACACCTACCTGGCGCGCGAGCTGAACAACGCCCGCAACGTGCCCGGCCGGCACACCCGTGTCGACGGCGACGACCTCGTCGACAAGGTGGTGCACGTCGACCAGTCGCCGATCGGCCGTACGCCCCGGTCGAACCCGGCCACGTACACCGGAGTCTTCGACCACATCCGCAAGCTCTTCGCGGAGACCATGGAGGCGAAGGTGCGCGGCTATCTGCCGGGCCGCTTCTCCTTCAACGTCAAGGGCGGCCGCTGCGAGAACTGCGCGGGCGACGGCACCATCAAGATCGAGATGAACTTCCTGCCGGATGTGTACGTCCCGTGCGAGGTCTGCCACGGAGCGCGCTACAACCGGGAGACCCTGGAGGTCCACTACAAGGGCAAGTCCATCGCCGAGGTGCTGGACATGCCGATCGAGGAGGCCCTGCACTTCTTCGAGGCCGTCCCGACGATCTCGCGCCATCTGAAGACCCTCACCGAGGTCGGCCTCGGCTATGTCCGCCTCGGACAGTCCGCGCCGACGCTGTCCGGCGGTGAGGCGCAGCGCGTCAAGCTGGCGAGCGAGCTTCAGAAGCGGTCCACGGGCCGCACGGTGTACGTCCTGGACGAGCCCACCACCGGTCTGCACTTCGACGACATCAACAAGCTGATCAAGGTGCTGTCCGGACTGGTCGACAAGGGCAACTCGGTGATCGTCATCGAGCACAACCTGGACGTCATCAAGACCGCGGACTGGATCATCGACATGGGCCCCGAGGGCGGCAGCGGCGGCGGCCTGGTCATCGCCGAGGGCACCCCGGAGCAGGTCGCCTCGGTCCCGGCCAGCCACACCGGCAAGTTCCTCAGGGACATCCTGTCCCCGGAGAAGATCAGCGACGCGACGGTGCCGGCGGCGCGGAAGCGCACGACCGCGAAGAAGGTGGTCGCGGCGAACGCGAAGCCGGTGCGGAAGACGGCGACGGCGCGGACGACGAAGACGACACCGCGCGCACGGAAGGCCTGACGGCCCGCCCCCGGACCCAGCCGGTGCGTCCGTCCTCAATCGCCGGACGGGCTCGATTCGAGCCCGTCCGGCGATTGAGGACAACACCCGAAGGGCGTTCCGGGGCTCACACCGGCTCGGCCAGCTCCGCCGCGTGCGGCGGCTCCGCGCCTGCGCGGGAGCAGGTCACCGCCGCCGCGCGGGCCGCGTACCGCAGCACTTCCGCCCACGCCGCGGCGTCCAGCGTGGCCGGGTCGCGCCCCGCGAGGCCGTGCAGCAGCGCCGCGTTCACCGTGTCGCCCGCGCCGATCGTGTCGACGACATCGACCGGCACACCCGGCACCGACGCTTCGGCCCTCGCCCGGGTCAGCACGGTCAGCCCCGCCGCGCCCCGCGTCAGCACCACCGCTGCCGGCCCGGCGGCCAGCCACTCCTCGGGGCTGCCGCCGAGCCACGCGGCGTCCTCCTCGGAGAGCTTCAGCAGGGACACGTACGGCAGCCAGCCGCGGAACCGTGCCCGGTAAGCGGCCGCATCGGGGATCAGTCCTGGGCGGATGTTCGGGTCGAGCAGGGTGAGCAATCCGTGCCCGGCCTCGCGCCGCAGCAGCGCCTCGTACGCGCTCGCACCCGGCTCCAGCACCAGCGAGCAGGTGCCGACGGCCAGCGCCCGTACCCCGGCCGGGAGCACGCCCGGCAGTTCGAAGAGCCGGTCCGCGCTGCCCTCGGCGTAGAAGCCGTACCCGGCGGAGCCGTCCGCGCCGACGGAGGCCACCGCGAGCGTCGTCGGCTCGGGCCCGCGCTGGACGAGCGACACATCCACCCCGGCCGCCACGAGTCCGCCCAGCAGGGCCTCGCCGAAGCCGTCCGTGGAGATACGGGAGCAGAAGGCGGTGCGCGCCCCGAGCCGCCCCAGCGCGACGGCTGTGTTGTACGGGCCGCCGCCCGGCACCGGCAGCAGCGCGGGCAGCGGTGCCCCACCGCCCTGCGGGACCAGGTCGATCAGGGATTCTCCGGCGACGACGATCACAGCGCCGAACGTAACCCATGGTCCGAGGGCCGAGAAGGCCACGGGTATCGTCGATGAGGTTGTCGTACCGTTCTCAGATCGTGGAGTCGCCATGTCCGGCCAGTCCGCCGCCCGCCGTACCGTGCTGAAAGGTGCCGCCCTCGCCGGGGTGGCCGGGCTGGGTGCCGCGGCCTGCTCGACGGAGTCCAAGCTCGGACACGCCAAGAATCCGACGCCCACCGAGCCGGTGACTCTCGGCGCGGCGGACGAGATCCCGGTCGGCGGCGCCAAGCTCTACCGCGAGCAGCGGCTGGTCGTCTGCCGCCCGGCCGAGGGCGAGTACAAGGCGTTCAGCGCGCAGTGCACGCACGCCGGCTGCGTTCTGGACAAGCTCGAGGGCACCGAGGGCAACTGCCCCTGCCACGGCAGCCGCTTCGACGTGACGACCGGCAAGGCGCTGCGCGGCCCGGCGACCGTCCCGCTTCCCGAGGTTCCGGTCACCGCGAAGGGCGGCAAGCTGATCGCCGGTCCGGAGGCCTGAGCGGCCCCCGGCTGTCAGCCCCCGCAAGTAGGGTGTGGAGCATGGCAGACCCCTCCAGCTACCGCCCCAAGCCGGGACAGATCCCCGACTCGCCGGGGGTCTACAAATTCCGCGACGAACACCGTCGTGTGATCTACGTCGGGAAGGCGAAGAGCCTGCGCCAGCGGCTCGCCAACTACTTCCAGGACCTGGCGAACCTGCACCCGCGCACCCGCACCATGGTGACCACGGCTGCCTCGGTGGAGTGGACCGTGGTCTCCACGGAGGTGGAGGCGCTTCAGCTGGAGTACTCCTGGATCAAGGAGTTCGACCCCCGCTTCAACGTCAAGTACCGCGACGACAAGAGCTATCCGTATCTCGCGGTCACCGTCGGCGAGGAGTTCCCGAGGGTCCAGGTGATGCGCGGGGCCAAGAAGAAGGGCGTGCGCTACTTCGGTCCGTACGCCCATGCCTGGGCGATCCGCGAGACCGTCGACCTGATGCTCCGTGTCTTCCCGGTACGGACCTGCTCGGCCGGGGTCTTCAAGCGCTCCGCCCAGATCGGCCGGCCCTGCCTGCTGGGCTACATCGGCAAGTGCTCCGCGCCCTGCGTCGGCCGGGTCACGGCGGAGGAGCATCGCGAACTGGCCGCGGACTTCTGCGACTTCATGGCCGGCCGCACCGGCACGTATCTGCGCCGCCTGGAGCAGCAGATGAGGGACGCGGCCGAGGAGATGGAGTACGAGCGAGCGGCCCGGCTCCGCGACGACATCGAGGCGCTGCGCCGCGCGATGGAGAAGAACGCCGTCGTCCTCGCCGACGCCACCGACGCCGATCTGATCGCCGTCGCCGAGGACGAACTGGAAGCCGCGGTGCAGATCTTCCATGTCCGCGGCGGCCGGGTGCGCGGCCAGCGCGGCTGGGTCACCGACAAGGTGGAGGCCGTCGACACGGCCGGACTGGTCGAGCACGCGCTCCAGCAGTTGTACGGCGAGGAGAGCGGCGACGCGGTCCCCAAGGAGGTGCTGGTCCCCGCCCTCCCGGAGGACCCCGAGGCCGTCGGCCAGTGGCTCACCGGGCGGCGCGGCTCGAACGTCTCGCTGCGCATACCGCAGCGCGGCGACAAGAAGGACCTGATGGCGACGGTCCAGCGCAATGCCCAGCAGGCGCTCGCCCTGCACAAGACCAGGCGCGCCTCCGATCTGACCACCCGCTCCCGCGCCCTGGAGGAGATCGCCGAGGCGCTGGAGCTGGACAGTGCGCCGCTGCGCATCGAGTGCTTCGACATCTCGCATCTCCAGGGCGAGGACGTGGTGGCGTCGATGGTGGTCTTCGAGGACGGCCTGGCCCGCAAGGGCGAGTACCGGCGGTTCCAGATCAAAAGCTTCGAGGGGCAGGACGACGTCCGGTCCATGCACGAAGTGATCACCCGCCGCTTCAAGCGCTATCTGCAGGAGAAGCAGAAGACCGGGGAGTGGTCCGACGACGAGGCGGTCACCGAGGAGGACGGCCGTCCCAAGCGCTTCGCGTACCCGCCGCAGCTCGTCGTCGTCGACGGCGGGCAGCCGCAGGTCGCGGCCGCCCAGCGGGCGCTGGACGAGCTCGGTGTCGACGATGTCGCCGTCTGCGGCCTCGCCAAGCGGCTGGAGGAGGTCTGGCTGCCGGGCGAGGACGATCCGGTGGTGCTGCCCCGCTCCAGTGAGGGGCTGTATCTCCTCCAGCGAGTGCGTGACGAGGCCCACCGCTTTGCGATCACGTACCAGCGCAGCAAGCGCACCAAACGCCTCAAGGCGGGTCCCCTGGATGTCGTCCCCGGTCTCGGTGACTCCCGCAAACAGGCGCTCATCAAGCATTTCGGTTCGGTGAAGAAGCTTCGGTCGGCCACAATCGACCAGATCTGCGAGGTTCCCGGGATAGGCCGCAGGACGGCCGAGACGATTGCCGCGGCCCTCGCATCGGCGGCTCCGGCCGCACCCGCCGTGAACACGGCGACAGGAGAGATCATGGAAGACGACGGGGGCAGCACGAATGACTGAGTACGACCGAGACGGAGCACACGTGAATACGGGCACGCCGATCGAGCCCGGAGAGGCCGCGGAGGCGGCCATCCCCGAGCTCGTGATCATCTCCGGCATGTCGGGGGCGGGCCGCAGCACGGCCGCCAAGTGCCTCGAGGACCTCGGCTGGTTCGTCGTCGACAACCTGCCGCCCGCGCTGATCCCCACCATGGTGGAGCTCGGCGCCCGCTCCCAGGGCAATGTGGCCCGTATCGCCGTCGTCGTCGACGTCCGCGGCCGCCGCTTCTTCGACAACCTTCGCGAATCCCTGGCCGACCTGGACGCACGGCAGGTCACCCGGCGCATCGTCTTCCTGGAGTCCTCCGACGAGGCGCTGGTCCGCCGCTTCGAGTCGGTCCGCCGCCCGCACCCGCTGCAGGGCGACGGCCGGATCGTCGACGGCATCGCGGCCGAGCGGGATCTGCTGCGCGAGCTGCGCGGCGACGCCGACCTGGTGATCGACACCTCCAGCCTCAACGTCCACGAGCTGCGCGCCAAGATGGACGCCCAGTTCGCCGGGGACGAGGAGCCGGAGCTGCGGGCCACCGTCATGTCGTTCGGCTACAAGTACGGTCTGCCGGTCGACGCCGACCTGGTGGTGGACTGCCGCTTCCTGCCCAACCCGCACTGGGTCCCGGAGCTGCGCCCCTTCACCGGCATGAACGAAGAGGTCTCCGGCTATGTCTTCAGCCAGCCGGGCGCCAAGGAGTTCCTCGACCGGTACGCCGAACTGCTCCAGCTCGTCGCCACCGGCTACCGCCGCGAGGGCAAGCGCTATGTGACCATTGCCGTCGGCTGCACCGGCGGCAAGCACCGCAGCGTCGCCATGTCCGAGAAGCTGGCGGCACGCCTGGCCTCCGAGGGCATCGAGACGGTCGTCGTGCACCGTGACATGGGGCGCGAGTGACCGGACGTACTCTCCGGCTGCGGCGGCTGCGCCGGACCGTCCCCGAGCGTGCCGGAGTCACCGCGCGGCCCATCCGCAGGCGCGGCGCTCAGCCCAAGGTCGTCGCGCTCGGCGGCGGCATGGGCCTGTCCGCCTCGCTGGCCGCCCTCCGCCGCATCACCGGAGACCTCACGGCGGTGGTCACCGTGGCCGACGACGGGGGCTCCAGCGGCCGGCTGCGCGAGGAGCTGGGTGTCCTGCCGCCCGGCGATCTCCGCAAGGCGCTGGCCGCGCTGTGCGGCGACGACGACTGGGGGCAGACCTGGGCCCGGGTCATCCAGCACCGGTTCCAGTCCAAGGGCGAGATGCACGGCCACGCGGTCGGCAATCTGCTCATCGTGGCCCTGTGGGAGCAGCTGGGCGACCCCGTGCAGGCCCTGGACCTGGTCGGCAGGCTGCTGGGAGCGCAGGGCCGGGTGCTTCCCATGTCCGCGGTGCCGCTGGAGCTCCAGGCGCTGGTACGCGGCCACGACCCGGCGCGCCCCGACGAGGTGGACACGGTGCGCGGCCAGGCCACTGTGGCGCTCACCCCCGGCGAGGTGCAGTCCGTGCACCTGGTGCCGCACGACCCGCCCGCGGTGCCCGAGGCCGTCGCGGCGGTCCTCGACGCCGACTGGGTGGTGCTCGGTCCCGGCTCCTGGTTCTCCTCGGTGATTCCGCATCTGCTGGTGCCGGAACTGCTGGACGCGCTCATGGAGACCAAGGCGCGCCGGGTGCTCTCGCTCAATCTCGCACCGCAGCCCGGGGAAACCGAGGGCTTCTCCCCGCAGCGTCATTTGGAGGTTTTGGCCCGACACGCCCCTAAACTCGCCCTGGACGTGGTGCTGGCCGACGCGGCCGCGGTGCCCGACCGGCAGTCTCTCTCCGATGCCGCCGCGCGGCTCGGTGCGGCGGTCGAGCTCGCGCCGGTGGCCTCGGCGGATGGGGGCACCTCCCAGGCCGAAGGCTCTGGGGGAGGCTCTCCGAAGCATGATCCGGAGCTGCTGGCCGCCGCGTACGACCGTATTTTTCGGATGCATGGAAGGATCGGCCCATGGCGATGACGCCAGCGGTGAAGGACGAGATCTCGCACCTTCCGGTCACCCGCACCTGCTGCAGGAAGGCAGAGGTCTCGGCGATCCTGCGGTTCGCGGGCGGTCTGCACCTGGTGAGCGGCCGGATCGTGATCGAGGCGGAGCTGGACACCAGCTTCGCCGCGCGCCGTCTCAAGAAGGACATTCTGGAGATCTTCGGTCACCCCTCGGAGCTGGTGGTGATGGCTCCGGGCGGGCTGCGGCGCGGTTCGCGCTATCTCGTACGGGTCGTGGGGGGCGGCGATCAGCTGGCCCGCCAGACCGGCCTGGTCGACGGCCGGGGCCGCCCCATCCGCGGGCTGCCCCCGCAGGTCGTCTCCGGTGCCACCTGCGATGCCGAGGCGGCCTGGCGCGGCGCCTTTCTCGCCCACGGCTCGCTGACCGAGCCCGGCCGCTCCTCCTCGCTGGAGGTGACCTGCCCGGGTCCGGAGGCCGCCCTCGCCCTGGTCGGTGCCGCCCGTCGGCTGTCGATCGCGGCGAAGGCCCGCGAGGTGCGCGGCGTGGACCGGGTGGTGGTACGGGACGGTGACGCGATCGGCGCGCTGCTGACCCGGCTCGGTGCGCACGACTCGGTGCTGGCCTGGGAGGAGCGGCGGATGCGCCGTGAGGTCCGCGCCACCGCCAACCGGCTCGCCAACTTCGACGACGCCAATCTGCGCCGCTCGGCGCGGGCCGCGGTCGCCGCGGGTGCCCGGGTCCAGCGCGCTCTGGAGATCCTCGGTGACGAGGTTCCCGAGCACCTGGCCGCCGCGGGTCGGCTGCGCATGGAGCACAAGCAGGCCTCGCTGGAGGAGCTGGGCGCGCTCGCCGATCCGCCGCTGACCAAGGACGCCGTCGCGGGCCGTATCCGTCGGTTGCTGGCGATGGCCGACAAGCGCGCCGCCGACCTGGGCATTCCCGGGACCGAGTCCAGCCTCACCGAGGAGATGGCCGACGGCCTGGTCGGCTGAACGTGACGTTCCAGGTCAACTGGCCGCTGCCGGTGCCCTGTCGGGGTGCCGGCAGCGGCTTTTACGCAGTCTGTCACGACCCTTGACTTGATCACGGGTTTGTCATGAGCCTGGCGTCGGTTCACTCATGTGGCAGCCAACAGCAAGGGGGGCTTATGAGGCGCAGGGCGAGATCGATGCTCGCAGCGGCTTCACTGCTGATAGCGGGTCTGGCGGCGGCACCCGTCGCCCAGGCGCAGGACGGCCGGGCATCCGACGCGGGCGCCGACGCCGTGAAGGTCTACAACTCCGATGTCACCAAGGAGCAGATCCCGCTGCTCCTCGCGACCGGCCAGGACGCGCACGAACTGGGCGAGCGCGCGCCCGACAAGGGCACCGCGAAGGTCGAGCTCTTCCTCACCGACGCCGAGGCGGCCGGTCTGAAGGCGAAGGGCATCGAACTCACCGAGCGCAAGGTCTCGGCTCGGACGCAGCGAGGGCTGGCCGCCGCTGGGGACGGCGTCTTCCGCCCGTACAGCGGAAAGGGCAACATCCAGGAAGAGATCATCGCGACCCAAAAGGCCCACCCGGGCCTCACCAAGGTCGTCTCGATCGGCAAGACGCTCCAGGGTCAGGACATCCTCGCCCTCAAGCTCACCAAGGGCGCCAAGGCCTCGGAGGACGGCTCCAAGCCCGCCGTGCTGTACATGGCCAACCAGCACGCCCGCGAGTGGATCACGCCCGAGATGACAAGGCGGTTGCTCCACTACTACCTCGACAACTACGGCAAGGATCCGCGCATCACCAGGATCGTGGACTCCACCGAGCTGTGGTTCGTGATCTCCGCCAACCCGGACGGCTACGACTTCACCCACAACTCCGACGGCCAGCGGCTGTGGCGCAAGAACATGCGCGACAACAACGGCGACGGCGCCTACACCGCCGGCGACGGCGTCGACCTCAACCGCAACTTCGCCTACAAGTGGGGCTACGACAACGAGGGTTCGTCCGCGAACCCGGCGAGCCAGACCTTCCGTGGCGCAGGCCCCAACTCCGAGCCGGAGACCGTCGCCCTGGACCGCTTCGAGAAGCGGATCGGCTTCGAGTACGGCGTCAACTACCACTCCGCCGCCGAGCTGCTCCTCTACGGCGTGGGATGGCAGGTCGCCACCCCGACCCCCGACGACGTCCTCTACAAGGCCCTCGCCGGTACGCCCGAGAACTCCGCCGTCCCCGGCTACTACCCCCAGGTCTCCTCCGAGCTCTACACCACCAACGGCGAGGCCGACGGACACGCGGCGAACGTCAACGGGATGATGATGTTCACCCCGGAGATGACCACCTGCCAGACGGCCTCCGACATCGACCCGAACGACGCCTGGCGTGCCGAGGACTGCCAGTCCGGGTTCAACTTCCCGGACGACGAGAAGCTGATCCAGCAGGAGTTCGCCAAGAACATCCCGTTCGCGCTCGCGGTCGCCGAGACCGCCGCCCACCCCGACCAGCCCTCGTCCTCGGTCGGCCTGACCGCCCCCGACTTCACCCCCGACACCTTCACCACCTCCTACGCCCGCGGCGGCGACCAGGAGGTGTCCGTCGTCGCCCGCAAGTCGCTGCGCGACAAGGAGCTGAACTACCGCATCAACGGAGGCCGCACGCACAAGGAGGACCTCGAAGCCTGGAAGGGCGGCAAGTTCTACGGCGGCAAGGACAACATCCGCTTCGACGCCTACCGGGCCGAGGTCGAGGACGCGGAACCGGGTGACCGGGTCGAGGTCTGGTTCACCGCCCGTACGAAGGACGGCCGGCGCACCTCCAGTGAGCCCTTCACCTATACCGTCGCCGAGCGCGCCAAGGCCAACACGCTGGTGATCGCCGAGGAGGGGGCCGCCGCCCAGAACGCCCAGCTGTACGCCGACGCCCTGAAGGCCAACGGCCGCAGTGCGGTCGTGTGGGACGTCGCCACCCAGGGCGTACCGCACGCGCTGGGGGTCCTCAGCCACTTCTCCACCGTCGTGCACTACGCCGGGACCAGGACTCCCGGCGGCCCCACGCAGCTGGCGCTCCGCGATTTCCTCAACGAGGGCGGCAAGCTGATCGAGGCCGGCACCCGGGCCGGCGGCAACGTCCAGATCGGGCGTGCCGTGACGGACGACTTCAGCCAGTACTACCTGGGGGCGTACGGCCGTACGAACGCCAATGGCGCCACCGGGTTCAACGGCAGCGGGGCGCTCGCCGGCGCCATCGGAGGACTGAGCGGCGCCGGCGGCCCGCTGAACGCGGCCGGCGCGTACACGGTCACCTCGGACAGCCTGCCCGCGACGGAGTTCCCGCAGTTCAAGAGCGCCGAGGCGGGCCGGTACGCCGGAGTCGTCAATCCGTACGCCCCGTACGCCGGCCAGTGGATGGCCGCCGCCACGCACACCGACAACGACTGGAAGCGGCTGACCCGCACCGTCGACCTGACGGGAGTCACTGCGGCCGACAAGCCCGAGCTGCGCTTCGCGATCAACTGGAACACCGAGCCCGGCTACGACCACGCCGTGCTGGAGGCGCACACCACCGGGGCCGAGGACTGGACCACGCTGCCCGAGGCCGGCGGTGCCACCAGGTCCGCGGTGCCCGAGGAGTGCGACGCCGGGTACTTCATCAACGGCCACCCGTTCCTGCGGCACTACCTGACCCTCGCCGCGGGCGGCTGCGTGGCCAACGGCACCAGCGGAGCCTGGAACAGCTTCACCGGCTCCTCCGCCGGCTGGAAGCAGGTCGCCTTCGACCTCAGTGGCTACGCGGGCAAGAAGGTCGACCTGTCCCTGAGCTACATCACCGACCCCGGCTCCGGCGGCCGCGGTGTGTTCGCGGACAACGCCGCCCTGTTCGTCGGCGGGACGGAGAAGGAGCCGGCATCCGCAGGGGACTTTGAGACCTCCCTCGGCGCCTGGACCGTGCAGGGCGCGCCGGCCGGCAGCCCGGCAGTCGACGGGGACTGGGCCCGCACGGGTGAGCTCTTCAAGTCGTACGCGTCGGTCACCACCCGCGACACCGTGCTGCTGGGCTTCGGGCTCGAGCACCTCGTGAACCCGGACGAGCGCACGCGGCTCGTCGGAAAGGCGCTCGCCGCCCTGCGTCGTTGACGCCGACAGTCACAGGATCGCGGCGGTCCGTGCCCCTAACCGGGGGGTATGGGCCGCCGCGCCACATATAGGGCCGCTCGATGCCACTCCTGGGCTTTCGGGGAGGTAGGGTCGGAGACGGTCGGGGACATCTCATGCAGCTAGCCGGCGTCGAAAACCGGCTTACCAACGAGGAGATCGGTTCGTGACGATCCGCGTAGGCATCAACGGCTTTGGCCGCATCGGTCGTAACTACTTCCGCGCGCTGCTGGAGCAGGGTGCGGACATCGAGATCGTGGCTGTCAACGACCTGGGCGACACCGCGACCACGGCCCACCTGCTGAAGTACGACACGATCCTGGGCCGCCTGAAGGCCGAGGTCACGCACACCGCCGACACCATCACCGTCGACGGCCGCACCATCAAGGTTCTCTCCGAGCGCGACCCGGCCGACATTCCGTGGGGCGAGCTGGGCGTCGACATCGTCGTCGAGTCGACCGGCATCTTCACCAAGAAGGCCGACGCCGCCAAGCATCTCGCCGGTGGCGCCAAGAAGGTCCTCATCTCGGCTCCGGCCAAGGACGAGGACATCACCATCGTGATGGGCGTCAACCAGGACAAGTACGACCCGGCGAACCACCACGTCATCTCCAACGCCTCCTGCACCACCAACTGTGTGGCACCGATGGCCAAGGTTCTCGACGAGAACTTCGGCATCACCAAGGGTCTGATGACCACGGTCCACGCGTACACCAACGACCAGCGCATCCTCGACTTCCCGCACAAGGACCTGCGCCGCGCCCGTGCCGCCGCGGAGAACATCATCCCCACCACCACCGGTGCCGCCAAGGCCACCGCCCTGGTCCTGCCGCAGCTCAAGGGCAAGCTGGACGGCATCGCCATGCGCGTTCCGGTCCCGACCGGCTCGGTCACCGACCTGGTCGTCGAACTCGGCCGCGAGGTCACCAAGGAAGAGGTCAACGCCGCCTTCCAGAAGGCCGCAGAGGGGGAGTTGAAGGGCATCCTCGACTACACCGAGGACCCGATCGTCTCCTCCGACATCGTCAACGCCCCGGCGTCCTGCACTTTCGACTCCTCCCTGACCATGGTCCAGGAGGGCAAGAACGTGAAGGTCATCGGTTGGTACGACAATGAGTGGGGTTACTCCAACCGCCTCGTCGACCTGACCGTCTTCGTCGGCGGCCGGCTCTGATCTCTCGCCGCTAGGCACTTGGATGGAAGCACAGGGCTCGGGCAGCGCAGTGCCGCGCTGGACGAGCCCTGTGGCTTGTGTTGAATCCCGTTGACGCAAGGAGTCAGCAACAGATGAAGACGATCGACGAACTGATCGCCGACGGCGTGGCGGGCAAGCGGGTGTTCGTCCGCGCCGACCTCAATGTGCCGCTCGAGGGCACCACCATCACCGACGACGGCCGCATCCGCGCCGTCCGGCCGACCATCGCGAAGCTCGCCGAGGCCGGCGCCCGCGTGGTCGTCGCCTCCCACCTGGGCCGCCCCAAGGGCGCCCCGGACCCGGCCTTCTCGCTCGCCCCGGCCGCCGCGCGGCTCGGTGAACTCCTCGGCAAGGACGTCGCCTTCGCCACCGACACGGTCGGTGAGTCCGCCCGGGCCGTCGTCGCGGACCTGGCCGACGGCCAGGTCGCCGTGCTCGAGAACCTCCGCTTCAACCCGGGCGAGACCAGCAAGGACGACGCCGAGCGCGCCGCCTTCGCCGACGAGCTCGCCGCCCTCGCCGACCTGTACGTCGGCGACGGCTTCGGTGCCGTGCACCGCAAGCACGCCTCGGTCTTCGACCTGCCGGCCCGCCTGCCGCACGCGGCCGGCCAGCTGATCGTCACCGAGGTCGGCGTTCTGAAGAAGCTCACCGAGGACGTCGCGCGGCCGTACGTCGTCGTGCTCGGCGGCTCCAAGGTCTCCGACAAGCTCGCGGTCATCGACCAGCTGCTGGAGAAGGCCGACCGCATCCTCATCGGCGGCGGCATGGCGTACACCTTCCTCAAGGCCAAGGGCCACGAGGTCGGCAAGTCGCTGCTCCAGGAGGAGCTGATCCCGACCTGCCTGGAGTACCTGGCGCGGGCCGAGAAGCGCGGCGTGGAGTTCGTCCTGCCCCTGGACGTCCTGGTCTCCCCGGACTTCCCGGACCTGAAGACCAAGGCCCCGGCCAACCCGACCACCGTCTCGGCCGACGCCATCCCGGCCGACGAGGAGGCCATGGACATCGGCCCGAAGACGCGTGAGCTGTACGCGTCGAAGTTCACCGACGCGGCCACCGTCTTCTGGAACGGCCCGATGGGCGTCTTCGAGCACCCGGACTTCGCCGGCGGCACCGCCGCTGTCGCCCAGGGGCTCATCGACAGCCCGGCCTTCACCGTCGTCGGCGGTGGCGACTCGGCCGCGGCCGTGCGCATCCTCGGCTTCGACGAGAACAAGTTCGGACACATCTCGACCGGTGGCGGTGCCAGCCTCGAGTACCTCGAGGGCAAGACGCTTCCCGGCCTCGCCGCACTGGAGGACTGACCCCCTTATGACCACGCGTACCCCGCTGATGGCGGGCAACTGGAAGATGAACCTCAACCACCTCGAGGCCATCGCGCACGTCCAGAAGCTCGCCTTCGCTCTGTCGGACAAGGACTACGACGCCGTCGAGGTCGCCGTCCTGCCGCCCTTCACCGACCTGCGGTCCGTGCAGACCCTGGTCGACGCCGACAAGCTCAAGATCAAGTACGGCGCCCAGGACGTCTCGGCGCACGACTCCGGCGCGTACACCGGCGAGATCTCGGGCCCGATGCTGGCCAAGCTGCACTGTACGTATGTGACCGTCGGCCACAGCGAGCGCCGTCAGTACCACGGCGAGACGGACGAGATCTGCAACGCCAAGATCAAGGCCGCCTACCGGTACGGGCTCACCCCGATCCTGTGCGTCGGCGAGGCCCTGGACATCCGCAAGGCGGGCGACCAGGTGGCCCACACCCTCGCGCAGATCGACGGCGGCCTGAAGGACATCCCGGCCGAGCAGGCCGAGTCCGTGGTGATCGCGTACGAGCCGGTGTGGGCCATCGGCACCGGCGAGGTCGCCACCCCCGAGGACGCCCAGGAGGTCTGCGGGGCGATCCGCGGCCGTCTGGCGGAGCTGTACTCGCAGGAGCTGGCCGAGAAGGTCCGCATCCAGTACGGCGGCTCCGTGAAGGCCGGCAACATCGCCGCGATCATGGCGCAGCCGGACGTGGACGGCGCCCTGGTGGGCGGCGCCGCGCTGGACGCCGAGGAGTTCGTGAAGATCGTCCGCTTCCGCGACCAGTGAGTATGCGGTAGGGCGGATCCGTCGTACCCTTGCGGGGGTCGGCAGGCTCACACAGTCCATGGGCGGCTCCGCCGCAGGGCGAGCCTCCGGCCCCCGTCTTTCGTCTCAGTCCGATCAGTCCGAGGAAGTTGGTCCAGCCGTGATTATGGGGTTCTCGATCGCCCTGATCGTCTTCAGCCTGCTGCTGATGCTGCTGGTGCTGATGCACAAGGGGAAGGGCGGCGGTCTCTCCGACATGTTCGGCGGCGGCATGCAGTCGTCGGTCGGCGGCTCCTCGGTCGCCGAGCGCAACCTCGACCGCATCACCGTCGTGATCGGTTTGCTGTGGTTCGCGTGCATTGTCGTTCTCGGTGTGCTGGTGAAGCTGAAGAGCTGACCCTTCGTCCCATGCGGCGGCGGCATCGCCGCCTATCATGGGTCTTGCGTCTCGGGGTGGGGGTGTAACTCCAATCACTGGACGCGCGTTGGGCCTTACATAGACTGGGCTACTTCGCAGCACCATCACGCAGGGAGTTACGACCGTGGCAAGTGGCAACGCGATCCGGGGAAGCCGGGTCGGAGCGGGGCCGATGGGTGAGGCCGAGCGCGGCGAGTCCGCGCCGCGCCTCCGCATCTCCTTCTGGTGCTCGAACGGGCACGAGACGCAGCCGAGCTTCGCCAGTGACGCGCAGGTTCCGGACACCTGGGACTGCCCGCGGTGCGGTTTCCCGGCCGGACAGGACCGGGACAATCCGCCGGACCCGCCGCGCACCGAGCCGTACAAGACGCATCTCGCGTATGTACGGGAGCGGCGCAGCGACGCGGATGGCGAGGCCATCCTCGCCGAGGCGCTCGCGAAACTGCGGGGCGAGATCTGAGAGTTGCGACCGGCCGGGCACCTTCGGGTGTCCGGCCGGACCGTTTTGGCCGGATCAACTAAGTTGGAGGGGCAGCGGGGCACGTACGCAGGTGAGGAAGAAGTGGGCTGATGTCCGAAATGAACGCAGAAGGCCGAGCCAGACTCAACCAGTTGCCCGAGTGGACCGCGTTGGGCAAGCACCGGGAGCAGTTGGCCGACACACATCTGCGGGAGCTGTTCGCGGCGGACCCGGACCGGGGCACCGGGTACACCCTCCGGGTCGGTGACCTCCACCTCGACTACTCCAAGCACCTGGTGACGGACGAGACGCTGCGGCTGCTGCGCGACCTTGCCCAGGTCACCGGGGTGGCGGAGCTGCGCGACGCGATGTTCCGCGGCGAGAAGATCAACACCACCGAGGACCGGGCCGTACTGCACACCGCGCTGCGCGCCCCTCGCGATGCCGTCGTCGAGGTCGACGGCGAGAACGTGGTGCCCGGTGTGCACGCGGTACTCGACAGGATGGCCGCGTTCTCCGACCGGATCAGGTCGGGGGAGTGGACCGGCCACACCGACAAGCGGATCAGGAACATCGTCAACATCGGCATCGGCGGCTCCGATCTCGGCCCCGCGATGGCGTACGAGGCACTGCGCTCCTGCACCGACCGCGATCTGACGTTCCGTTTCGTGTCGAACGTCGACGGAGCCGATCTGCACGAGGCGCTGTGGGACCTGGACCCGGCCGAGACGCTGTTCATCGTCGCGTCCAAGACCTTCACCACGATCGAGACCATCACCAACGCCACCTCCGCCCGCGACTGGCTGCTCACCGGGCTAGGGGCCGGCCCGGAGGCCGTCGCCAAGCACTTCGCCGCCCTGTCCACGCACGCGGACCTGGTCGCGGAGTTCGGCATCGACACCGCCAACATGTTCGAGTTCTGGGACTGGGTCGGCGGCCGCTACTCGTACGACTCGGCCATCGGCCTCTCCCTGATGATCGCCATCGGCCCCGACCGCTTCCGGGAGATGCTCGACGGCTTCCACCTGGTCGACGAACACTTCCGCACCGCGGCGCCCGAGGCCAACGCTCCGCTGCTGCTCGGCCTGTTGGGCATCTGGTACGGGGCGTTCTTCGGCGCCCAGTCCCACGCGGTGCTGCCCTACAGCCACTACCTCTCCAAGTTCACGGCGTATCTCCAGCAGCTGGACATGGAGTCCAACGGCAAGTCCGTGGACCGCGAGGGCAGGCCGGTCGACTGGCAGACCGGCCCGGTCGTCTGGGGCACGCCGGGCACCAACGGCCAACATGCCTACTACCAGTTGATCCACCAGGGCACCAAGGTCATCCCGGCCGACTTCATCGGCTTCGCCCGGCCCGCGCCCGGTCTGCTGCCCGGCCTGGTCGCCCAGCACGACCTGCTGATGGCCAACTTCTTCGCCCAGACCCAGGCGCTGGCCTTCGGCAGGACGCCGGAGGAGGTACGGGCCGAGGGCGTCCCGGAGGCGCTGGTGCCGCACAAGACCTTCCAGGGCAACCACCCGACGACCACGATCCTGGCGGAGGAGCTCACCCCCTCGGTGCTCGGCCAGCTGATCGCCCTCTACGAGCACAAGGTCTTCGTCCAGGGCGCTGTCTGGAACATCGACTCCTTCGACCAGTGGGGCGTCGAACTCGGCAAGGTCCTGGCGAAGCGGATCGAGCCGGTCCTGACGAAGGGTGAGGCCGGGGAGGACCTCGACAGCTCTACGGCGACGCTGTCCGCGAAGTACCGCGCGTTGCGAGGCCGCTGACCCTCTCGGGCCCGGCCCGGTGCCACCGCCCTCCGCCCGGTCGACCGGAGTGCCCGCCCTGCGGAGGACGGACGCACCGCGCACGGTACGCCGACGGCCCGGTCCGCTGGGGCGGACCGGGCCGTGGGGGACGCGAGGTCAGGGCGACGCCGGCGGGTACAGGGCGCGGGGCAGCTGGGCGGCGGCTGCCGCGTCCAGGAGCCAGAGGGTGCGGCTGTGGCCGCGTGCGCCGGCTGCCGGGGCCTGGATCTCCCCGGCGCCGGACAGGACCAGGGCCGCCGCCTTCGCCTTGTCCTCGCCCGCCGCGAGCAGCCAGACCTCACGCGCCGCGCGGATGGCGGGCAGGGTCAGGGAGATGCGGGTGGGCGGGGGCTTGGGCGCCCCATGGACGCCGACGACCATGCGCTCGGTTTCGTGGACCGCGGGGTGCTCGGGGAAGAGCGAGGCCACATGCGTGTCCGGGCCGACGCCCAGCATCAGCACGTCGAAGGTCGGCACGGGGCCGTGGTCCTCGGGCCGGCGGGCAGCCGTGGCGAGTTCCTCGGCGTACGCGGCCGCGGCGGCCTCGACGTCGTTGCCGTACGGGCCGTCGGAGGCGGGCATCGCGTGCACCCGCTCCGGGTTCAGCGGCACCGCGTCCAGCAGCGCCTTCCGGGCCTGGGTGACGTTGCGCTCCGGATCGCCCTCGGGCAGGAAGCGTTCGTCGCCCCACCACAGGTCGAGCCGGGACCAGTCGATCGCGTCCCTGGCCGCGGAGGCGGCCAGGGCACCGAGCAGGGCGTTGCCGTTGCGTCCGCCGGTGAGCACGACCGAGGCGGAGCCACGGGTGGCCTGGGCGTCCACGATCTTCGTGATCAGCCGGGCCGCCGCGGCCTGCGCCATGAGCTCCTTGTCACGGTGGACGACGAGCTGGGGTGCGCTCACTTGGCCGCCGCCTTCTTGGCTGCGGCCTTCTTCGCCGGAGCGGGAGCCTCCTCGGCGGCCTGACCGGCGGCCTGACCGGCGGCCGGGGTCGCCTCGGGCCCGGCCTGCGGCTCCGGTACCTGCTCGTTCAGCCGCTCCACGCCGAACTTCAGCGCGGAAGCGTAGATGTCGTCCGGGTCGAGCCGGCGCAGCTCCTCCGCGATCAGCTCGGCGGTCTCGCGCCGCTTGAGCGCCACCGCCCGGTCCGGCTGGCCCCGCATGGAGAGCGTGGCCAGCGAGCCGTCGGCACGGTCCAGCCCGATCGGTCCGCCGTCGGTGTCCAGCCGGACCGCGGTGAGGCCGGGCCCGCCCGAGACGGAGCGCTTGACCGGGACGTTCAGCCGGTCGGCGAGCCACATGGCGAGCAGCTCGCAGCTCGGGTTGGACTCCTCGCCCTCCACCTCGGCCGAGATGACCTTGCACACCGTCTGGTCGAGGGCGGCGGCGAGCATGGAGCGCCACGGGGTGATCCGGGTCCAGGCAAGGTCGGTGTCACCGGGGGTGTAGGTCTCGGCGCGGGCGCCGAGCTCCTTGACGGGCTGCTCGGACGCATACGTGTCCGTGACCCGGCGCTGGGCGAGCGCGCCCAGCGGGTCGGCGGCCGGGTCGAGCGGCGCGTTCACCGGCCACCACACCACGGTGGGCGCGTCGGGCAGCAGCAGCGGCAGCACCACCGAGTCGGCGTGGTTGACCACCTCGCCGTAGAGCCGCAGGACAACCGTCTCTCCGGTGCCCGCGTCCGCGCCGACGCGCACCAGCGCGTCCAGCCGGGACTTGGTCCGTCCGCGCCCGGACTTGCCGACCCGCTTGATGACGACGAGGGTGCGCGAGGGGTGCTCGCGCGAGGCGTCGTCGGCGGCCTTCAGCGCGTCATAGGCGTTCTCCTCGTCGGTGACGATGACGAGGGTGAGCACCATGCCGACGGCAGGGGTGCCGATGGCCCGGCGCCCCTTCACCAGCGCTTTGTTGATCTTGCTGGCATTGGTGTCCGACAGGTCGATCTTCATGGCCGACGCCAGCTCCGTCCGTCTCGTGCGAGCATTTCGTCCGCCTCGGCAGGCCCCCAGGTACCGGCCCGGTAGGCCGCGGGCTTGCCGTGCCTGTCCCAGTGCTCCTCGATGGGGTCGAGGATCATCCAGGACAGCTCGACCTCCTCCACACGGGGGAAGAGGTTGGCGTCACCGAGCAGCACATCCAGGATCAGCCGCTCGTATGCCTCAGGGCTGGACTCGGTGAAGGACTCGCCGTAGGCGAAGTCCATGGACACGTCCCGCACCTCCATCGAGGTGCCCGGAACCTTCGAGCCGAAGCGGACCGTCACGCCCTCGTCCGGCTGGACCCGGATGACCAGGGCGTTCTGGCCCAGCTCCTCCGTGGCCGTATGGTCGAAGGGGGAGTGCGGGGCGCGCTGGAACACCACGGCGATCTCGGTGACCCGGCGGCCGAGGCGCTTGCCGGTGCGGAGATAGAAGGGGACGCCCGCCCAGCGGCGGTTGTCGATGCCCAGCTTGATCGCGGCATAGGTGTCGGTCTTCGACTTGGGGTCGATGCCGTCCTCCTGGAGGTAGCCGACGGCCTTCTCGCCGCCCTGCCAGCCCTCCGCGTACTGCGCGCGAACCGTGTCCTTGCCGAGGTCCTTGGGCAGCCGGACGGCACCCAGCACCTTGGTCTTCTCCGCGGCGAGTGCGTCGGCGTCGAAGGAGGCGGGCTCCTCCATGGCGGTCAGCGCCAGCAGCTGGAGCAGATGGTTCTGGATGACGTCGCGGGCGGCGCCGATGCCGTCGTAGTAGCCGGCCCGGCCGCCGATGCCGATGTCCTCGGCCATGGTGATCTGGACGTGGTCGACGTACGACCGGTTCCAGAGCGGCTCGTACATCTGGTTGGCGAAGCGCAGCGCCAGGATGTTCTGGACGGTCTCCTTGCCCAGGTAGTGGTCGATCCGGAAGACCTGGTCGGGCGTGAAGACCTCGTGGACGATCCCGTTGAGCTCCTTGGCGGAGGCCAGGTCGTGACCGAACGGCTTCTCGATGACGGCGCGCCGCCAGGAGCCGCCCTTCTGGTCGGCCAGCCCGTGCTTCTTCAGCTGCTGCACGACGACGGGGAAGAATTTCGGCGGCACGGAGAGATAGAACGCGAAGTTGCCGCCGGTTCCCTGAGCCTGGTCGAGCTCCTCCATCGTCTTCTTCAGCGTCTCGAAGGCATCGTCGTCGCCGAAGTCGCCCTGGACGAAACGCATCCCCTGGCTGAGCTGCTGCCAGACCTCCTCACGGAAGGGGGTGCGGGCATGCTCCTTGACGGCCTCGTGGACCTCATGCGCGAAGTCCTCGTCCGCCCACTCGCGGCGGGCGAAGCCGACGAGCGAGAAGCCCGGCGGCAGCAGGCCGCGGTTGGCCAGGTCGTAGACGGCCGGCATCAGCTTCTTACGGGACAGATCGCCGGTGACGCCGAAGATGACCAGGCCCGACGGCCCCGCGATGCGCGGGAGCCGTCGGTCCGCGGCGTCACGCAGCGGGTTGCTGCTTGACACTGTTTCAGCCCTCCGATGGGGCGAGGCGCTTGAGCTCCGCCTCCGTCGAGTTCAGCAGGTCGATCCAGGACGCCTCGAACTTCTCGACGCCCTCGTCCTCGAGCAGCTGCACCACGTCGTCGTACGAGATGCCCAGCTCCTCGACGGCGTCGAGCTCGGCGCGGGCCTGCTCGTAGGTGCCGGCGATGGTGTTGCCGGTGATCTCGCCATGGTCGGCGGTGGCGTCGAGGGTGGCCTCCGGCATGGTGTTCACCGTGCCCGGGGCGACCAGTTCGTCGACGTACAGGGTGTTCTTGTACGCCGGGTCCTTGACTCCGGTGGAGGCCCACAGCGGACGCTGCTTGTTGGCCTGCGCCTTGTCCAGGGCCGCCCAGCGGTCGCTACCCGGTGTCGATGTGTCGGCGGCGCCGAACACTTCTTCGTACGCCTGGTAGGCCAGACGGGCGTTGGCCAGGGCGGCCTTGCCGCGCAGCGCCTTCGCCTCGTCGGTGCCCAGCGCGTCCAGGCGCTTGTCGATCTCGGTGTCCACCCGGGACACGAAGAACGACGCCACCGAGTGGATCAGGGACAGGTCCAGTCCGCGCTCCCTGGCCTTCTCCAGGCCGGCCAGGTAGGCGTCCATGACCTCGCGGTAGCGCTCCAGCGAGAAGATCAGCGTGACATTGACGCTGATGCCGAGGCCGATGACCTCGGTGATCGCCGGAAGACCCGCCTTGGTGGCCGGGATCTTGATCAGCGTGTTCGGCCGGTCCACCAGCCAGGCCAGCTGCTTGGCCTCGGCGACGGTGGCCGCGGTGTTGTGGGCCAGACGCGGGTCGACCTCGATGGAGACCCGGCCGTCCTGGCCGCCCGTGGTGTCGAAGACCGGACGCAGGATGTCGGCGGCGTCCCTCACGTCAGCCGTCGTGATCATGCGGATGGCCTCGTCGACCGTCACCTTGCGCGCGGCGAGGTCGGCGAGCTGCTGCTCGTAGCCCTCACCGTGCGAGATGGCCTTCTGGAAGATCGACGGGTTGGTGGTGACGCCGACCACGTGCTGCTGGTCGGTCAGCTCGGCGAGGTTGCCGGAGGTGATCCGCCTGCGAGAGAGGTCGTCCAGCCAGATCGCGACGCCTTCGTCGGAGAGGCGCTTGAGTGCGTCTGTCATGAGAATTGCATCTCCTACTTGTCGTATACCGGCGTCAGCGCCCTGCGGCGGCAAGAGATTCCCGGGCGGCGTCGGCCACCGCGTCGGCAGTGAAGCCGAACTCACGGAAGAGAACCTTGCCGTCGGCCGAAGCGCCGAAGTGCTCCAGCGAAACGACACGTCCGGCCTCGCCGACGTAGCGGTACCAGGTCAGGCCGATACCGGCCTCGACCGCCACCCGGGCCTTCACGGACGGCGGCAGCACCGAGTCGCGGTACGCCTGGTCCTGCTCCTCGAACCACTCGACCGACGGCATCGACACCACGCGGGTCGGGATGCCCTCGGCCTGCAGCTGCTCACGCGCCGCCACGGCCAGCTGCACCTCGGAACCGGTGCCGATCAGGACGACCCGGGCGTCGCCGCCCTCCGCCTCGAACAGCACGTAGCCGCCGCGCGCCGCGTCCTCGTTCCACTCGTAGGTCGGCACACCCTGACGCGTCAGCGCAAGGCCGTGCGGGGCCTTCTTGTCGTGCCGCTTGAGGATCTCGCGCCAGGCGATCGCGGTCTCGTTGGCATCGGCCGGGCGCACGATGTTCAGGCCCGGGATGGCGCGCAGCGAGGCCAGGTGCTCGACCGGCTGGTGGGTCGGGCCGTCCTCGCCCAGACCGATGGAGTCGTGCGTCCACACGTACGTCACCGGCACCTGCATCAGCGCGGCCAGGCGCACCGGCGGACGCATGTAGTCGGAGAACACCAGGAAGGTGCCGCCGTAGATCCTGGTGTTGCCGTGCAGCGCGATGCCGTTCATCGTCGAGCCCATGGCGTGCTCACGGATGCCGTAGTGCACCGTGCGGCCGTACGGGTCGGCCTCCGGCAGCGGGTTGTCCGCCGGCAGGAAGGACGACGAGGCGTCGATGGTGGTGTTGTTCGAGCCCGCGAGGTCGGCGGAGCCGCCCCACAGTTCGGGGATGACCGAGCCCAGTGCCTGGAGCACCTTGCCGGACGCGGCACGGGTGGCGATGCCCTTGCCGGCCTCGAAGACCGGGAGCTTCTCCTCCCAGCCCGCGGGCAGCTCGCCGGCCTGGATACGGTCGAACTCGGCGGCACGCTCCGGGTTGGCGGTGCGCCACTCGTCGAACGCCTTGTTCCACTCGGAGCGCACGTCGTGGCCGCGGTCCAGGGCACGGCGGGTGTGCGCGATGACCTCGTCGGAGACCTCGAAGGTCTTCTCCGGGTCGAAGCCCAGGACGCGCTTGGTGGCCGCGACCTCCTCGTCGCCCAGCGCCGAGCCGTGCGCGGCCTCGGTGTTCTGCGCGTGCGGGGCGGGCCAGGCGATGATCGAGCGGGCCGCGATGAAGGACGGACGCCCGGTCTCCTCCTTGGCGGCCTGCAGCGCGTTGTACAGACCGACCGGGTCGAGGTCGCCGTTCGGCAGCTGGTCGACGCGCTGGACGTGCCAGCCGTAGGCCTCGTACCGTTTCATGACGTTTTCGGAGATCGCGGTCTCCGTGTCGCCCTCGATCGAGATGTGGTTGTCGTCCCACAGCAGGACCAGGTTGCCGAGCTTCTGGTGGCCCGCCAGCGAGGAGGCCTCTGCGGAGACGCCCTCCTGGAGGCAGCCGTCACCGGCGATCGCCCAGATGGTGTGATCGAAGGGGGAGGTGCCGGGGGCGGCCTCCGGGTCGTACAGACCGCGCTCGTAGCGGGCCGCCATGGCCATGCCCACGGCGTTGGCGATGCCCTGGCCCAGCGGACCGGTCGTGGTCTCGACACCCACGGTGTGGCCGTACTCCGGGTGGCCGGGGGTCTTCGAATCCCAGGTGCGGAACGCCTTCAGGTCGTCCAGCTCCAGGCCGTAGCCGGCGAGGTACAGCTGGATGTAGAGAGTCAGGCTGGAGTGGCCCGCGGACAGCACGAAACGGTCACGGCCCGCCCACTTCGCGTCGGCGGGGTCGTGCCGCATCAGCTTCTGGAACAGCACGTAGGCGGCCGGGGCCAGGCTCATCGCCGTACCCGGATGGCCGTTGCCGACCTTTTGTACGGCGTCCGCGGCCAGGATGCGGACGGTGTCGACGGCCCGCTGGTCCAATTGGGTCCACTCGAGGTCAGTGGTGGTCGGCTTGGTGCTCACCCTGGGTCAGGGCTCCTCTCCACATGTCGGATCCCGGTGACTGAGGGGTGTACCGGGCGTTGTCGAGCCTACCCTCGCAGCTACATGCCTTCTCCGAGTGTGAATCCAGAGTGTGGACAAGTGACTCACTTCGCCTCTCGGGCCACCCTCAACACGACTCGACCCCCGCGAAGAACGGTGTGCGGCCAACGTCTACAGTGGCGTGGTACGCGCAAGTCTTCACCGGGTCCTTATGCCCGGATCTTCCGGGGCTTGCTGGGATTTCTCTGTCAGGGGTGTGCGTGACGGCCGTCGAGTCCCGACCCGCAGGGGTCGCCTTGACTTCCAGCCCGCGGGGCCATCGCCCATTCGGGGCCAGAGTCAAGGCATTCGTGGCACTGACCAAGCCGCGGATCATCGAACTGCTGCTGATCACCACCATCCCGGTGATGTTCCTGGCCGAGCAGGGTGTGCCCGACTTCCGGTTGGTCCTGGCCACCTGCATCGGTGGCTACCTGTCGGCGGGCGGCGCGAACGCGCTGAACATGTACATCGACCGCGACATCGACGCCCTGATGGACCGCACCTCGCAGCGTCCGCTGGTCACGGGCATGGTCAGCCCCCGCGAGTGTCTGGTCTTCGGTATCACCCTCGGCGTCGTCTCCACGCTCTGGTTCGGCCTGCTCGTCAACTGGCTGTCCGCGGCACTTTCGCTCGGTGCGCTCCTCTTCTATGTCATCGTCTACACGATGATCCTCAAGCGCCGCACCGCGCAGAACATCGTCTGGGGCGGCATCGCCGGCTGTCTGCCGGTGCTGATCGGCTGGTCCGCGGTCACCAACTCGATGTCCTGGGCCGCCGTGGTTCTGTTCATGGTCATCTTCTTCTGGACGCCGCCGCACTACTGGCCGCTGTCCATGAAGGTGAAGGAGGACTACGCGCGCGTGGGCGTGCCCATGCTCCCGGTCATCGCCTCCAACAAGGTCGTGGCCCGGCAGATCGTGGTCTACAGCTGGGTCATGGTCGGCGTCTCGCTGCTCCTGCAGCCGCTCGGCTACACCGGCTGGTTCTACACTGCGGTCGCCCTGGCGACCGGCGGCTGGTGGCTGTGGGAGGCGCATGCGCTCCAGGCCCGCGCGAAGACCGGTGCGACGGGCGCGAAGCTCAAGGAGATGCGTCTCTTCCACTGGTCCATCACCTACGTCTCGCTGCTCTTCGTCGCCGTCGCGGTGGACCCCTTCCTGCGGTAGGTCAATGGTCCTCGAACGCCGGGCGGGCTGGATTTTCCAGCCCGCCCGGCGTTCGTTCGTGGCCCAGGCCACGTGGACCGTGTATCGCCAGGTGATCTACCCGCGAGTAGCCTGGTCGCATGGCAGACACACAGGTTGACGAGAAGCAGGTGGCGAAGGCCGACCGCAAGGCGGCGAAGCTCGCCAGGCAGATCGGCGCCTTCGCCAGACAGCACGGCGGCGCCGAAGGCCAGGTCGCGTACATCGGCCAGAAGGGCGCCCGCATCGTGCTCGTGGGCGAGGACGGTGGCTGGGGCGATCTGGTGGCCCCGTCGTACGCCGTCGCGCAGAGCGCCGTCGAGAAGGCCGGCATCACCGTCCACGAGGACTTCGACGGCGATTTCGCGGCCAAGGTCCGCACCGGCCCGTACGAGTGGACCCGCATGGCCGGCCTCCAGCTCGGCGGACCCTCCAACGGCTGAGGCAGCACCTGACGCGGGGCTCACCCGTCCTCGGCACCACCCTCTTCGACACCGGACCGGCTTCGCGCCGCCGGTGCCTTCCGCTGCTCGGGCTGGAACCGCCGCCCTTCGGCCCGCTGGTCTTCTCCAGCGGGGCCGCCGCAAACTCCACGTGGTGGGGAGCCCGGCCCTTTCAGGACGCGCTGAGCCAGGCGCTCGGCACCCGGGTACACGACGACGCCCGGTCCCGTACGGACGCACAACTGCCCGCCGCGATCATCGCGACGGGCAGTTGCGTGTACGGGCTCGTGTGATTACACGGCCACCGAGGTCTGCCGCTGGTCCAGTGCGGGGCCCGGTACGCCTGGCATCGCCTCCGGCCGCTCCCGCAGCGAGAGATGCACCCGCAGAACGGCGATCCAGAGGAGGCAGGAACCCAGCATGTGGACGCCGACAAGCATCTCCGGAAGCTCCGTGAAGTACTGGACATAGCCGACCACGCCCTGTGCGAGCAGCACCAGCAGCAGGTCGCGGGCGCGGGCCCGGGTGTCCAAGGGAGCGTCGACGACACGCAGCGCGAGCCACATCGCGATCGCGAGCGCGCACACGCCCCAGGCGGCGGCCGCGTGGACATGCGCGGCGTTCGCCCAGTCGAATGGCATGCGGGGCACCTCGCTGCTGTCGCCCGCGTGCGGGCCGGAGCCCGTGACAACGGTCCCCAGCGCGATCAGTACGACGGACGTCACGACGATCGCCCAGGACAGCTTGCGCACCGGCTTCGGCACGCGCGGCCGCGCGGCCTCGTCGCCCTCACGGGTGCGCTGCCAGGTGATCGTGGTGACGGTGATCAGCGAGCTGGCGAGCAGGAAGTGCCCGGCCACGCTCCACGGGTTCAGGCCCGCCCACACCGTGATGCCGCCGAGGACCGCGTTGCCCATCACGATGACGAACTGCAGCCAGCCCAGCCGGGTCAGGCTGTGCCGCCAGGGCTTCGCGGAGCGCGCGGCGACGATCGCCCAGCCGACCGCCGCACACAGGACGTACGTCAGCATGCGGTTGCCGAACTCGATCGCGCCGTGCAGCCCCTGTTCGGGAGTGGCGAACAAGCTGTCGTCGGTGCACTTGGGCCAGGTGTCACAGCCGAGCCCGGAGCCGGTCAGCCGCACTGCTCCGCCGGTGACGACGATGACGACGCTCATCACGAGCGCCGCGAGCGCGGCCCGCTGGACGGTATGGGGTGAGGGCGTCCAGCGTCGGGCGATATACGCGAGAGGGGTCAACACGGGCTCTATCGTAAGGGGCCGTTTGTGCAAGTTTTCACGAGGGGGGGTCCGGCCACGAGGGGGCCGGGCGAGCACGGTCACTCCGAGGTCGCCGCCGTCAGCGGTGCCTGTCACACGGCGTCCGGTGGATGCGTGCCGCGCGGCCGCGCGGTTCCGCCGCTCCTCGGGATCCGTGGTGCACTCGGACCGAGCAGCGTGAACCAGGAAGCCCCTGCCTTCCGGCGGTGGAGCAGTCACTCCCAGCGGAAGAACTTCGCCGCCGCGCCGAGGCCGAGAACAGCCCAGCCGGCGAGGATCCCGAGATCGCCCCACGGCACCGACGCCCCGTGCTGCAGCACCTCCCGCAGCCCGTCCGACAGTGCGGAAATGGGCAGCAGGCCGAGCACGGAGGCGACTGCGTCGGGGAACTTGTCCAAGGGGACGATCACTCCGCCGCCCACCAGCAGCAGCAGGAAGACCAGGTTCGCGGCCGCCAGCGTGACCTCCGCCTTCAGCGTGCCGGCCATCAGCAGGCCGAGCCCGGAGAAGGCCGCGGTGCCGAGGACGAGCAGGAGGAGGACGGCGACAGGGTTTCCCTGCGGCGACCAGCCGAGCGCGAACGCGATCACCGTGAGCAGTACGATCTGCAGTACTTCGGTGACCAGCACCGACAGGGTCTTCGCCGTCATCAGCGCCCAGCGGGGGAGCGGCGAGGCGCCGAGCCGCTTCAGTACTCCGTATCGGCGCTCGAAGCCGGTCGCGATGGCCTGCCCGGTGAAGGCGGTGGACATCACGGCGAGCGCGAGCACGCCCGGCGCGAGGAAGTCGACGGCCTTGCCGTCTCCTGTGTCGACGATGTCGACCGTCGAGAAGAGCACCAGCAGCAGCGACGGAATGATCACGGTCAGCAGCAGCTGCTCGCCGTTGCGCAGCAGCATCCGCGTCTCCAGTGCCGCCTGTGCGCCGATCATCCGCGCCAGCGGGGCGGCCCCGGGCTTCGGGGCGTACGTACCGGTGCTCATGAGCGCAGCTCCTTGCCCGTCAGCTCCAGCTGTGCTTTCCCGGGGGCACTGCGCCCGACAGCGGCTTCGCCGCGGGCCGGACCCACGGCAGATCCGGTGTGACCGTGCTTCACGACCGCAGCTCCTTGCCCGTCAGCTCCAGAAAAACGTCCTCCAGCGTGTGCCGTTCGACCGAGATGCGGTCCGGCATGACGCCGTGCTGCGCGCACCAGGTCGTGACGGTGGCCAGCAGCTGGGGGCCGACCGTGCCGGTGATCCGGTACGCGCCGGGGGTCAGCTCCACCGCCGCGGAGCCGTCCGGCAGCGCCTTGAGCAGCGAACCTATGTCGAGCCCTGGCCGGCCGGTGAACCGCAGTGTGTTTTCGGCGCCGCCGCGGCACAGTTCCTCGGGGCTGCCCTGGGCGACGACCCGGCCCGCGTCGATGATCGCGACGTCGTCGGCGAGCTGCTCGGCCTCGTCCATGAAGTGCGTGGTGAGGATGACCGAGACACCGTCGGTGCGCAGCTCGCGTACGAGGTCCCAGGTGGCCCGGCGTGCCTGCGGGTCGAGGCCCGCGGTCGGCTCGTCCAGGAAGACCAGCTCGGGACGTCCGACGACGGCCATGGCCAGTGCCAGCCGCTGCTGCTGCCCTCCGGACAGCCGCCGGTAGGCGGTGCGTCCGCAGCTGCCGAGTCCGAGCCGCTCGATGAGGGCGTCGACGTCCAGCGGGTGGGCGTGCAGCTTCGCCACATGGCGCAGCATCTCGCTCGCCCGCGCTCCCGGGTAGACACCGCCGGACTGGAGCATCACGCCGATGCGCGGGCGCAGCGCCGCCGCCTGCCTGACCGGGTCGAGCCCGAGGACACGGACGGTCCCGCCGTCCGGCCGCCGGTAGCCCTCACAGGTCTCGATCGTGGTGGTCTTGCCGGCGCCGTTGGGACCCAGAACGGCGGTGATCCCGGGCCCTGCCTCCAGGGTGAGGCCGGCCACCGCCGTCTTGTCTCCGTACTGCTTGACGAGGCCCTGCACCGAGATCAGCGGGGATACCGCGCCGCGCCTCGTAGGGGGACGATCGCCGGGCGCCGGCCGGGGGGACTCGCTGTGCATGGTCGTTCAGTCTAGGCAGAGCGCGAAAGGGCCGGTGCGGTGGGGCGGGGGCCGTGCGCTGCGGTCTGCCGGGCGTGCGCGGCCCGTTGCGGTCGCCGACGCCCGCAAAGTGACCAAGGTGACAGCACACAGGGGTCGGAGAAGTGTTGTCACTGGTTGGGATCTCGCCATTCTGGACGGGGTGTCTGCCAGGCGGCGAGGGGCCTGGAGGTGTGGTCCTTTCCGACGTGCTGACGGACGCGACGGTTGCGCACGCGGCCGTCCGGCGGCGGGACCGTGATGGCTTGGCGGACCGGTCGTGTGGCCGATGTCGCGCGGCTGTCGTCCGGTGTCGCCGACTCCTTGGCGACGTTCGCCACCTGCTGCGGAACCTGGCGTTCACCGTGCCGGGCACCACTGCGAGTGGTGACGTGCAGATGGCTGGTTCTCGCTGGTTCGTCAGGCGTTCCGGGCGCGGTTGAGGTGCCCGGTGGGCGTGAGTTCCCTGTGGGGCACGGTTGACCGAAAAGACCCCCTGACGCGTACTGGTCACGATGCGGAGGGGGCTGCATGCTTTCTCTCGGTTCCCGCCGCAGCCACTGCACCCCCCCAACCGCACGGGGCACAACTGCATATCCCGCGCACACCCCCACACACAGGGACAGGAATGGGCGGACTGAGCGTCTGTACGAACCAGCCTCAACCAGGGAGAGTGCGTGGCTAGACACAGAACCGCCGGCCCCAGCAGCTCGGACAGAAGGAGAACGGCGCTCGCCGCACTGACCGCCGCGGTCATGGCGCTTCCTCTCGCGATCGGGGCCCAGCCGGCTCTGGCGCAGACCGACGACCTGCCCGCGCTCAGCGCCTTCCAGGCCAAGAGCGAGGGCGAACTGCTCGACCGGTTCGCGGAGAAGGCCGACGGCGCCAAGCTCGCCTTCTGGGTCACGATGAAGGACTCGGCCGACCTGAGCGAGGCGAAGAAGGCGAAGTCCAAGGCGGCCAAGGCGCGCGCGGTCCGCGCCGCCGAGACCTCGTTCGCCAAGAAGTCCCAGGCCGGGGTCATCGCCGCGGCCAAGGACGCCGGGGCGAAGTACCAGTCGTTCTGGATCTCCAACACGGTCAAGATCACCGGTACCCAGGCTCTCGCCGAGAAGCTCGCGACGCGCTCCGACGTGGCGGCCCTGGAGGCCGACACCCCCGTCGATATGCCCGATCCGATCGCCTCGGCCACCGAGCCCACGGTCAACGGCATCGAGTGGAACGTCGACCGGATCAACGCCCCCAAGGTCTGGAACGAGCTGGGCGTCACGGGCGAGGACATCGTTGTTGCCAACATCGACTCCGGTGTCCAGTACGACCATCCGGCGATCAAGTCCAAGTACCGCGGCCTGAAGCCGGACGGAACGTACGACCACGCCTACAACTTCTTCGACCCGACCAACGTCTGCGAGGGCGACGCCCCCTGCGACAACAACGGGCACGGCACCCACACCATGGGCACCATGGTCGGTGACGACGGCGGCGCCAATCGGATCGGTGTCGCCCCGGGCGCCAAATGGATCGCGGCCAAGGGCTGCGAGTCCAGCACCTGCAGCCGCGAGTTCCTGCTCTCCGCGGGCCAGTGGGTGATCGCCCCCACCGACCTGTCCGGTGCCAACCCCCGGCCCGATCTCGCCCCGGACGTCGTCAACAGCTCCTGGGGCTCCAACACCATCGACACCTGGTTCAAGGACACCGTCCAGTCCTGGCGGGACGCGGGCATCTTCCCCGCCTTCTCCAACGGCAACAACGGCCCCGGCTGCAACACCGCCGGCTCGCCGGGCGCGTATGTGAACTCGTACGCCAGCGGTGCCTTCGACGCGAACAACGCGATTGCCCCCTTCTCCTCGCGCGGTACCGGCGAGGGCGGCGCGATCAAGCCGAACATCGCGGCCCCCGGCGCCAATGTGCGCTCCTCGGTGGCCGGCGGCGGCTACTTGCCCATGTCCGGCACCTCGATGGCCTCCCCGCACACCGCGGCCACGGTCGCGCTGATGTGGTCGGCCTCGCCCGCGATCCGCGGGGGCATCGCGGAGACGGAGAGGCTGCTCAACCTGACCGCCATCGACGTCGACGCCACCAGCTGCGGCGGCACGGCGGCCAAGAACAACATCTTCGGTGAGGGCCGCCTCGACGCCTTCGCGGCGGTCAGCGCGACGCCGCGCGGCGCACTCGGCGCCCTGGAGGGCAAGGTCGCCTCGGGCGGCGCCGCTCTGGCCGGTGCCACCGTCAGCCTCGACGGGCCGGTGAAGAGGACCGGGATCACCGGCGCCGACGGCTCGTTCGCCTGGCCGAAGCTGATGGTCGGCGACTACAAGGTCACCGTCACCAAGTTCGGTTACCTCGCCGTCACCGGTGATCTCACCGTCACCGAGGGCCGGACCACCACCCGGGACTTCACCGTCGACGCCGCCCCGTCGGCCGTCCTCAAGGGCAAAGTGTCCAGCGACGTCGCCGAAGGCGGCGCGTCCCTGGTCGTCCAGGCCACTCCGGTCACGGCCACCGCGGCCGCCGACGGCAGCTACGAGATGACGCTCCCGCTCGGCACCTACAACGTGGCCGTCACCCCCACCGGCATGTGCGCCTCGGCCACCAGCGTGAGCGTGGAGCTGACCGCCGACAAGACGCAGGACATCCAGCTGCCCACCCGCACCGACGCGTTCGGCCACGCCTGCCGGCTCTCCTCGGGCGGCGACTTCCCGACCGGTGAGACCAAGCTCTCCCTGCAAAGCACCACCAACGGGCAGGCCGGGATCGACTTCCCCTTCCCGGTGCCGCTGTACGGCAAGGTCTACCGGGCGGCGACCGCCACCACCGAGGGCTCGCTCAACTTCGGCACGACCAGCACCAGCAACCTCAACAGCAGCCTGCCCAGCATATTCGCCCCGAACGGCTCGCTCTACCCGTTCTGGGACAACCTGACCGTGGATGCGGAGGCCGGTATCTACTGGTCGGCCCGGGGCACCGCGCCGCACCGCCAGATCGTGGTCGAGTGGCGCAACGTCCAGATCGCCGGCGCCAGTGCCAACCGCGTCACCTTCGCCGTCGTGATCTCCGAGGACGGCTCGGTGTCGTACCACTACAAGGACATCGGTGACGGGAGGTACGAGGGCGGCGAGGGCGCCACCATCGGTGTGGAGGACGAGACCGGCACCGAGGCCTTCCTGTACTCCTACAACCAGAAGGTCGTCACCGACGGCATGGTCCTCGCCTTCCGCACCACCAAGACCGGTGTGGTCAGCGGCACGGTCACCGACGCCAACGACGGCAAGGCCGTCGAAGGCGTCACCGTCACCGTCACCAAGGACGGTACGGCCGCGGGCAGCGCCCCCACGGCCGTCGACGGCCAGTACCTGGTGTCCGTCCCGGCGGGCACCGACACGGCGGACTACGCGGTGTCCTTCACCGCCGCCCACTACTCCGCGGCCGGCGTCACCCGCTCGCTGAAGGCGGGCGGCATCGAGGTCGCCGACGCGGACCTCGAGACCGGTGTGGTCACGGCCGGCACCAAGGCCTACACACTGGTCCTGCCCGCCGGGCAGACCCGCACCCGCCCCCTCGCCCTCTCCAACGCCGGTTCCGCGGTGACCTACCAGGTGGCGGAGAAGGACGGGGCGGCCTGGGTGAAGCCCTCCGTGACGAGCGGCACCCTCGACAGCGGGGCGGGCCGGCAGCTGACCCTCACCTTCGACACCACCGGCGCCACGCCCGGTTCGGTCCTCACCGGCACTCTGCTGGTGAACTCCGAGTCCGCTCGCAAGCCGGTCATCGAGATCCCGCTGAAGGTCGTCGTACCCGCCTATCAGGCGGCGCTCGACGCGGGCACGGCCGGCCGGCAGGTCGACGCGCTCGGTGACACCTGGGGCCCCGACCAGGCGTACGCCGCCGGATCGTACGGCTACCTCGGCACCGGCAACGAGGTGAGGACCAACAAGGCCATCACCGGAACCGATGAGCAGGAGCTCTACTCGACCGCCCGCCAGGGCGCGTACGAGTACCGCTTCGACAACCTGCCCGACGGCGTCTACCAGGTCGAACTCGGCTTCGCCGAGCTCACCGAGAAGGCCCCGGCCAAGCGGGTGTTCGACATCCTGGCCGAGGGCACGGAGCACGTCTCCAACCTCGACCTCGCCCTGGAGGCCGGCGCCCTCGCGGCCCACGACCGCACCTTCACGGTGACGGTCACCGACGGCCAGCTGAACCTGCGCCTGGTCGCCGTCACGGGCAAGACCCTGGTCAACAAGGTCCGCATCTCGCACCGCCCGGACCTGAGCAGCTGATAAGCGCCCTCGGATGCCGCCGGGCGGTACCCGAGGGCCGACAGAACGCCTCAAGGGGTGGCGGTACGGGCTTCGTCCCTTACCGCCACCTCGCTGTCCGGGGAATCGGATGAGCCGGTATCTCACCCGTATCAAACGCCTGCGCGATTTGGACGAAACCCGTCCAGCGACTCATGAGCGGCGCCGCTCTGCTGGGCGGACCGGGACTCCCGGTGACGCCGCTGTGGCGGACGACCGACTGGGGCTGTGTGCGGTTCCACGTGTTGGGCCGGGCCGTGACCGCGCCACGGGCGCAGGGCCCTCGCCGTCTGGGCCGGGCGTATCGCCGACACCTGGCCGGACCGGTCCGACGTCTTCGCGTTCTTCAACAACGACCAGGGCGGGGCGGCCGTCCGTGACGCGAACGCGTTCACCCGCACAGTGGAGCAAAAGGGACGTACGGTGACTCCCGTGGCCGACCGGGATACGTGACCCCAGCACCCGCTCCGACCTCCTGGAATTGACTCCACGAATGATCGTTTCCGCAGGTCGCATTAGGTATGCCTAAGTGACGCACGGCACCGCAGGGTCGATCGGACGTCGCTTGTCAGGGGTCGAAGAATTACGCAACAATGACGTTGTGAAAAACGTCGGCGAGGCCCCTCAGGAGGAACTCGCGACCGGGGAGCGGTCCACACGCAACCGGGTCGCGCGGTCCATCCTGGACCACGGGCCCTCGACCGTCGCCGAGCTGGCGCAGCGCCTCGGCCTCACCCAGGCGGCCGTCCGGAGGCACCTCGACTCGCTGGTGCAGGAGAACGTCGTCGAGCCGCGCGAACAGCGCGTGTACGGCTCCCGCGGGCGCGGCAGGCCCGCCAAGGCGTTCGCGCTGACGGACTGCGGCCGGGACGCCTTCGATCAGTCGTACGACAAGCTCGCCGCCGAGGCGCTGCGCTGGATCGCGCGGAACGCCGGCGGCGAGGCGGCGGTCGCCGAGTTCGCGCGTGAGCGGATCGAGGCGCAGGCCGAGGCATACCGCGAGGTGGTCGAGGCGGCGGACCCGGAAGGGCGGGCCGAAGCTCTGGCGAAGGCCTTGAGTGCCGACGGGTACGCTGCTACGGCGCGTAGCGCACCGGTCGGCGAGCAGCTGTGCCAGCACCACTGCCCGGTCGCCCATGTCGCCGAGCAGTTCCCGCAGCTGTGCGAGGCGGAGACGGAGATCTTCGCCCGTCTGCTCGGGACCCATGTCCAGCGTCTGGCCACCATCGCCCACGGCGACGGAGTGTGTACGACGTTCATTCCGCGAGGCAGCGGAACCCAGACCACCCATACAGCATCAGCAAGTACGGCCGGGAGGAACCCCGCATGACCACCGAGATCACCCACCCTGAGCTCGAGGGCCTGGGTCGGTACGAGTACGGCTGGGCCGACTCCGACGCGGCCGGTGCCGCGGCCAAGCGCGGCCTCTCCGAAGAAGTCGTGCGGGACATCTCCGGGAAGAAGTCCGAGCCGGAGTGGATGCTGAAGCTTCGCCTGAAGGGTCTGAAGCTCTTCGACAAGAAGCCCATGCCGACCTGGGGCTCCGACCTCTCGGGCATCGACTTCGACAACATCAAGTACTTCGTGCGGTCCACCGAGAAGCAGGCCGAGTCCTGGGAGGACCTGCCGGAGGACATCAAGAACACGTACGACAAGCTGGGCATCCCGGAGGCGGAGAAGCAGCGCCTGGTCGCCGGTGTCGCCGCGCAGTACGAGTCCGAGGTCGTCTACCACCAGATCCGCGAGGACCTGGAGGAGCAGGGCGTCATCTTCCTGGACACGGACACCGCGCTGAAGGAGCACCCGGAGCTCTTCCAGGAGTACTTCGCCACGGTCATCCCGGCCGGTGACAACAAGTTCGCCTCGCTGAACACCGCCGTGTGGTCCGGTGGCTCCTTCATCTACGTCCCGCCGGGCGTGCACGTGGAGATTCCGCTCCAGGCCTACTTCCGTATCAACACGGAGAACATGGGCCAGTTCGAGCGGACGCTGATCATCGTCGACGAGGGTGCCTACGTGCACTACGTCGAGGGCTGCACCGCCCCGATCTACAAGAGCGACTCGCTCCACTCCGCGGTCGTCGAGATCATCGTCAAGAAGAACGCCCGCTGCCGTTACACGACCATCCAGAACTGGTCGAACAACGTCTACAACCTGGTCACCAAGCGCGCCGTGGCGTACGAGGGCGCGACCATGGAATGGGTCGACGGCAACATCGGCTCCAAGGTGACGATGAAGTACCCGGCCGTCTATCTGATGGGCGAGCACGCCAAGGGCGAGACCCTGTCCATCGCCTTCGCGGGCGAGGGCCAGCACCAGGACGCCGGCGCCAAGATGGTCCACATGGCCCCGAACACTTCCTCGAACATCGTCTCCAAGTCGGTGGCCCGTGGCGGCGGCCGTACCTCGTACCGCGGTCTGATCGAGATCGGCGAGGGCGCTGCCGGATCCAAGTCGAACGTGCTCTGTGACGCCCTGCTGGTCGACACCGTCTCGCGTTCCGACACCTACCCGTACGTCGACGTCCGCGAGGACGACGTGACCATGGGCCATGAGGCGACCGTCTCCAAGGTCTCCGACGACCAGCTCTTCTATCTGATGCAGCGCGGTATGTCGGAGTTCGAGGCGATGGCCATGATCGTGCGCGGCTTCGTCGAGCCGATCGCCAAGGAGCTGCCCATGGAATACGCCCTGGAGCTCAACCGGCTGATCGAGCTGCAGATGGAAGGCGCTGTGGGCTAGAGCGCCCCGCAGACCAGACCAACGACCCGGGCTCATTCGCTGAGCCCCGCGAGCACGCCGCAGAGCGGGCCGGGACCGGACAGCGCCGTAGGGCGAAGGTTCAGGCGACCGCCGGCGGCGGGTGAGCACGACGAGGCAGAAAGCGAGCAAGACGAAAGTCATGGCCCAGAACATCCCGGCGGGTGCCACCACCTCCGGCTCCATCGCGGTGGCCGCCGAGTCCACCGTCGCCACCCGTATGAGCGCGCCCCCGTCCTTCGACGTGGCCGACTTCCCGGTGCCGCACGGCCGCGAGGAGGAGTGGCGGTTCACGCCGCTGGCGCGGCTGCGCGGGCTGCACGACGGCACCGCCGTCGCCGACGGCGAGGGTGTGCGCGTCGAGGTGCAGGCCCCCGAGGGCGTGACCGTGGAGACGGTCGGCCGCGACGACGCGCGGCTCGGCAAGGCCGGCATGCCGGTGGACCGTATCGCCGCCCAGGCGTACTCCTCCTTCGAGAAGGCGTCGGTCGTGACCGTCGCCAAGGAGGCCGTGCTCACCGAGCCGGTCCGGATCTCCGTGCACGGCGAGGGCGGCACCGCCTTCGGCCACCAGCTGATCGAGCTCGGCGCTTTCGCCGAGGCCGTCGTGGTCATCGACCACACCGGTGACGCGGTGCTCGCCGCCAATGTCGACTACGTCCTCGGCGACGGCGCCAAGCTCACCGTCGTCTCCGTCCAGGACTGGGACGAGAAGTCCGTCCATGTGGCCCAGCACAACGCGCTGGTCGGCCGGGACGCCTCCTTCAAGTCGATCGTGGTCACCTTCGGCGGTGACGTGGTCCGCCTTCACCCTCGCGTGGAGTACGCGGGCACCGGCGGCGAGGCCGAGCTGTTCGGTCTGTACTTCACCGACGCCGGCCAGCACCAGGAGCACCGCCTGCTGGTCACCCACAACACCCCGCACTGCCGCTCCAACGTCGCCTACAAGGGCGCACTGCAGGGCCATGACGCGCACGCCGTGTGGATCGGTGACGTCCTCATCGAGGCCGCGGCCGAGGGCACGGACACCTACGAGCTCAACCGCAACCTGGTCCTGACGGACGGCGCCCGGGTCGACTCCGTGCCGAACCTGGAGATCGAGACGGGTGAGATCGTCGGCGCCGGCCACGCCTCGGCCACCGGCCGCTTCGACGACGAGCAGCTCTTCTACCTGATGGCCCGCGGCATCCCGGAGAAGGAGGCCCGCCGACTGGTCGTGCGCGGCTTCTTCGCCGAGCTGGTCCAGCAGATCGGCGTCGCCGACGTCCAGGAGCGCCTCATCGCCAGGATCGAGGAAGAGCTGGAGGCGTCGGTCGCATGAGCTTCGTCCGTGTCTGCGCCCTGAGCGAGCTGGAGGAGGACACCCCCAAGCGGGTGGAACTCGACGGCACGCCGGTCTCCGTCGTCCGCACCGAGGGCGAGGTGTTCGCGATTTACGACATCTGCTCGCACGCGAACGTCTCCCTCTCCGAGGGCGAGGTGGAGGACTGCCAGATCGAGTGCTGGTTGCACGGCTCCAGCTTCGACCTCCGTACCGGCAAGCCGTCCGGCCTTCCCGCGACGCGCCCCGTCCCCGTATACCCCGTCAAGATCGAAGGGGACGATGTGCTCGTCTCCGTCACCCAGGAGTCCTGAGTCACCCATGGCAACGCTTGAAATCTGCGACCTGCACGTCTCCGTCGAGGCCGAGAACGGCCCCCGGGAGATCCTCAAGGGCGTCGACCTGACCGTGAAGCAGGGCGAGACCCACGCCATCATGGGCCCCAACGGCTCCGGCAAGTCGACCCTGGCGTACTCGCTCGCGGGTCACCCGAAGTACACGATCACCAGCGGCTCCGTGCATCTCGACGGCGAGAACGTCCTCGAGATGTCCGTCGACGAGCGCGCCCGTGCCGGTGTCTTCCTGGCCATGCAGTACCCGGTCGAGGTCCCGGGTGTCTCGGTCTCCAACTTCCTGCGCACCTCCGCCGCCGCCATCCGGGGCGAGGCCCCGAAGCTGCGCACCTGGGTGAAGGAGGTCAAGGAGGCCATGGAGCGTCTCCAGATGGACCCCGCCTTCGCCGAGCGCAATGTCAACGAGGGCTTCTCCGGCGGTGAGAAGAAGCGCCACGAGATCCTTCAGCTCGAGCTGCTCAAGCCGAAGATCGCGATCCTCGACGAGACCGACTCCGGCCTCGACGTCGACGCGCTTCGCATCGTCTCCGAGGGCGTCAACCGCGTCCGCGAGACCGGCGAGGTCGGCACCCTGCTGATCACGCACTACACGCGCATTCTGCGCTACATCAAGCCCGACTTCGTGCACGTCTTCGCGAACGGCCGGATCGCCGAGTCCGGCGGTGCCGAGCTCGCCGACAAGCTGGAGGAAGAGGGCTACGAGGCGTATGTGAAGGGTGGCGCAACCGCGTGACGACACTGCCTGGCCTTCTCGACACCGAGGCGATCCGCAAGGACTTCCCCATCCTGGATCGTCTGGTCCACGACGGGAAGAAGATCGTTTACCTGGACAACGCGGCGACTTCGCAGAAGCCGCGCCAGGTACTGGACGCGCTCAGCGACTACTACGAGCGCTACAACGCCAACGTCCACCGCGGTGTGCACGTGCTCGCCGAGGAGGCCACGGCGCTGTACGAGGGCGCGCGCGACAAGGTCGCCGCGTTCGTCAACGCGCCCAGCCGCGACGAGGTGATCTTCACCAAGAACGCCTCCGAGTCGCTCAACCTCGTCGCGAACATGCTCGGCTGGGCCGATGAGCCCTACCGGGTGGACCGCGACACCGAGATCGTCATCACGGAGATGGAGCACCACTCCAACATCGTTCCGTGGCAGCTGCTCTCGCAGCGCACCGGCGCGAAGCTGAAGTGGTTCGGTCTGACCGACGACGGCCGGCTCGACCTGTCCAACATCGACGAGATCATCACCGAGAAGACCAAGGTCGTCTCGTTCGTGCTGGTCTCCAACATCCTGGGCACGATCAACCCGGTCGAGCAGATCGTCCGCCGGGCCCAGGAGGTCGGCGCGATCGTCGTGATCGACGCCTCGCAGGCCGCCCCGCACATGGCGCTGGACGTGCAGGCGCTCGGCGCCGACTTCGTGGCCTTCACCGGCCACAAGATGCTGGCCCCGACCGGTATCGGCGTGCTGTGGGGCCGCCAGGAGCTGCTGGAGGACCTGCCTCCGTTCCTGGGCGGCGGCGAGATGATCGAGACCGTCTCGATGCACTCGTCGACGTACGCTCCGGCTCCGCACAAGTTCGAGGCGGGTACCCCCCCGATCGCCCAGGCCGTCGGCCTCGGCGCGGCCGTGGACTACCTGACCTCGATCGGCATGGACAAGATCCAGCAGCATGAGCACGTGCTCACCGAGTACGCGGTGAAGCGGCTGCTGGAGGTCCCGGACCTGAAGATCATCGGCCCGACCACGGCCGAGGACCGGGGCGCCGCGATCTCCTTCACGCTCGGCGACATCCACCCGCACGACGTGGGCCAGGTCCTCGACGAGCAGGGCATCGCGGTGCGGGTCGGCCACCACTGCGCGCGGCCGGTCTGCCTGCGGTACGGAATTCCTGCGACCACACGGGCGTCGTTCTACCTGTACTCCACCCCGGACGAGGTCGATGCCCTGGTCGCGGGCCTGGAGCACGTCCGCGACTTCTTCGGCTGAGGACAGGACTGACCCGTGAAGCTGGATTCGATGTACCAGGACGTCATCCTGGACCACTACAAGCACCCGCATGGCCGGGGCTTGAGGGACGGCGACGCCGAGGTGCACCACGTCAACCCGACGTGCGGTGACGAGATCACGCTCCGCGTGAAGCTCGCCGACAGCACGATCGAGGACATCAGTTACGAGGGCCAGGGCTGCTCCATCAGCCAGGCCAGCGCCTCGGTGCTGAACGAGCTGCTGGTCGGCAAGGAGATCGCCGATGCGCAGAAGATCCAGGAACTCTTCCTGGAGCTGATGCAGTCCAAGGGCAAGATCGAGCCCGACGACGCGATGGAGGAGGTGCTGGAGGACGCCGTGGCGTTCGCCGGTGTCTCCAAGTACCCCGCCCGGGTGAAGTGCGCTCTCCTGAGCTGGATGGCGTGGAAGGACGCGACGGCCCAGGCTCTGGGTGACGGCGCCGAGAGGAAGACGGCATGACCGACAACACCGAGACCGCGGTGACCAAGCCGGCGACGGAAGAGGAAGTCCGCGAGGCGCTGTACGACGTCGTCGACCCCGAGCTGGGCATCGACGTCGTCAACCTGGGCCTGATCTACGGCGTCCACATCGACGACTCCAATATCGCCACCATCGACATGACGCTGACGTCCGCGGCCTGCCCGCTGACCGATGTCATCGAGGACCAGGCCAAGGCGGCGACCGACGGCATCGTCAACGAGCTGCGGATCAACTGGGTCTGGATGCCGCCGTGGGGTCCGGACAAGATCACCGACGATGGCCGTGAGCAGCTGCGCGCGCTCGGCTTCAACGTCTGAGCAACTGGCTCCACAGGGTGAAGCTCCCGGCCGTTCGGCCGGGAGCTTCGCTGTGTGCGCCCAGCATGGGCGATTGCTTGGGGGTGAAAGTCCCCTGGGGGAAGAGGTGGTGCTAACCCCGAGCCGGAGGCAAGGGCGTCACCGTGAGGTGGGGTCTGGAGGAAGCCCGAGGCGAGACCTGGGTACCGAGGAACACGAACCGTGTATGAGGCGTGCTGGTCGGGTGAGCCTGCATGGCAAGGCGAAGCCCGTCACTGCCAAGAAGGCCAGTGCGTAAACGCGGCGGAGATCCAGGGACAGTGATCGTTCTTACCTGGGGAGATCTGTTCGGGTGTCGGTTGTGCTGAGGTGTCGCCGCGCCGACGGAGTGGGCCGGGAGGCCGACTCTGACCGGGCAGAAGTCAGCAGAGGCCGTAGTACCAGCCGGGATGGCCGTCGCCTGGTGATGGGCTGGGAAGGGCCGAACATCGAGTGGAACGGGTGATGTGGTGGTTGCTCGTGCTGGTCACATGGACCGCGGCAAGTCCGCTTCGGCGGTGCCGACCGGGGAGGGACCGGTGCATTCCGGAAGTGTCCCGGCGGAGCGTAGTGGCCGGTCGGCGCACTCCATGGAGGACGTTCACCGGGAGCGGGAGTCCTCGCTGTGGGAGCGGATGCTCTCCAGGGAGAACCTGCTCGCGGCGCTCAACCGCGTCGAAGTGAACCGGGGTGCACCCGGAGTGGATGGCATGACTACGGCTGAGTTGCGGCCGTGGATCGCAGTGCACTGGCCTGAAGTGAGGGCCGAACTCGACGCGGGCATCTACCGGCCGGCGCCGGTCCGTCAGGTGATCATCCCGAAGCCTGGTGGCGGCGAGCGGATGCTGGGGGTGCCGCGGGTGCTGGACCGCTTGATCCAGCAGGCCATCGCGCAAGTACTCGTGCCCATCTTCGACCCGCAGTTCTCGGGGTCGTCCTTCGGATTCCGTCCCGGCCGGTCCGCCCATCAGGCGGTCCGGGTCGCGCGGCGGGCGATCGAGGACGGCTACCGGTGGGTCGTGGACCTTGATCTGGACCGGTTCTTCGACCGGGTCCAGCATGACGTCCTGATGGCGCGGGTCGCGCGCAAGGTCGCTGACCGCAGGGTCTTGAGACTGGTCCGCAGGTATTTGGAAGCCGGGATCATGGTGGACGGCATCAAGATGCCGAGCGAAGAGGGGACCCCGCAGGGGTCCCCGCTGTCGCCGGTGCTGTCGAACATCATGCTCGACGACCTGGACCGGGAACTGTTCAGGCGCGGTCACCGGTTCGTGCGCTACGCCGACGACGTGCGCGTCTTCGTGCGGAGCGAACGAGCCGCCAGAAGGGTGCTCGCCTCGGTCACGGCCGTGGTCGAGCAGCGGCTGAAACTGATGGTCAACCGGGAGAAGTCGAAGGTGGGCCACGCCCGCTCGGCGGTGCTGCTGGGGTTCGGCTTCTACTTCACCCGGGCCGGGGTCAGGATCCGGGTCGATCCGAAGGCGGTCAAGCGCCTGAAGGACCGGCTGCGGGAGTTGACCTCGCGCCGGTGGAGCATCGCGATGGATGAACGCATCGCGAAGATCAACCGCTTCACCACCGGATGGATGGGCTACTTCCAGCTAGCGGACACCCCGAAGGTGTTCAGGGAGCTGGACGAGTGGTTCCGCCGCAGGATGCGGCAGATCCGCTGGAAGGAATGGAAGCTCCCCAAGGCCCGGTTCAGGAACCTCCGCGAGCTCGGCATCGCCGAGTGGAAGGCCCGCGAATGGGCGGGCAGCGGCAAGGGTTACTGGCGGATCGCGGGATCGGCTGTCCTTCAGCGGGCGATGCCCAACTCTCACTGGGACGACCTCGGCCTGCGCATGCTCAAGCCGACCTGGCAACGGTTGAGATCAGCTTGATGAACCGCCGGATGCGTGGCCCGCATGTCCGGTGGTGTGAGAGGAGGGACGGGCGACCCGTCCCTCCTACTCGATTGTGCGCCGCTTTCGCCGTGGACGCGGCGAGCGCTCGGGGCCCAGCGGGTGAACGCCGGGCAGGGGGACGAGGCGTCGTGGGGGTCCTCGCCGACCCCGAGGGGAAAGAAGTCGCTCATCGACTGACCGGCGGGACGGCTCCCGATCGCGCGCCCAGGGGCCGCATCACCGGGAGGGCCGGGCGGCGGCCTCGGCCAGAGCGGCGTCCAGACGTTCCGTACGGATACGGCGGTCCACGTACAGCAGGCTGCTGACCAGCTGCGGGAGGACGGTCGACACCATCTGGGCGACCAGTAGGCCGATCAGGTACAGCACCAGATAGATGGAGAGGGAGGCGAGGATCTCCGCGGTGCCGGGGTCGGATCCCATGCCGAGCAGGCCCGGCATGCCGATGAAGAACCCGGCGAGGGTGAACGGTATCTGGATGAAGTAGCCCATCACCGCGGCGATGACGGCCCCCAGCAGCCAGATGCCGAAGATCCGCCACCAGGAGCCGCGGACCAGCCGGGCCGAGCGGCGCAGTGCACCTATCGCGCCCTGGCCCTCGAGGACCGCAGCCGCGGGGGCCAGGCTGAAGAGCACATACAGCCAGATCATCAGCGGCCAGGTCGCCAGCAGCCCCAGCAGTGCGAACAGCGGCAGCGCACCGACGCCGTCCCGCACCGGGCGGCTGAGAGCGAAGCCCAGCCAGCCTCCTGTGAACAGTCCGATCGGCACCAGGGCGCACAGCGAGGTCAGGAGGACCACTCCGAGCACTGTGGGCATCCGGGACCACGCCCGCCGCCAGACCATGCCGAACGGGGCGGGCCGGCCGAGCACCGCCTGCTGCACGACGACCGGCACGGCGGCACTGATCAGCGCCGTGGCCAGCAGGACCCCCAGCAGGAAGGCGGCCAGCACCGCGAAGAAGGCGACCAGCAGGGCGATGACGTCCTGCGAGGAGGCATGCCCGTGGTCGATGCTCCGGAAGGAGTCGCCGAGGCTGTCCTCGACAGCGCTGTACGCGACCGCGACAGCGGCGATCGTGAGCAGCAGCGCCGAACCGAAGGCGATCGCCGCGACACCGAACAGCGGCTTGAAGTAACGCCCGGCGGCCGAGAAGGCCCCGCCCAGGATGTCGCCCACGTTCAGCGGCCGCAGGGGAATCACCCCCGGCTTGGGCGGCTGAGGCACCCATCCGCCCGGTCCCGGCGGCCATCCGGCCCTGCCGCCGCCCCACCCCATGTCCTGCGCCACCGGCATCTCCGTTTCCCCGTCCCCGTGGATGATGCGGGACACGGTATCCGGTGTCCCGTGTACGTTCGGGCGCATGGTCCGCCGCTACGACCCCGAACGCCGTCAGCGCATTATCGACGCCGCCATCCGGGTGGTGGGGCGCGCCGGGATCACGGGGCTCAGCCATCGCACGGTCGCGGCCGAGGCGGATGTGCCGCTCGGCTCGACGACGTACCACTTCAAGACCCTCGACGACCTGATGGTCGCCGCGCTGCGCCAGGCCAACGAGGGCTTCCTGGCACAGATCCGCGACAGCGGCGTTCTCGACGATCCCGAAACCGACCTGGCCGCCGAACTGGCCCGGCTGATGGGGGAGTGGTTCGCCGGGGACCGCGTCCGGCTGGAGCTGGAGTACGAGCTGTATCTCGCGGCGCTGCGACGGCCCGCACTGCGGCCCGTGGCCGCGGAGTGGACCGACGGGGTGGCGGAGTTCCTCCTCCGGCGCACCGATCCGGTCACCACGCGCGCCCTGGTCGCGCTGATGGACGGCATCTGTCTGCAGGCGCTGCTCACGGGAGGCTCGTACGACGCCGAGTACGCGAGGGAGATGCTGACTCGGCTCCTTCCCTGAAGCACGTGATGTGTACGCTCGTACACATGCCTTACGTTCTGCTGGCCGGCGCCATAGCCTCCGAGATCACCGCAACCTCGGCGCTGAAGTACACCGAGGGCTTCACCAAGCTGTGGCCCTCGCTGCTCACCCTCCTCGGCTACGGCCTCTCCTTCTATCTGCTCGCGCTCACCCTGAAGTCGATGTCGATCGGCACCGCGTACGCGATCTGGTCGGGCGTCGGCACCGCGGTCGTCGCCACCATCGGCGTGGTGTTCATGGGGGAGTCCATGACCGTCGTCAAGGCGGCCGGCCTCGCCCTGGTCATCGCCGGCGTGGTCGTACTCAACCTCGGCGGCGCGACCCACTGACGCCGGTGGTGCGACCACGCTCGCGAACCGAGACCGGTTCGCCCGATCGGCACACCGCCGGTTAGCGTTCAACCATGACCGACACGACTTCCACCCGCACCACCGGCGCCGTCGCCGCCGGACTCGCCACCCTCACCGCCGACGGCACCATCCTGGACACCTGGTTCCCCGCGCCCGAACTCTCCGCCGAGCCCGGCCCGGCCGGCACCGAGCGCCTGTCCGCCGAGCGTGCCGTGGAACTGCTCGGCGAGGGCGCCGCCAAGGCCATCGGCCCGGACCCGCGCCGGGGCGTCGAGGTTGTCGCCGTCCGTACGGTCATCGGTTCGCTCGACGACAAGCCGCTGGACGCGCACGACGCGTACCTGCGCCTGCACCTGCTCAGCCATCGCCTGGTCAAGCCGCACGGCCAGAACCTGGACGGTGTCTTCGGCCTGCTCGCCAATGTCGCCTGGACCTCGCTCGGCCCGGTCGCCGTCGACGACATCGAGAAGGTGCGGCTCAACGCCCGCGCCGAGGGCCTGCACCTCCAGGTCACCTCGGTCGACAAGTTCCCGCGGATGACGGATTACGTCGTACCGGCCGGCGTGCGGATCGCCGACGCCGACCGGGTCCGGCTCGGCGCGCACCTCGCCGCCGGTACCACCGTCATGCACGAGGGCTTCGTCAACTTCAACGCCGGCACCCTGGGCACCTCCATGATCGAGGGCCGGATCTCCGCCGGTGTCGTCGTCGGCGACGGCTCCGACATCGGCGGCGGCGCGTCCACCATGGGCACGCTCTCCGGCGGCGGCAAGCAGATCATCTCGATCGGCGAGCGCTGCCTGCTGGGCGCCGAGTCCGGTATCGGCATCGCGCTCGGCGACGAGTGCATCGTCGAGGCCGGTCTCTACCTCACGGCCGGCACCCGGGTCACCATGCCGGACGGGCAGATCGTGAAGGCGCTGGAGCTGTCCGGCGGCGACAACATCCTCTTCCGCCGCAACTCCACCACCGGCGCCGTCGAGGCCCGCCCCAACAACGCGGTGTGGGGCGGCCTCAACGAGATCCTGCACAGCCACAACTAAGCGACGCCGAGCAGCTCCTCGTACGCGGCGAGCAGCCCGCCGGTCACCTTGTGACCGGCGGGCTGCAGCGGTTCACGGACCGGACCGGCCGGCAGGCCCAGCGCGTTCAGCAGCGCCTTGGCGGTGACCGTGCCCGGAAGGCCGGACGCCATCATCAGCTCGACGATCGGCAGGGTCAGGGTGTTCAGGCGGGCGGCCTCGTCGTTCCGGCCCGCGTCGTACGCGTCCAGGACCGCGCGCAGCCGGGCCGGGACCACATTGGCGACCGTACTGACGTACCCGGCGCCGCCCACCGCGTACAGCGGCAGATTCAGCTCCTCGCATCCCGAGTAGTACGCGAGATCCGTGCGGGCGATCACCTTGCTGCTGCCGAGCAGGTCGTACGAGCAGTCCTTGACGGCGACGATGCCCGGGTGCTCCGCCAGCCGCAGCATCGTGCCGGTCTCGATGCGGGTGCCGGTACGGCCCGGGATGTCGTAGAGCATCAGCGGTACGCCGACCGAGTCGGCGACCGTGCGGAAGTGCGCCTCGACGGCCTCCTGCGGGGGGCGGCTGTAGTACGGCGTGACGACCAGAAGTCCGTCCGCCCCCGCGGCCTCGGCGGCCCGGGCCAGCTCCACGGTGTGCATGGTGTTCGCGGTGCCGACGCCCGCGACGATCGAGGCCCGGTCACCGACGGCCTCCACCACGGCCCGTACGAGCGCGGCCTTCTCGGCGTCGGAGGTGGTGGGCGACTCGCCGGTGGTGCCGTTCAGCACCAGGCCGTCGCAGCCGCCCTCGGTCACCAGATGGTGGGCGAGCTTCTGGGCGCCCTCCAGGTCCAGTTCACCGGAGTCGGTGAACGGCGTGATCGGCGCGCAGAGGGCGCGGCCGAAGGGGCGGGGGCGCGATGTGGTCATCCACGCAGTCTCGGGCCGGTCAAGTGTGAAGGTCCACTTAGAGTTTCTAGGGGGTGAGGGTCAGCATCGCTGAACTGTCAGCGGCCGGTGGTACCCATGTGCGCATGGACACCGAACGTGCCCGCCCGGAAGCCCTTGACGCCCTGCGTGCGGCCTTCCAGCCGGATTCTCTCGAACCGCCGCTGGGCCGGGAGAGGGTGCGCGCCTACGAGGCCGAGCACGGGATCATCCTGCCCGAGCCGTACCGGACATTCGTCGCGGAGATCCGTGACGGGAGCAGCGAGGGGCCTCCGGAAGCAGAACTTTCCCCGGATGACGGGCGGCGGCGTCGCACGTCACGCCTTCGCCCGGGGATATTCCCCCGGGGCGTGAGGCGTGCTCCACCGCCGCCCGCCGGACCGTACTACGGGCGGAAGCGCAGCAGTTGCGGGTCGTGGTCGCTGTTCTGGTCCGCGAACTCCGCGTTGATGTGCACGCTGTCGTAGGAGAAGTCCTCGATCGACGGGCTGGTCAGGATCTGGTCGAGCACCTGGCTGTTGCCCTGGAAGACGTACGAGTAACGCTCCTTCGGCGGCAGGGACTTCACCGCCGGGTAGAGCACGCCGCCCTCGGTGAGGGCCTCCGTCGTCGCCGAGAACTCGAAGTCGTTGATGTCGCCGAGCACCACGACCTTCGCGTCCGCCTGGGTGTCGAGGATGCTCTTCACGAAGGTGTTCACCGAACGCGCCTGCCGCACCCGCTTGGTCTCCGACGACCGCACCGGCGGCTGGTGGTGCGAGGTCAGGCCCTCGTCGCCGCCCTTCGAGCCGAAGTGGTTGGCGATGACGAAGACCGTCCGGCCGCGGAAGACGAACTCGCCGGCCAGCGGCTTGCGGCTGTTCTCCCAGGCCGCGTTCGCCGGGTCGACCCGGCCGGGCGAGAAGGTGAGGGCCGCCCGGCCCTGCTCGCCGGTGACTCCGGTCGCGGTCGTGGCGTTGCCGCCGGCCCGGTCGGTGAAGGACACCCGCTCGGGGTTGAAGAGGAACACCTGGCGGATGTTGCCGCCGGGCTCGCCGCCGTCCTTGTTGTTCTGCGGGTCGATGGACCGCCACTCGTAGGCCGGTCCGCCGGCCGCGGCGATCGCCGCCGTGAACCTGCGCAGCGTCTCGCCGGCCGCGACCGTGCCGTCGTTCTTCGCGCCGTTGTTGTCCTGGATCTCCTCCAGGGCGACGATGTCGGGCGAGGAGAGGTTCTCCACGACGGCGGCCGCCAGCGCGTCGAACTTCGTCTGCGGGTCCGTCGGGTCGAGGTTCTCCACGTTGTACGTGGCGATCGCGAGCTCGCCGCGGTGCTTTCCGCGCGCCACCTCGCGCTCGAGCCCGCCGTCGACGACCGTGCCGACGGTGCGGGCGGTGAGCGTGTAGCCGCCGAACTGGTTGAAGTCCAGCGGGCCTTCCGTCGTCCCGGACAGCAGGTCACCGACGTTCGCCCGGGGGAAGGGCTGCTGGGAGATCGGCGTCAGCTGCTGGATCTGGATCCGGCCCGTGTTCTGGGAGTCGTACGACCCGTAGACCGTGCCGCCGCGCCGGTTGGCGTGCTCGCGCGGCTTCACCGTGACCCACAGCTCCGAGAAGGGGTCGGTGGCGCCGACCACGCGCGCGTCGTCGACGCGGACATTCATGCCCTCCAGGGACTCGTAGCGGTCCAGGGCGTACTCCTCGGGCCGCAGAGCGAGCCCGTTGATGGAACCGCCCACCGCCGGGTCACCGTCCGGGGCGTACGCGGAGGGCACCGACCCGGCGTCGAGGACGGCCGGTGCGGGGAGGGCGTTGCCGGAGGACACCACCGTCACGGTGGGCCGGGAAATCTCGGTGAGCGACTGGTTGCCGGAGCTCGTACCGCCGGGGACGAACTCGGTGACCGTACCGGAGACCTTGACCGCGTCGCCGACGGCCACGGTCGGGGTGCTGCTCGTGAAGACGAACACGCCCTCGCTGGTGGCCGGGTCGGCGTCGGTCTCGGAGTCCGGGGCCTGGATCCAGAAGCCCCTGGACGAGCCGTAGGTGCGTACACCCGTGACGATGCCGGAGACATCGGTGACCCGCTGACCCACGAGCGGGGATATCCGGGTACTGCCCTGGATGTCGTGGATACGCAGCTCGGCGGCGGAGGCGCCGGACGCCCCGGCGAGCAGACCGGCGGCCAGCGCGGTGGCCACGAGGGTGGCGACCGCGGTGCTCCTGGTCTTGCCGGGCAGGGAGGAGGACGAGACAGCTGGCATGCGGTGACTCCGGAAGGGGACGAGGACGGAGTGACGGAACGGTTCTACGCGCGTCAATCTCTTGTGCGGGCGGGGAAGTTGTCAAGGGATACGGGGTGTACGGCGACCGGCATCCGCATGAACCGGACGCGATGGGACCGATGAACCCGCGGCGCGGCGTCCCTCCGTCGCCGCAATCGCGGGCCGGACCCCGAGGAGGGCGCCCGCGACGCCCGCTCGTACGGAGTGATCTGCCGGAGAAACCTCGCAAATTGCGTCTAGGCTGGGGCGGTTGAGCCATACCTTCCGAGGAGAGCGAGTCGATGCCAGGAGACCGTCCCACCCTGCCGCCGGTGCGACTGCAGTCCGACGCGGAGCTCGCGCGGCATGCGCTCGGCGCCCCGCTCCTCGCCGGGGCCGTGCGGCTGGCCCGCTGGGCCGGACCGGGTGTCCAAGCCGGCGACGGCGAACTCCCGGCAGAGGTCGCGGAGTCGGGTCTCGGCGACCTGGCAGGCGCGGCCTGGCGTGCCGCCGTCGGCACGGGCCTCGTCGAGACCGGTGACGGATCCGTGGCCTCCACCGGCGAGAACCTCGCCCTGCTCACCCGGGGCTCCCCGCGCGACGTCCTCGGCATCTGGCGCGATGCCCTGGAAACGGTGTTCGCCGGGATCGGCCCTCGGGAAGAGGCCGAGTTCCTGGAGCACGTACTCGGCAAGCTGTATCTGCTGACCGTGACCGAAGGCGCGGCGGGCGACGGCCCGGTGCCGCTGCCCGCTCTCGCCGCGTCCGTGATCGTCCCCGACGGCATGGGTCGGCCCACCGACGACATCCTGCAGCAGGTGTCGGACGCGATGATGCGGCTCGACGCGCAGTTCAGGCTGCTGGAGCCGACCGGACTCGTCGCCTACCACCCCGTGGACGACGCGCTGATGGCCGAGGAGGACGAGGACACGGCGGCGTCGGCCGAGGAAGAGGTCTCCCGGTACGGCATGGTCCGGCTCACCCCGCTCGGGCTGTACGGAGTGCGCGCCCGCCTCCTGGAGGCCGGCTTCGGCGCCCCCGCGGTCGGCGACCTCGTCGGCAAGGGCGCCGACGCGCTGCTCGACGGCATCGCCCACTACCCCGACCATGCGGCCCGCGCCGAGACCGTGCAATGGCTCGCCGGGCGTGAACCGGGGGAGGCCGCCGCCGATTTGCTGGCCGCCGCACGGGGCGCCGACCCCCTCGCTCCGCTGCGCCGGCTCCACTGCCATCAGACCCTCAGCGCCGTCGGCACCGCCGCCGAGCCCGCGGTACGCGCGGTGCTCGACGATTCCGAACTCGGCGGCCTGGCCCGGGTCTGGCTCGCCGAACGAGGCGCGACGGACGTACCCCCGCCGCCCGAGCCGATGGTGTTCTGGCTGGCCATCGACACCATCGCGGCCCAGCTCGCCGCGCAGGGCGACCTGGCCGAGCTGCAGGGCCTGGTGGAAGGTCTCACCGGCCGGCACAACGGCTTCCTCGCCACGGCATGGCGTGTCGACCACCCCGCCACGGCGGACGTCCTGGAGGCGATGGGCCGGATCCACCCGCACCGGGAGACGGCCAAGGACGCCCGCAGGGCTGCTTTCAAGGCCCGCTCACGCGTATGACTCTGCGACAGGGTGTGGACGCCTGCCGCGACTCTGCGTTCTCCCGCATGCCGCGGTGGCCCGGTGCGGCCGCCCACGTCGGGGGCGGGCCGGTGCGTCCGTCCTCAAGCTTCCCCGGCTACCTCCCCCAGCTGCCGCTGGGGGTGCCCCCAGAGGTGACCCCAGGACGGGTTGGGTTTGTCGCAGTACGCGGAGTCTTAGCCCTTCCGCGTGCCGGAGGGCCGGGTTGCCGTCCTACGGAGAGTCTGCGCCCTCCCGGGCGCCGGACGGGCCGGGTTTGTCGCCGTACGGGGAGTCTTAGCCCTCCCGCGTGCCGGAGGGCCGGGTTGCCGACCTGCCGGAGAGTCTGCGCCCTTCCGCGTGCCGGACGGGCTCCGTGCGGTCGCCCACGCAGGAGCGGGCCGCCCTGAGCGGCCGTCACACGGGGAGTGCCGGCGCAGGTTCACGCGAGTGGACCCCGCTTAATTCCGTGGCGTTCAGAATCCGTTCACACCCGCGCGGCAGCGTGGCGGCGCCAGCTCACTCCATAGGCACCACCAGGAGAACACGATGTCGCTCACCCGCAGGGACTTCACCAGGCAGTCCGCGCTCACCGGCGCGGGCATCGCCCTCACCGGGGCCGTCGGCGCGCTTGCCACCGCGCCGGGCGCCCTCGCCGCCGACGAGCCCGCCGAGGCCGTCGAGGCCGCGTCCGGCAAGGGCCGTGAGCTCGGCTACGGGCCGCTCCTCCCCGACGCTGCCGGCATCCTCGCCCTGCCCGAGGGCTTCTCGTACCGCGTCATCACGCACAGCGGTGTCACCACGCTGGAGTCCGGCGAGACCACCCCCTCCAACCACGACGGCACCGCCGCCTTCGAAGGCCGCCGCGGGGCGGTCCTGCTCGTCAACAACCACGAGCTGGGGGGCCCGCGGTCGAAGGTGAAGTACCCCGTGCCGCTCGCCGAGGGCCTGGTCTACGACCCGGCCGCGCCCGGCGGCTGCACGGTCGTCGAGGTCCACAAGCACGGCGAGGTCGCCGAGTGGGTCGGCATCGCCGGCACCTCGACCAACTGCGCGGGCGGCAGCACCCCCTGGGGCACCTGGCTGACCGGCGAGGAGACCGAGAACCGGGCCGGCCAGAACGGCATGACCAAGGACCACGGCTACATCTTCGAGGTCGACCCCTACGACGTACGCGCCAACCTGGACCCCCAGCCCATCAAGGCCTTCGGCCGCTACGCCCACGAGGCCGTCGTCGTCGACCCCAAGCGCGGCGATGTGTACCTGACTGAGGACGCCGCCGGCCCGAACGGCCTGCTCTACCGCTGGGTTCCGCCGAAGGGCTTCGAGCACGGGCGCGGAAAGCTGCGTACCCTCGCCGCCGACGCGGGCGTTCTTCAGGCGTTCAAGTGCTTCGACTCGGCCGGCCTCTTCGTCGACGACCTCTCGCGCGCCACGAAGATCGGCACGGTCTACGGTGTCGACTGGGTCGACGTACCGGACCGCGACGCGCAGACCGTCTCGGTGCGCAAGCAGTTCGCGGACGGCGAGGTCACCCGCGCCCGCAAGCTCGAGGGCATGTGGTGGGGCGACGGCGGCTTCTACTTCGTGTCGTCGTTCGCCCGTGCGGAGAGCCCCGGCACGCCGCACGACGGCCAGGTCTGGTTCTACGACCCCAAGCGCCGCACCATCACCCTGAAGGTGCAGCTGGGCGTGAACACCGACGACACCGGCTTCGACGGCCCCGACAACATCACCGTCTCGCCCTACGGCGGCCTGATCCTCGCGGAGGACGGAAACGGAGCCCAGCACCTCTTCGGCGCCACGGAGCGCGGCCGCACGTACCCGATCGCGCGCAACGAGCTGAACGACAGCGAGTTCACCGGCGTGACCTTCTCCCCGGACGGGGACACGCTGTTCGCCAACATCCAGACCCCGGGCATCATGCTCGCGATCACGGGTCCGTGGCGACGCCAGCCGCGCTGACCGGGGCCGCGCTGCCCACAGCAGCGCTGCCCGAATAATTGCATGGCGTCCGAACGACCGCCCGCCTAGAGTCATCCATGTCCAGGTGCGAAGGCAGGACCTACTTCGACTCATAATCGGGCGGTCGCGGGTTCGAGTCCCGTCACCGGTTTCGGACCGGTGTAGCTCAGATGGTCAGAGCACCATGTGGTTCAGCCGACTTCGATCTCTGGACACCTTGCTTTACGCACCTCCCGGTGCGACGGCCGCGGCTCCTTCTCTGTCAAAGATCACGCCGCTGCCGGACTTGATCTCGGGAGGCGCGGCTTCGGGGGCGCCCGGTGCGCAGGCAACGGTTACTTCTTGAACAGCGGGTTGCGGGTTCGAGTCCCGCCCGGCTCCGGCCGGTAGCTCAAGCGCGTAGAGCAGCTGTCCCTGTACCGTCACCGACTTCCGATCTCGGGCGCTCTCCTCTGCCGTGCTTCCCCCTGGATTTCGGGGGAACTCACACATGGCACGCTTCAACACCAAGGCGGCCAAGGGCCGGCCTACCTCGCCCGTGGCGACGACCGGGCGCACGACCCGTACGCACCAGGGCGGACAGGGGCACCTCCGTGACGCCCGCTCCGAACTCTTCCTGCTCGCCGTCGCCAACTTCGTGACGCAGCAGACCTTCTACGAGTCCGGCTCCGACCGCGACGACCGCTTCGCCACGCTCGTGCGCAAGCTCGCCGTCGAGGACTCCGAGTGGACCGCCGGCCTCCTCGGCTGGCTGCGCGGCGACGCCAACATGCGCACCGCCTCGCTCGTCGGCGCCGCCGAGTACGTCAAGGCCCGCCTCGACGCCTCCGCGACCGACGGCCCGTCGAACCGGGCGGTCATCGCGTCCGTGCTGCGCCGCCCCGACGAGCCAGGCGAACTGCTCGCGTACTGGACCTCGATGTACGGGCGCAACGTGCCCAAGCCGGTCAAGCGCGGCATCGCCGACGTCGTACGCCGGCTCTACAACGGCAAGTCGCTGCTGAAGTACGACACCGCCTCCAAGGGCTACCGCTTCGGCGACGTCCTCAACCTCGTGCACCCCACGCCCGACCCGGACAAGCCGTGGCAGGGCGAGCTGTTCCGCTACGCGCTCGACCGCCGGCACAACCCGGACACGGCCGTGCCGCCCGCCTCGAACCGCACCCTCACCGCCCATCGCGCGCTGATGGCGCTGCCGGTCGAGGAGCGCAGGGCCGTCGTCACCGGACCGGGCGGCGCGGAACGCCTGGCCGAGGCCGGTATGACCTGGGAGGCGCTGGCGGGCTGGCTGCAAGGCCCGATGGACGCGGCGGCGTGGGAGGCGGTGATCCCCTCCATGGGCGCGATGGCACTGACCCGTAACCTCAGGAACTTCGACCAGGCCGGTGTCTCGGACGAGGTCGCCGCCCAGGTGGCGGCCAGGATCTCCGCCCCCGAAGCGGTTGCGAAGTCCCGCCAGTTCCCCTTCCGCTACCTCGCCGCGTACCAGCACGCGCCGTCGCTGCGCTGGGCGTACCCGCTGGAGAAGGCGCTCGGCCACTCCCTGGCGAACGTCCCCGCGCTGCCCGGCCGGACGCTGATCCTGGTCGACCGCTCGGGCTCCATGTGGGCTCCGCTGTCCGACCGTTCGGAGCTCAACCGTGCCGACGCGGCTGCCGTCTTTGGCGCGGCCGTGGCGATGCGCGCGGCCGACGCGGACCTGGTGCAGTTCGGCACCAGCAGCGCCGAGGTGAAGTACAGCAAGGGCGAGTCGGTGCTGAAGGTCCTGGAGCGCTTCGGCAACCTCGGCGGCACCAACACCACGGAGGCGGTACGCCGGCACTACCGCGGGCACGACCGGGTGCTGATCGTCACCGACGAGCAGACGTCGTACCACTACGCGGGCAACCCCACCCAGCAGATCCCGGCGGACGTCCCGGTCTACACCTGGAACCTCGCGGGCTACCGGGCCGGCCACGGCCCGTCGGGCTTCGGTAACCGCCACACGTTCGGGGGCCTTACGGACGCGGCTTTCCGCATGGTCACCCTGCTGGAGAGCGGGCGTAACGCGGACTGGCCCTGGCTGCAGGCAGACGTCTGACGATGACGGGACCGGGGATGCCACTGTGCACCCCGGTCCGGTTACGCCGTGTCATGGTCACGTACCGCGTCAGGACATCCCTGCCATCGGGCACTGACGTTTCGCGCTGCAGAGCAGTCGGTGCAGCTGGACGGCCGTCCGGTCGTCGTCACGTCCGGTGACCGGACCGTACTGGTCCGGGGCCTCGCCATCGGCTGCCGGACCGGCCAACCGAGGGGAGCAGTGTGTCTGGTGTGGCCCTGAGCCGGGGCACTTGCGGGTTGGGCGGGGCTTTCGGATCCCGCCCTCGCCGTGTGCCATGAGGCGCCGCCAGGCGGCCGCGGCCCTACGGGTCGTGGGGGTATGCCTAAGCCGGTGAGCGGCAGCCGTTAGCAAGCGCACCGGCGCGTTCCGCCTCGGTCAGGGCTCTGCGGCATGCTCCTCCCTTGGTGACGGACATCGTCCTTCCGGAACGGGGGTCCCAGGACTCCGAGGTCCGTCACAGGCGATCAAGCAGGCTTCACAGCACGAGTTACTCGGTGACCTCGAAGGTCAACGTCTCCACGAACTGACGTCCGTAGACGTCGGTCGCTGTGACCGTAGCCGTGTGGGTCCCTACCGCGAGGTCGGACGGCAGGTCATAACGCCACAGGTGCATGGTGCTGTCGGCCAGCAGCCGCACACCGTGGGACAGCTGCGTCAGGACCGCCGCCGGGTCTGAGTACGCCGCTCCGGTGAAACGCTTCTCACCCTGCAGTTGCTGGGTGCGGACAGCCTCGACGGGCGCGGCCCCGTCGAGGGAGACCTCGACGGTGGACCCCGTGGAGCCCATCCAGTAGTTCGTGGTCAACCAGGAATCGCCGAGCTCGTCCCGCGACAGGACGAGGGGCTTGTCGAGCTGCGGCGCGCCGACACGATTGTCCTTGTACTGGTCGTACCAGGTGCGGTAGCGCGGAGTGTTCAGTCCGAGCGCCATCTGGTCCGAGTCGTCTCCGCCGACCGGGGTGAACCGCTCGTACACGTCAGTGTTCTTGATGTCGAGCGTCATGACACCGGGCGGTGTGCCGTCCTGCTGCATCGCCGTCGGGTAGCCACCGGGCAGCAGTTCACCCTTGAACCACTGTCCCGCAATGGCCGGGACGGTCAGGTGTGTGAACGGGAGCCCCTTGTTGCCGATCTTGTTGACCCAACCGGGCATCTTGTCGCCGGCGCGAAGATTCTCCGAGACGTGGGTGTGACCCCCCAGCGCGACGACCTTCCGGCCCTCCAGTGCCTGATAGATGCCCTTGAGGTTCTGCTGCGGAGCCGAGGTGTGCCACAGGAAGTCGAGCAGGGGGCTGTGTGCTGCGACAACGATGAAACTGTCCTCGGGTACCTGCGCGATGTCCCGTCGCAGCCACTCCAGTTGCTGATCGCTGATGCCGTAGGCGACCTTGTGCGTAGCCGTGTTGTAGCGGATGTTGTTGAGAGCGATGAAGTGTGCCTTGCCGACGTCGTACGAGTAGTACTCGGGCCCGAAGGTCGCACGGTAGGTGTCAAAGGCATGGCCATTGCTGGGCGCATCGAGATTGATGTCGTGATTTCCCGGCAGGAAACGAGCGGGGCCGTTGATCATGCCCACGAGCTCACGAACATCTTCGTAGACGGAGAGGTCGTCGCTGGCTTCATCCCCCATGAACAGGGCGCCACAGCCCGCGTATCCCGTGCGCTTCTGCAGGTCGGCGAAGGCACCCAGCTGGGCGTATCCGGCCTGCTCGGAATTCAGCGGCTGCGGGTCACCGCCGATAATGCACTGCTGCCACGGCGACTGGGTGAGCCGGCTCTTGGTGAGCGGGAAGTTGACAGATTCCGGGAGATCGCCCGTGGGGGGGATTCCCTGGTACTTCATCTGCGGCGATCCCTCGGGCAGATGAATGTAGGAGAACTGCGCGAAGTTGTTCTCGTCGACCGGAACCTGGTACCCGCGGGGCTGCGTGACGAATACGACCATGTTGTCGTAGGCGGGCAACGCGTAGCGACCGTCGTCGCCGGTCATGACGACGTCGCGCCCATTGGAGACGACGACGCCCTCGATACCGGGCTCGTCGGCATCCCGCTTCGAGTTGCGGTTGCGGTCGTTGAACACGACTCCGTTGAGCACGTCAGGGGTGTCGTCGGCCCCGCGGACGACCTCGACCGAGCCGCGGTAGGCCGACTCGGTCCAGTTGACCGACGTGGGCGCCTTGTCGGTCACGGTCACGCCATGCCCCTGACCCGTCGCATGGGCGGCACTGGTCGAGGCCACCGCGGTCACTATCGCTGTGGCTACGGCGAGACCGATGCCCCTGCGGAGTGGCTTCCGGGACGATCTGCTCAGCGCCGTACTTCTCTGTGCTGCCACTGTCTCTCCTGTCTGGTCGGCTCGTAAGGTCGAACCGTCGAGCACTTGAGATTCACCCTTTGGGGTGAACGGCATTCCTCAGACGGGTGAACTCACCGTCCTGGTGCGGAGAATGTCAACGGCTCGGGTTATGCGCACCGGCGGTATTCGGTGACACAGTGACAGCACGCGGGATCCTGGGCACTTGACTGCGGCTGCTGGGAAACAGCGGAGCATCTCGTCGAGACCTGTTTCCCTGCGCGGTCCAACTCGGACCGCAGCAACCGTCGTTGGACACCGAAGTGTGCGACATCCCGTGAGTTCCCCTGAGCCCGGCTGAGTCCCCAACGCCGTGACCAGGGGGTTCTTTCTCCTTCGGGTGCTCTGCGGGCTTGTGACGTAACTTCGGGATTCTTGAAGCCTCCTCGCCTTCAGTCCGACTGATCCGCAGTCGGACTGAAGGCGAGGAGGCTCGGGTTGGCTGCGTTGGCGGTCGTACGGGACCTGCGTGAGCACTGGGCGTCCGCGTCGGCGGAGGAGCTGGAGCGGTTCGAGACCGACGTGCTGTCCGGGTTCGTTCTCGCGCGAGCCTCAGCAGGGTCCGGTGGCCGAACACCGCGAATCTTCACTTGCTGATCAACAACCAGACCGCCACCAAGACCAGCCGCGCCAGCAACCACCGGATCAGCGCCGCGATGCGCGGGCAGGATGCGACGCTGGAGCGGCTCCGCGTCGACCGGCAACTCGAAGAAGCCCTGACCCACGGGCCCGATCCGCTCCACCTCGCCGAGGTGTTCGGGCTCGACGAGAAGACGGCGATGCGCTACGCGGACTCCGCCCGCCAGCTCCTGGAAACGGCTGCCGAACAGAACGCCTCTGGGGGCCCACAGTGACCTTCTGCCATTCTGCCTGCCATGTCCGCACGAAATCGAAGACTGCCCCGGCACCGTGCCTGGCCCCTGACCACCACCGACATCAACGAGTGCCTCGGCCCTTACATGACCCGCGTCACGGACCTGGGGTTCCTCACCGGGCACGACAGTGGAACCATCGTCCTGGGAGCTGCATGGGTCGCTCCGAACCCCAGCAACTACGGCCTCGGCATTCACCCGGACATGGTCGGCTTCCGCATAGACGTCCACCCGGTCGATGCCACTGAACGTGCTGCCACCCGCGCTGTTCTACGGGCGCATGCCCTCCCGCAACTCCACGAATGGATCACGCAGGCCATCGCCGCCGACGAGACCTGGCAGCTGACCGATCACCAGCACTACTGGCGACTCACCGACGGCCACCTCACCCACCGCGATGAAGCGTGAACCGAGTAACGACACGAACACCCCCACATCAGCGAGATCACACACGCGGGTTCACACAAACCCAAGGGGCTACACCCGGGAATCAGGACACCGGACCCTCGGGTTCCCGCCGACAAGCCTTCAGTTCCCCTGAACCCACGGGCCTCACGGGGGCTGAGGAACATCGCAACGAAAGCCGACGCCCGGCCGGAATCTGTTGCCCGGCCGGGCGTCGGCAGTTGCGCGGGCGGAGTCAGGCGACGTCGGCGCCCGAAAAGGCTGCGGGGTTCGAGGACCGGCGGCATCCCGCGGAGCCGGCCCTCGGTCCTGGATTAGGCCACTGAGCCGTAGAGCCAATTTCCGGCCGCGTCCGCGTCGGGGCTCACGTAGTACTGGCGGATGGCGGCGAGTAGCTCGTCGACGCTCAGTTTGCCGTTGCTGTCGATGTCCAGCTTCTGGAAGGCAGCGGCCCTGTCTTCCGGGGCGGTCCGGAACACTTCCTGCCAGGCTGCGAACTCCTTCTCGTCCACCTCGCCATCCCCGTCGGTGTCCAGCAGTGCGCACACCGCGTCGGCCAGCGGGCGGAAGGAGGTGTCGAAGCCCTCGGGCGAGTCGACGAAGGCACCCGTCATGCAGGCGCGGTACTCCTCGGGCGAGAGGCGCCCGTCGCCGTCCTGGTCGGCAACGCGGACGAGGGCCTCCCAGAAACGGGACATCCCGTCCATCAGGGCCGTGCCCTTCGGCGAGGTCGCCGGCTCACCGAACCGCGAGAGCAGTTGCGCGCCGAGGGTCAGGAGGTCTTCGCGGTCGATGGAGCCGCTGTCGTCCGTGTCGAAGTGCCGGAAGCAGAGGTCGATCTTGCGGTGCAGCAGGGGAGTGCCCGAAAGCGGGGTCATAGGTTGGCCTTTCGCGTGATGCCGGACTGTTCCGGCAAATCCATGGGAGCGGGGCGGTTAGTTGCGTGTGCCGACTGGAAACCGGCAGCGGCGAGATGGTCGAAAGGCGCAGCGATGTGTGAGCCGATGCTGATGCCCTGCAGTCGGGTGGTGCGCAGGAAGGGGATGTTGGCCTCGCCGAAGACTCCGCCAGAGAGTCCTGTGCCGCCGATGACGGGTAGGACGGGCAGGGTGCCGATGTGGCTGTCGTTGACCTTCAGTACGCCGCCGTTGCTGACCTCGTCGGCGAAGCGGTCGATGACATGCGCGTCGCGTGCCCAGAGCGAGTTGCGCAGTCCGTACCGGTTGGCGTTGACGAAGGCGAGCATGGAGTCCAGCAGCGCGTCGTCACCGGCGGAGACGGGGCTGTCGGCCACTACGACGCACATCAGGGGGAAGAATGTTTCCTCTGTCACTGCCTGCATGGTGGCTGCGGGCCCCAGCCCGCGGACTCGGACCAGGGCCGGGGTGAGGAAGGGACCTCTGAGAGAGGGCTGGCCGTGTACGTCGACCAGGGCGCCTCCGCAGAGGAGTTCGGCTCCCTTGTCGACGGCATCTTGGAGGACCTCTTTGAACTGGGAACGTTTGATGACGGGAGTGAGTACGATTTCGGGGTTCTCGGGCGGGCCCACGCGCAACGCGGCCACCCGGCGGTGCAGCCGTTCGGTGAACTCCTCGGCAATGGAGGGGTGGAGCAGGGCGAATTTGGGTGCGAAACACAGCTGGCCCGAGCCGAGGTAGCGCTCCATGGCCGCTTCGACCGCTTGGTCGAGGTCGGCGTCCCGCCACACCATCAGGGCGTCGTTCCCGGCCAGCTCCATGATCGGTTTCTTGCCCGCTTCCAGGCACGACCGGGTCAGTTCCGCTCCTTGGCTGGCACCGCCGAAGAAGAAGATGTCGTCGCAGTGGGGCGAGGCGAGCCAGGTGCGCAGCATCGGGCGTGCCGGCGCACAGAGAACGCTCAGCGTGCCGGGCGGCGCAGCGTGCTGTGTCAGGAGGGGGGCGACGAGTTCGTGGAAGAGGAACGCGGTGCTCAGCGGGACCGTGGGCGGAGCGTTGACTACCAGGGCGTTGCCGGCCGCGAGGGTGAGGATCCCGGCCACGGCGGTGAGCATCGGGGCGTTGCGGGCCGGGTCAAGGCACACCACTCCGTCGGGTTTGCGCACCAGCCGTACCAGCCGGCCTTCCCGCCGGTCCTCCCACACCATGAGTTCGCGTGCGTGCTCGACTGTGTCGGGGTGGGTGATGTTCAGCGCGGCGGACAGAGCCCACTGCGCCACGCGCACCGGGTTGCCTTCCGCGATCAGGACCGACACGAATTGTTCGGCCTGTTCGCGTAGGAGGCGGTGGAACGCGCGGACGAAGTCCAGCCGCCGGTCGAGGGGGACGCGCGCCCAGACCGGTTGAGCCTGGCGTGCGCAGGAGAGCGCGGTCAGAGCCTGATCACCCGTGGAGCGTGCTACCCGCCCGGCCAGCCGGGGATCCGTGTGATCCTCGGGCTTTTCCCGCGCGTGGTCCAGGCGTGCCTTGAGCGCGAGGACCTCATAGGTGTCGTACAGCGTCGCGCTACTGGCGGGCCAGTGCACCCAGCTTTCGCCAGGAACAGGCACCCCGGCCAGCAGGACCGGGAATTCGAGCCGCGCAGCACCACTAGAGCTGTTCACACCCCACATACTTCAGGCCGTCTGTGATTCTGAGTGAACTTTTCCCTCTTTATACTGCGATCGAGGGGCATTCTTCTGCGACTGGGAGGTGCCGTGACTGAATGTGGTAGAGGCAAGTCGATCACCCAGGGGCCCGCCCTCGTCACCGCCGGCATCCCCGGGACCGGAGCAGCCCCCTCGTGCTCACTCCTCGCCGTCGTCGTACTCGTCCAGTCCGGGCGCGTCCGGGTCGCGCAGCGGGCGCAGGCCCTGGCCAGGCCGGCTGGCCTTTCCGTACGCCTCAGGGCGCCACCTGCTGAACGTGGTAAACGACCAGATGATGGGGCTGGGCGGGGTGGTCGTGCCGGGCACGTTGCGCGACTCGCTGTTCATCCTGGACGCCATCCACGCCCGCGACGGTGGGCCGAAGCCGGAGGCCGTCATCACGGACACCGGGTCGTACTCCGACATTGTCTTTGGCCTGTTCGCGATCTGCGGCTACCAGTTCTCACCCAGGATCGCCGACTGCTCCTGAACTCTCTCGCCGGCCTGTGGTGGGCCGACCCGCTTGCCGGGTACGTGCTGGGTTACTCCGCCCTGCGTGAGGTCCGGGAGATCTTCTCCGGCGACCACTGACCAGCCCGCCGCCCAGTGAGGTCAGTGACTGCGGGGCGCGTACATGATCACGGCCATGCCCACGAGGCAGACCAGGGCGCCGATGACGTCGAAGCGGTCGGGCCGGTAGCCGTCGGCGACCATGCCCCAGGCGATCGACCCGGCCACGAAGATCCCGCCATACGCGGCGAGGATGCGGCCGAAGTTGTCGTCGGACTGGAAGGTCGCCACGACGCCGTAGAGGCCGAGGGCGATGACGCCGGCGCCGATCCAGATCCAGCCCTTGTGCTCGCGGATGCCCTGCCAGACCAGCCAGGCGCCGCCGATCTCGAAGAGGGCGGCGACGACGAACAGGGCAACGGAACGCGCGACGGCCATACCGGCTGACCCTACCGGCGGCCCGTGCCCGTGATCTTCAGCGGGTCACCGGACGCCTTGCAGCCGCACCCACCCTCACCTGCGGTCTTCGGTGCGCAGGAGCAGGAGCGGCGGCGCTGGCCCAGCCACCAGGTTCCGGCGGCAGCCGCGGCCAGGACGACGGCGAGGGCGGGCAGCCAGCCCACCACCGCCCCCGCACCGGCGCCGACGACTCCCGCCGTGATCAGGACGGGCAGCGCGCAGCACGCCACGCAGGCCAGCGCGGCCAGGCCCCCGAGCGCCTTCGGGGCGCGCTGGGGACGGGGGTCAGCAGCAGGGTTCGGCATGGCGGTTCTCCTCGGCGAGGTCGGTGAAGGGGATGGGGCAGCAGTCGCTGGCGGCGCAGACGGTCAGGTCGTCGCAGCCCGCCTCCATGGCGGCGGCCAGGGCGGTGCGGATAGTGGTCAGGTCGGCGATCTTCGCGTCGACCTCGGCGAGCTTGGCCGCGGCCCGCTCCTGGAGGCCCGCGACGGGGCGGCTGTGCCGGTGGCAGCCGGCCTCCAGGAGTTCAGCGACCTCCTCCAGCGTGAACCCTAGCCGCCGGGCGGCCTTGATCACCCGCAGCGCGGTCACCGCGTCCTCGCCGTACAGGCGGTGACCGCCATTGCTGCGTTCCGGCTCGGCCAGCAGGCCGCGCCGCTCGTAGTAGCGCAGCGTCTGGATGTTCACCCCGGCCGCCTCGGCGACCTGCCCGCTGCGCAGGCCCGTGCTCACCGCTGCTCCCGGGCGGCAGCGGTCCGTGCAGTAAGGGCGTCCAGGACCGCCTCGTGGACCTGGTCCACAGAGATGTCCAGCCGGATCAGGTCCTTGCCGGGGATGGTGGTGAAGGTGAAGAACGAGCAGCACCCGCTCTCGCGCTCCACCAGGTCACGAACCCGGTCCTCGACGCCCTCTCCGCCTGCCAGGTCAAGGCGTAGGTGGAGTGGCTGGGGCCGGGACAGCGAGGTGAGACGCTCGGCGAACAGCGCATCCCACTCGGCGACCCGCAGGGGCCGTTCCTCGGTGGGTAGCGTGCAGGACTGCGGCACCCACGCAAGATCACTCATCGCGCTCACTCCCGTCATCACGTCCCCGGTGGTGGGGACACCTCCGACGGTAAACCTGTACCTAGTAGAAGACTCATGAAGATCTTGTTGAGGGGCTGTCCGGCCGGAGGCCGGGCGGCCCTTCTGGTCATCCGGTGGCCGGGGCGAGGTGCCAGGTGTCGCCGGTGCGGGTGAGTCCGAGGTTGATCAGTCGGCGGAGGTTGAGGGCGGCGGCTCGGGTGTGGAGCCAGGTGTCGTTGGCGATGGTTCCGCGGTAGCGGAGTTTGCGGTTGCCGTGGTGGACGAGCCAGGCGACGGCGCGTTCGACCGGTGGTCTCCAGCGGCGGTAGTCGGCTTGCCAGTCGGGGTCGGTAGCGGCCTGGCGGCGGGCGGCTGCGAGCAGGTCGTGGTGTGGGCGGATGGTCAGGATGCGGCCGGCCTTGGCCTTGGTGCACCGCTCGCGCAGGGGACATCCGGCGCACAGTTTCCCGAAGGCCGCCTTGCGCTGGTGGTGCTGTCCGCCGGGGTCTGACAGGGGGACCGTGTGTCCAGCGGGGCAGGTCACCGTGGCGGCGGCGGTGTCGATGGCGAAGTCGTCCAGGGTGAAGCCGCCGGGGACGGCCGCCCGTAGCGGGGCGGGCTTGAGGAACAGCCGGTGCCCTGCGTCTTCGAGGGCCTGGCGGGCATCGCCGGTGGAGTAGGCGGTGTCGCCGAAGGCGTCCACCGGCCCGTCCTCCTCGGCGAGAAGGTCCAGGCCGACGGTGGCCTCGTGGTGCTCTGGGCCACTGCCGGGCCGCAGGGCGACGGCGGTGTATAACCCGGTCTCGGGCTCGATGGCCAGGTGGGCCTTGAAGCCGTCTTGCTGGTGGGTGCGGGTTTTGTGGATGTGCCGGGCCTCGGGGTCGACGGTGGAGACCATCCGGTCCTGCGCGGTGCCACGGGTGATGCGCCAGCGCCCGTCGCGGCCGTCGGAGTCCTCGGCGGGTTCGACGTCTTGCCCGGCGACCAGGGCCAGGATGCCGACGGCATTCGCGGCCTTCTCGCCCAGCTCCTGCTCGGGCAGATGCCCGAGCAGCCTGAGCGCGTCACTGACCAGGGCATCAACAAGCGTGGCGCGGGCCTGCTCGTCATTCCAGGCGATCCTTGGTTTGCCCGGGTCGCTGTAGTCATGCGCGGTGCACTGCACGGCTGCCACCTCAGCGGCCCCGGGGACCTCGCGAATTACCGCGCGGACGGCGGCGATGATCTGGGTGACGGTGTCCTGGGTGGCGACCGCATCGTCCAGCACCGTGGAGTCCAGCGCCCGCCGGTGCTTGCCCTTGAGGACACCGGTGGCCTTCACCACCTCGCGCACCGTCTCGAAGACACGGTTCGGCCGCACCGAGCGGGCCAGCCGGCGCCGGAAGTAGGCCAGCAGCGACGGATCGAACGCCATGTCGTGCAGGCCCAGCCCGCACGCGGCCTTCCACCTCAGGTCACACCGCAACTCCTGGACCGTCTCGAAGTCCGACAGCCCGTTAAGGGCCTGCAGCGTGATCGCCGCGGCCAGGATCTGCGGCGGCATGCTCGGCCGCCCGTTCGCCGACGGGTACATGTCCTCGAACGTCTCCGCCGGGAACAGCGCGCCGCGATGCTCGGCCAGGAACGCGAACACACTGCCTGCCGGGATCAACTCCCGGCAGGTCTCCCACACATCCGGCCCGACCGTCTCCCCGGCCCATTCCCCCATCACCACGAGAAAGAGTCTGGCCCCGCCGCTCACGCGGCGGGGCCAGAACCCAAGATCTTCATGAGTCTTCTAGGTACCGATTGCAAGCCCGGCCGCTGGCTCAGCGTCGGGCATGGCCTGGGATGAGCAGGGATCCCGTACGGACCTCCGGCTTGCAGGGCCGGCAGACGTTCCCCGCCTCGATGCCAGGGCGTCGCCCACCATCGGCAGCCAAAGGGGCGAGTTCTCTGCGTTCCTGGCTGATGTTACGGTCGTTACATGAGCGCCGAAGTGTCTGGGCACGAGCCCGAGCGGTTTCTGCTGGTCTCGGCGAGTACGGCCGAGGCTCCGACGGCAACCCGGGTGAGGGTGTGGCGCAAGCTGCGGTTGTTGGGTGCTGCGTATCTGCAGCAGTCGGTGTGCCTGCTCCCCGACCGCGAACCGGTCCGCCGCCAGGTCCAGCGCCTGCTGGCCTCGGTGCGCAGCGACGGAGGCAGTGCCCGCCTGCTGACAGTCGCGGTGGAAGACGCGCAGGAGTACGCCGAGCTGATCGCCGATTTCAACGCGGCGCGGGATGTGGAGTACGCCGAGGTCGTCGAGCGCGCCCCGGAATTGCTGGCGGAGTTGGAGAGGGAGACCGAACGGGGGCGGGCCAACTACGCGGAGGTGGAGGAGTCCGAGGCGGACCTGGAACGGTTCGAGAAGTGGCTGGCGAAGATCGCGTCGCGTGACTACTTCGCAGCCGAGGGCGGTCAGGCGGCCCGGGAGGCGGTGGAACGCTGCCGCGCGGCGCTGGCGGCGTTCGAGGACGCGGCCCTCGCCGCCGAGACCGGCCCGTCCCGTGAGCCCGACCAGGCCGGGCCTGGTCGGGAATTGCCTGGCTCGGCGCGGTTGCGCGCACTGGACTGAAACGACGTAAGGAAGACGCGCATGTGGTGGGACATTCTGATCGGGATCGGCGCCGGCCTGCTGTTCGCCTGGCTGGCGCTGCTGATCGCCTTGTTGCTCATCCGCCCCAAGGGCGCCTTGCTGAGCGAGGCGATACGGCTGCTGCCTGACCTGCTGCGGCTGCTCAAGCGGCTCGCCGCAGACAAGGCGATACCGCGCGGGGTGCGGGTGCGTCTGGCGCTGCTGATGGTCTACCTGGCCAGCCCGATCGACCTGATCCCTGACTTCTTGCCTGTCATCGGTTACGCGGATGACGCGATCATCGTCGCCTTCGTCCTGCGCAGTGCCGTACGGCGAGCGGGAATCGATGCGGTGCGCGCCCACTGGCCGGGCACCGAGGACGGTTTCGCCGCTCTGTCCCGCTTGGCTGGTCTCACGCGCGCAGGCATCCCGCAGTAGCCGTGCCCAACCGGAGCCACCAATGACGCACCCACATCAGCGGGGTACCGCTTCAGGTCCGGGGTGGCTCAACGCCGGGTGTCGCCGGGCGCCAGCAGACTGGGCAGCTCCGCAATGGCCTCCGGCGAGGGCTTGAAGTAGCGGCGGACGTTCTCCGGCTTCTTGTGCCGGGACTTCGCCATCAGCATCAGCAGACTCGCCCCCGCCTCGCCGATGTGGGTCAGGGAGGAGTGCCGGTACTCGTGCAGATCCCAGCCTGTCCCGGGCCCGCGTACCGCGGTGTGCTCGTCCAGCAGCGCGCGGGCCTGCCCGTACGACAGCCGGGCGAAGCCGGTGCGATGGGCGTTGTCGAGACCCTGGTGCACACGCACGAGATGGCCGAGGGCCTGGGCCTCGACTGGAACCCGCCCGCGGACCTCTGCGGCCGGGTGCTGCACCGCCTCTTCCCCGACGCTCCCACCGACACCGACCGCCGGCCCACCCTGCTGTGGGTCACGGGCCGTGCGGAACTCCCCGGTCGGGAGGGACTCACCAAGTGGTGCTGGTACGGGGCTCCGCACGTCGGCTCTTGGTCTCGAGCACACTTCAACTCCTGGAATGCGACGGGTAGGAGAGCCCGAGCCCGTATGAGCAGCAAGGAGCAAGACGTGGGCTACCGCATCCTGGGCGGCACCGGCGGCATCGGCCCGCGCACCATGGGCCAGCTGCGGTCCCTTGCCGTCAAGTGGCAGCGAGCCGCCGCCGGAGACTGGTGCGCCTACGCAGCCGGGATCAGCCGACGGACGAGATCGTCGTAATGCTCGCGGCGGGCCGCTCCAACACAGTGAACTCGGGCCATTGCTCCCGCCATTGCGCCGTCTTGGCCTCATACACCGACCGCGGGGCAAGCACCGGGTTCGGCCGGACGACGAGGTTGAAAACGTCCGACAGCCCATGCGGCGCATACACACGCCACCGGCCGTCCGTCTCCACACGCACTCCCGGACAGCACGTCGTCGCGGTGAAACTGTCGATTGCCGCCTCGGTGGACTCATACGGCGGACACGCCACTTTGAACTTGTCCTCGTACCAGAGGTGAACCCATGCCTCGTTCCGGATCTCAACCTCTGCAGGCTGGCCGGCAAAGACGTCCCGCCCAGCCTTGATCACAGCGTCCTCCGCCTCCCAGGAGAGATCGCCACCGTCGAAGCAGAAGACGTCGCCGTGCCGTCCGAGGCCGTACCAACGTGCCCACAGTGCGACCAGCCGATGAAGTTCGGCGCATGTGCTCTCTGTCAACGGGCGGACGGCGGCAAGAGGGCCTGCCGCACTGTGTGGGGCTGCCGCGAACGGCATGTGTGGTGGAACTGGGCAGACCGGCCTGATGAGCCGGTGGAGCGGTGCCCGCATCCCGATCTCTTCATGGCCTGACTCACGATCACACTGCCCGGCGTGCAACTGACCATGCGTGTGCTCTGTCCGGGCGGGGAGCTGACATCTAACATGTCAGTCCATGAACGCGCTCCGGCCGGTGGGCCGCACTCTGCTGCGTGACAGGGCGTACGAGGCCCTGCGTGACGCCATCGTGCGCGGGGATCTCCCGCCCGGTGAGCCCGTGCGGGACGCGGATCTCGCCGAGCGGCTGGGGCTCTCGCGTGCGCCGGTGCGCGAGGCGCTGGCCCGGCTCGTGGACGAGGGGCTCGTCGAATCCAAGCCGCAGAGCTACACACGAGTGACGCGGCTCGTGGCGCAGGACGTCCGTGACGCAGCGGCCGTGGTGCGGGCCATGCATGAGCTGGCGGCGCGTACAGCTGTGCCGAGGCTCGGGCGCGAGCACATCGAGGCGATGCGCCTGGCCAATGAGCGCTTCGCCCGTGCGGTGGGCGGCGGTGACGTCGACGCGGCACTGCGGGCCGATGACGAGCTGCACGACGTACTCGTACGAGTCGGCGGCAACCACGCCGCCGCCGCGACGATCGCGCGTTACACCCCGCTGATCCGCCGCCTGGAGCGCCGCCTCTTCGGCGACGCGGGCAGCTGCGGCTCGGCGGCACTGCACGACCGGCTCATCGATGCCTGTGCCGCCGGGGACCCCGACGCGGCGGTGCGCGTGACCACGGAGATCTGGCGGGCGCTCGAGGAGCTCGCCGACGACTGAAATCCCAGCCGACGTCTGAAATCCCAGGAGAGCGAATGCCGATCACCGATTTCGACCGCTATCCCCTGCTGTTCGGCCCGTCACCGGTCCATCCGCTCGAGCGGCTGACCCGTCACCTCGGCGGAGCCTCGGTCTGGGCCAAGCGCGAGGACTGCAACTCCGGTATCGCGTACGGCGGCAACAAGACCCGCAAGCTGGAGTACCTCGTCGCCGACGCTCTCGCGCAGGGCTGCGACACCCTGGTGTCGATCGGCGGGGTGCAGTCGAACCACACCCGCCAGGTGGCCGCGGTGGCCGCCCGCGCCGGACTCAAGTGCGTGCTCGTGCAGGAGAGCTGGGTCGACTGGCCGGACGCGGTTTACGACAAGGTGGGCAACATCCTGATCAGCAGGCTCGCGGGCGCGGACGTACGGCTCGTACGCGCCGGATTCGGCATCGGTTTCAAGGAGAGCTGGGAAGCCGCCCTCCGCGAGGTGGAGGCCGCCGGGGGAAAGCCCTACCCCATCCCGGCCGGTGCCTCCGACCACCGCCTCGGCGGCCTGGGCTTCGCCAACTGGGCGTACGAAGTGGCCGCACAGGAACGGGAGTCGGGCGTCTTCTTCGACACCGTCGTCGTCTGCTCGGTCACCGGCTCCACCCAGGCCGGGATGGTGGCCGGCTTCGCCGCCCTGGAGGAGGCGGGCGCCCGCCCGCGGCGGATCATCGGCATCGACGCCTCCGCGGAGCCGGCCCGTACCCATGACCAGATCAGCCGCATCGCCCGGGCCACCGCGTCACTGATCGGTGTGCGACGTGAACTGACCGCTTCGGACGTTGAGTTGGACGACCGCTACCACGCGGGTACGTACGGCATCCCGGACGAGGCGACGCTGGAGGCGATGCGGCTCGCGGCCCGTACCGAGGGCATGGTGACGGACCCGGTGTACGAGGGGAAGTCCATGGCGGGCCTGATCGACCTGGTGTCGCGCGGCGAGATCGCCCGCGACGCGACGGTCCTTTATGCCCACCTGGGCGGCCAGCCGGCCCTCAACGCATACAGCGCGCTGTTCTGACGGCGGGGCGTGGCGGGTCAGCTCACCGGACGAGCTGACCCGTGGCGCCTTCTGTCCAGACACTGCTGCAGGACGTCCACGCCATCAGGAACAAAGGGCCAACGCTGCAGCGCGTCCCGCAGCTCGGCCTCGGTGAGCCAGGCGTGCCAGGCTATTTCGGCCGGATCGGGGACGATGTCCTCTGTGACGACGGCCTCGTGCACACCGAGCCAGTACGGACTGATAGCGCCCCGGCACAGGAACTTGAACACGAACCGTACCGGCGGCCGGACGCCCAGCTCCTCGGCGAGCTCCCGGGCAGCCGCGTCCTCGTAGGACTCTCCGATGTCCACGGCCCCGCCGATCAGCCAGTTGTACTGCCCGGGGAAGCGCGACACGCCCTCGGAGCGGCGGTGCACCAGGATGCGGCCCTGCGCGTCACGACACACGGTCGTCGCGATCCGGTGCAGCCACTTGTTCCGTATCGCCTCCCGCCGGTCCACCACCGCCAGCACCCGGTCGTGCTCGTTGACTCGTTCCACCAGTTCACTCATGGGGTCCACGGTGCCAATGGGGTCTGACAGCGCGGATGCCGGCCGTTGCCACACGCATCAGCCGGCAGGGCAGAGCCGTGCGTATTCGGCGTTGAAGCCGGCCAGCCACCCTTCCTGGAAGCCTCGGTTGTAGTCTTCCGCACCCTGGCCCGCGTAGTCCCCCGGAGGGGTTTGTGGCCGGTCCTCTACGCAGCCGTGTGCGTTGAACCACGACTGGGCGGATAGCGCCCCGCCCTTCTCGCCGTCCTGCCGCCCTTGCGCGAAGTAATCGACCGTGTTCAGTTTCGAGAATTCCACCACACGGTTCTGAATGATCCGAGACTTTTCGACAATCTTCGAGTTCGCATCAATCCTCGGAGTTGTGTATGTGGGTGTCAATGGCGCACAGGGGGACTTTTTGAGCCCGTCGTCATATCCGGCAAGATAACCCTTGTTCCATGCTCTCGCCGCGTGAGCCCAGCCTTCAACCGCTGAATAGGGCTTTTTCTTGGGGTAGCACCCCAACCCCTCGCGATATCCCGTCGAATATCCCTGACAATAGGCTCGGCCGTCTTCGTCCAGTGTTTGCGGGTTGTTGCATTCGGCCGGAGAGGCAGTCACCTCCGAGCCGGGCATCGGGCTCCGGGCGGCCAATTCCCCCGCTGCCGCACCCGAAGAAAGCCCGAATGACAAGATGAGCGGCACGAACAATGCGAGACGGTGCTTGTGAAGCATGCTCCCTCTCCTCACAACGACGGCCAGTATGTAAGTGGCGGCCGTAACCGCGCTCACCGGGCTCCGCTCGGCCGCAACACTTTCAGCCTAGTACTCCAGCCGTAGATCGTGATCACGAGTTGAGTCGTCGTGGTAGTGGCCATGGGGGCTCACCAGTCATTACGGGGGAAGGCTTACTGCCCGCCGAGTCGGAGTACAGCAACCATGTACAGGCTCCCGGACACCGTCAGAAGCAGAAAGGAGAGAATCGTGTGAACGACGAGCGCTCGCCTTGGGGCAAGGCCGAGATGTGCCCGGGCCGCATGGCTCACGCGGGGCCTGGGGACACCTCGCGCCGCGTTCGCGTCCGCCTTCTCGATCGCTCGGCGCAGCTTCCTGCGGCTTCTCTCGGTCGTGATACCCAGGCGCACACCGTGGGCGTCGCGCACCGACAGGGTCCGGTACGCGCTGCCGTACGAAAAGGTCGTCAGCAGCCGGACGGTGGTGATCCGGTCGAGGTCGACGGACCGTTCGCCGGTCAAGGTGTGCGCAGTCAGGTGCGACGATGAGTGCCGGAACGGGGCTCGCTCCTCGCACAGTGCCGGTAGCAGGACGGAGCTGGCGATCACGGACAGCAGGCCGAGCGCGATCGGTGCGCCTTCGGGGACTACCCCCGCCCTGGCCAGCCCGTAGCCGCCGAAAGGTAGCAGAAGGACCGTCACCGCCAGGCCCGAACTCATGCGTGCACGCGCCACGCTGCGGGTTGTGGTTGCTTCCACTGGCACCCCCGTTTCTGTCGGCAGACATCAGCATGCATGCGTGGCGGGCCTCTGCGCATTGCCGGTGTCCGGCAATCTTCGGCTCGGGATCCATCGGGTCCAGGCTCCAGTACCAGCAGGACTCCGTGATCTCGTCGTTCGTCGCGGAACAGGATCGCCACCGAGTGATCTTGATGAGGTGTGTGGACTCTTCAAGACAGTGCGGTGGCCGCGAGCCACAGCGTAGATCCTGCCCGCTGACAGGAGGCGTTCGAGGCCCTGATGGGCCAGATAGCGGGCCGCTTCGAGCGGGTTGAACCCAGGCGCCGGGTACGGGACTTGGTGCTGGGACTGCTATCGGACCTGCCGCGCGAGAACTGCTGGTCGATCGCCGAGTGGGCCGGGGAGGCGAGTCCGGACGGCATGCAGCACCTGCCCGGCCGGGCCAGGTGGGATGCCGACCGCGTGCGTGAGTGCGTGCTGGAGCATCTGGGCGACGAGAATGCGGTGCTGGTGGTCGACGAGACCGGGGACGTGAAAATGGGCACGCACACCGTCGGTGTCCAGCGCCAGTACACCGGCACCGCCGGGAGGATCGAAAACGCGCAGGTCGCCGTCTACCTCGTCTACGCGGGCCGCCGCGGGCGCGCGGCGGTGGACCGCGAGCTGTACGTACCACGCTCGTGGACCCCCCCCGGACCGCTGCCGGGCCGCCGGACTCGGCGACCAAACCGTCTTCGCCACCAAACCGGAGCTGGCTGTCCGCATGATCGGTCGGTTCCTGGACGCCGGGCACCGCGTGAGCTGGGTCGCAGGCGACGAGGTCTACGGCGGCAACCCGAAGCTGCGGGCCGCGCTGGAAGCGCGCGGGGTCGGCTACGTGCTTGCCGTCGCGTCTGATCGATCACGCTCGCTCCACCAACGCAGGCCCCGGTTCTCCCATGCTCTGACGCGCACAGCCAGCCGAAGGGAGCGGTATCCGGCATCGGATGGAGTCAACCATGTGCCGAGAGTGCACACCGTGCAGCACGTACACCCCGGCCCCGTCCCGGAAGCGCACCGCCGGTCCGTCACGCGAAGGCGCCGGCCCAGCTGGGCCTGGGCTGGGGCCGTCCCGGCCTGGCGAATACCCGTCAGCAGATCGTGGATCTCTTCACCGGGCAGCTGGGATACCGGCCTGTGTCCGATCTCGGTCTCAATCGCAGGGCGGCAACGAACTCCTCGCCGCGATGGCACGGCTGAAGGGCCAAGGCGGCCGAACAGCGTCGTACTGGGCCGTACTCGGCTGATTGGCCAACGAAGCGAGGTGCCGTGCCGGGCGTCGCGAGCATCGGAGGTCTTCGACCTGTGATCATGGAGCGTTCGTTGAAGGTGATCGACGAGGAGCTCCAGGTCACACGGCGATGTGTCGTCGCCGTGTGACGCTCGTGGGAACGCGCTGTAGGTGATGTGGTGAACTGGTTGGCCTCGCTGCCGACGGTGGTCTTGGTTGTGGGCTGGCTCTTCCTTGCCCTACTGGTCGCGGCCGTGGCGCGGGTCGGCGTCCGGGCGCTCGTACCGGTCGGGGAACAGGATCGGGTGCACCAGATCGCCATGCCCCTGATGCCTACACTCGGCGCTGCCTTCGCGATCTTTGCGGCACTCTCACTGGCCAGCGAGGCCGGCTACCTGCGCGCAGCAGAGGGGTTGGTGAGCGACGAGGCGGCCGCAGCCTCCCGCTTGGCGTGGTCGGCGACAAGTCCGCGAGTCCAGCCGGAGCCGATCCATTCGGCACTGTTGGACTACCTGCAGGCCACGCGTGCCAGGGAATGGAAGGGTGCGGCAGCGGCGTCCGGTGACGACCCGGCCACCGCTCGCGCGATCGCACGGCTGGAGCGGAGCGTGCGTGCCGAGGCGGCCCGGCCCGAGCTGGGAACCCCAGCGGGCACGGAGCTGCTGGTTTCCCTGGACAGCGTCACCAGTAGTCGTCGCGCGCGCATCGCGGCTGCCTCGCGCGAAGCACCCGCGCTCTACGTCGTCACGCTTATGGCCGCCGGACTGGCTTTGATCGTGAACGCAGGCGCACTCATCTTCCGCAGCAGCCTGCGAACGTCACTGCTCGTCCTGGGCGTTGCGAGTGTGGTCGGGCTGAGCCTGGCGTTGTTCTTCGCACTCACCGCGCCCTGGAGTGGACCGTTCACCGTGAGTGGGCATCCACTCGACGTCGTCATCGGGGACCTGAAGTCCGGCTTCTTCGAAGGCGGGTCCTAGGAGTGTCCTGGGGATCTTGGAATCGCGCCCGGCTTGCACCGGTTCATGGCGATTGACATTTACTGGCAATCCGGGGCGAGTCGGGCGGTCGGAGCAAGATCTTCACCGGTCTTCTAGGCGGCGGACGCGATCAGTGCGCCGACGGCGAAGCTCGTTCGCGGCCCGGACGGCGCCCCACGACCATCTCCAAGATCGACCCTTGGAGGCAGCCTGCCGGGCAACGGACGGCGGATCAATTACCAGGTCAACCATCCGAGCCGAGCCACTGGCTAGAAGTCCAACCCCGCGCGACAGCATCGGCAGATGGCGTTCGTACAGCGCCGCCAGGTTCTCCTTGCCGTCGCCCTCGACCCAGTGCCGTACGAGCGTGGTGAACACGGCGATGAGGGCGGCGGCGCACTTGACCTCAAGGTCTGCCGCGTTCCGCCCGGTGCGCTCGGCGGTGATCGCGGCAATGGCTTTCTCGCTGCGCTCCTGCTCGGCCACCGAGCGGGCCTGGAGCGCGGGGTCCGCGAAGGTGATCCGGCTGCGCAGCAGCAGTTCCTCGCGGTCGTGATCCAGCGTCTCGCCCATCGGGCCGCTGAGGCAGTTCACAATCGCGTCCACGATGGGCCTGGCGCAAATCCACGCACAGCGACACCGAGGGGAGCGCATGCGTCGAGGTCGCCGCCTGCCCCACCTCCGTCCATGTCCGGGACTCGAAGCTCGCCGCGAGTCCCGGGCTGACGGTCCGCGCCGACGCCTGGTCGGCATTCATCGGCTTCGCCGCTGGTCGGCCCGGAGCTTGAGCTCCGAGTCCCGAGCTCTTCACCAAGGTTTGGGTGGTGGGGTGTGAACCACCCACCCATCCAGCTTCCCTCGCACGCCAGCAAATATGACTTATTGTGATCGACTTGCATCGGAAAGTAGTCGCGCTCTAGCGTTCGCGTCAGCAAGCAAACGACCCCGGCGGTGCTACCAACACCAACCGGGGTCTGACCTACGGATCGAATGGACTCTTCGATCGTGGCTGACATCGACTCTAGCCCTGCCCTCCCCGCTTCCGCCCACCCCATGGCCAATCCCGGCTACGGAAAGCGGCTCGCTCCCGACCAATCCCCGCCCACCGCAGGCGACTTCGCACACCTGCCCAAGAGGGAGGCGTCGGTTGCCGCGTTCATCGACCGCCTGCCCGAGGGCTCGGCCATGGGACACAAGGTGCTCGCCGGGGAACTCGAGTACGGCCAGCAGGCCTGCCTCAGCGCCTTCAGGAATCTCACGGACGCCGGTCATCTGCGTCATATCAAGGAGCACTTGACGCTGGGGGACTCCTCGATGCGCTGGGTCACCAGGACGTACTGGTCCCGTACGCCGCGGGACGAGGAGTGGTGGGACGAGTTCGTCCGCAGCATTCACGGCGTGGACGTCACCGTGCACCGGCGCGCGGGCGGACTCGCCCGCGTGTGCGAACCGGAACGTACTTCCGTCCCTGACCCCGAGCCCCAGCCCGAGCGCTCGGACGCGTACAACCTCCTGGCCGGCCTCGGGCGTACCGAGCCGCGCATGACTCTGTCCGCCGCCGAGTGCGCAGCGCTCGAACCGCTGGCCGCCGAGTGGCTGGCGCGCGGGGCGACCCCCGATCACCTCACCCGCACGCTGACCGCCGGGCTGCCGCACCCGCTGCACAGTCCCGGCGCGATCGCCCGTACCCGACTGGAGAACAAGATGCCTCCCGAGTCGACCCCCGTCCGTGGCCGTGTCACCCGCGTCGTGATGCTCTGCTCCGTCTGCGAGGCGCCCGAGACGACGACGCAGCTCATCCGAGGGTTGTGCCTCGACTGCCGTGAGGACATGAAGGCGGACGTGGAGCAGGTCGCCTGGCTCGGGGTGACGGCGGCCAAGGCGCTGAAGGCGCGGGAGGAGCGGAAGACCGGCGGTCCGGTCGCCGACACCTTCCGATCGGTCCCCATCCAGGATCGCGTGGACTACGCCTTCCGAGCCGACCAGGCCAGGATCGCGGCGGGAATCGCACCTAGGCGGCTTGCGTGAGCATTGCGTATTACAGTTGGAATATGGCGGAGAAGGTGAAGTTCAGCGTGAGTTTGGACGTCGAGCTCGGCAAGGCGCTCAGGGAGTACGCCGAAGCGGGGGATGAGCAGATTTCCGCCGTGGTCAGCCAGGCATTGGCGGACTTCCTGGACCGGAGGCGGGCCATCCGCGAGGGGCGTGAGGCCATGGTGGAGTACCAGGAGGCGCATGGCATGTTCACTGAAGAGGAGCAAGCTGCCGCCCGCGCCCGCGTGGCCGACCTTATGGGCTGGGAAGAGGGGCAGGCCCGTTCCGCATGAGTTACGTCGTGTATGACGCAGGCGCCCTTATCGCCGCGGTGAAGAACGACCGGCGCTTCCTTGCCCAGCACGACGCGTTTCTTGCCTCGGATGTCAGGCCGATCGTCCCGGCCGGGGTCCTTGCGCAGTGCTGGGACGAGCGGCCCAGGGCGGCCGTGCTGCACCGGGTGCTGCGCCCTTGCCTCGTACTGCCGCTCACCGAGCCGCTCGCGAAGGCGGCGGCAGCGCTCGTCCAGAAGAACGGCAGCTCGGATGTGGTCGACGCGAGTGTGGTGCTGGCCTCCATGGCGTACGAGGACGCGCCGATCCTCACCGACGACCTCGGCGACATCCGGGCACTGACCGAATGCGCCAACCGCAAGCACATCAAGGTCGAGCGCCCGTGAGGTCGGCAGTGCAGCCTGCGATGGCCGAGGGCGATGGCGTGTCCCGTTCAGCGGTATCTCCGCGTGCCCGCGTGCCGCGCCCGCGGAGCGGGTTCACTGTCGATCCATGAGAGGTCGCAGGAAGCCGGCCGGTCCGCCTGGCGGGCGTGGTCATCAGCGCGTGGGATGGGTGAGTCTGGAGCAGAGGAGGCGGGAGGCCGCACGGCGTCTGAAGGAGAGCGAGGCGAGCAGGCTGTGGAGCCGGCTCACCGCGGTCGACTTCTTCGGCAACGCGTTCCAGTTGGCCGCGCTCTCGATCCTGTGTTTCTTTCCCTTCCTCATCGTCATCACCGCCGCGGCCGGTGAGAACGCCGCGGTGGTGCTCGTCGGCTGGCTGGGACTGAACGAGGAGGCGGCACGGGCCGTGGCGACCCTCTTCAAACCCGGCCAGATCTCGGGCACGCTCACCCTGCCGAGTGCCTTCCTGATGATCCTTGGGGCCCTGGCTGTCGCCGGCACCCTGCAGACCTGGTACCGAAGGGTGTTCGACGTCCCGGGCCGGGGGTGGCGGGATGTCGCCGCCCAGGGCTACTGGGTCGCGGCACTGCTCGCCTACGGCGCCGCGCAGGCGGCGGGCGGGCGAGCGCTCGGCACGGTCGGGGGAGTGGTGCTCCAGGGCCTGTTCGGCTTCGTCCTGGCGATGTGCTTCTGGTGGGGGAGCATGAGGGTGCTGCTCGCGGGTGATGTGCGGTGGCGCGCCCTCTTTCCCCCGGCGCTGGCCACGGGTGTGTGCTGGGTGGGCCTGGGCGCGTTCTCCGCCCGCTACTTCTCCGCGGCGATCGTGGCCAACGAGGCGAGCTACGGCCCCATCGGCGTCGTGATGATCATCCTTTCCTGGCTGGTGGCGGTGGGGGTGGTCGTCCACCTCGGATCGGTCGTCGGCTGCATGTACCTCGAACGCCGAGCCCGGAAGGGTCCCACGGACGGCACCGACTCCCACCGCCGCCCGTCGGACGGCTGACCCGGCGGGTCAGAGCGCCTGGGCCGCCGGCTTGACCATGCCGCGGACCGTGCGGGACTTGACGAAGCCGCCCATGGCCGTCATCTCCCACTCACCCGAGAACTGCTTGACGAGCTTGGCCATCATCACGCCCGTCTGCGGCTCGGCGTTCGTCAGGTCGAAGCGGACCAGCTCCTCGCCCGTAGCGGCGTCGATCAGGCGGCAGTACGCCTTGGCGACATCGGTGAACTTCTGGCCGGAGAAGGAGTTGACGGTGAAGACCAGGCCGGTGGCCTCGGCGGGAAGGCGGCCGAGGTCGACGACGATGACCTCGTCGTCGCCGCCGCCCTCGCCGGTGAGGTTGTCGCCGGAGTGCTTGACGGCGCCGCCCAGGATGGAGAGCTTGCCGAAGTAGCAGCTGTCGAGGTGGTTGCGCTGCGGGCCGTAGGCGATGACGGAGGCATCGAGGTCGATGTCCTTGCCGCGGAACGCGGGCTCCCAGCCGAGGCCCATCTTGACCTTGGAGAGCAGCGGGCGGCCGCCCTTGACCAGGGAGACGGTCTGGTTCTTCTGGAGGTTCACCCGGCCCTTGTCGAGGTTGATCTTGCCGGTGGGCGCGGGTGCAGGCGCGGCGGGGGCCGGAGCGGGAGAGGCCGGGACCACCGGGGGAGCGGCCGCGACAGGCGGCGCGACAGGCGGGGCGGCGGGTGTGGCGGCGGGTGCGGCGGGCTCCTCCACCGTCACGCCGAAGTCCGTCGCGATGCCGGCCAGCCCGTTGGCGTACCCCTGGCCGACCGCGCGGGCCTTCCAGACGCCGTTGCGCAGATAGACCTCCATGACCACCAGCGCCGTCTCGGTCCCCAGCTGCGGCGGGGTGAAGGTGGCGATGACGCTGCCGTCGTCGGCGTTGCGCACGGTCGCGGTCGGCTCGACGCCCTGGAAGGTCTGGCCTGCCGCGTCCGGGCTGGCGGTGACCACGATCTTCTCGATGCCGGCCGGGACCGCGGTCGTGTCCACCAGGATCGCGTCCGGAGCGGTGCCACCGCCGGAGCGGTAGGTGACACCGGGGCCGTTCGGCTGGTTGTAGAAGATGAAGTCGTCGTCGGAGCGCACCTTGCCGTCGGCGGTGAGCAGCAGGCCCGAAACGTCCAGCCGCACCGGGGCGGCGACGTCCACCGACACACGGACGGTGGGGAGCGGGATGTTCGAGCCAGGCGTCATAGCGGTCATGCCCGGTCTAACGACCGATGGCGTACTGCCGTTCCCTGACCAGCATGAGTGCGGTGAGCAGCCCCGCCGCGCCGAGCGTCACCAGCAGCACCCGGTGGTCCACCACCGCGATCAGGCCCGCCCCGAGGGTCAGTGCCACCGCGTTCGGTACGAAGACCAGGGTGTTGGCGGTCGCCGCAGTACGCCCCAGGACGGCGTCCGGGGTTTCGCGCTGCACCGCGGTCATCGCGGCGATCAGCGCACAGGGCAGCCCGAGCCCGATCGCGGCGCTGCACGCGAGCGCCACCGGGTCTTACGGGAGCGCGCGCAGTGCGACGCCGGCCGCGAACAGGGCGATCCCGGCGGCGGCGAAGGTACGCTCCGGCAGCCGCCGCATCAGCGGCCCCGCCAGCAGGCCCGCCGCCACCGAGCCCGCGCCCTGTACCGCGTAGAGCACGCCCACATAGGTGGGGGAGTGGCCCAGCCCCTTGTCGGCGACCGCGTAGACGGCCGCGCCGTTGAGCCCGGCGAGCAGCATGGTGGCCCCGCCGGCGAGGACCAGGGGCCGCAGCACGGGGGAGTTCCACAGGGTGCGGGCGCCCTCGGCGAATCCGCGCTCGGACGCGTCCGGGACGGGCGTGCTCTCCCGTACGCGGCCACCTTCTTGCGACATCACATGGCCCCGGGTGGCACCGGGTGGCACCGCTTGGTGTCATCCGGTGCCGCCCGGTGCCATTCCACGCTCCCAAAAGCACATGAGCACGCATGGCACCACAATGGCTCAGGTTGACCCCTTCATGTTTCCCCAGTTCAGGGCGGTCACTCCTCAGAACTCCTCAGACCGCCCCAGATGATGTGCCACCCGGGCTTGCGTGGGGCGCCATAGTGGTGCCACCATGGCGTTATGGACCTCACCCCGTATATCGACACCCTCCGCCGCGAACTCGCGGTCGCCGCCGAAGCCGGCGGCGACGAAGCCCGCGAGCTGGCCGAGCGGCTCACCGCTCCTCTGGAGTCGGCGACCCGTCTGACCATGCTCAATGTGCTCTCCGCCGCGATGGACGAGATCACCTGCGAGCTCGCCCCCGGCTCGGTCGATGTACGGCTGCGCGGGCTGGACCCCGACTTCGTGGTGACACCGCCGCCCGCCGGCGGCGGCGCCCCCGCAGAGCCGGCCGCGCCCGTCGAACCGTTCAAGACCCCGGCCCCGGCCGACGGCGACGAGGGCGGCACCGCCCGCGTCAATCTGCGTCTGCCGGCCCACCTCAAGGCGCGTGCCGAGGAGGCCGCGAGCCGCGAGGGCCTGTCGGTCAACGCGTGGCTGGTGCGCGCCGTGTCGGCCGCGGTCGACGGTGGCACCCGGCCGCGTACGACGGAGAAGACCCGCACCATCGGACAGAGCTTCACGGGTTGGGTGCGCTAGCCGCGCCCGCGCCCGCGCCCGCGCCCGCACCACTCACCCACACCACGTCCCACCAGTGGGGACGGCCCTATGACTCATGAGGACGGGACAGCCATGCCTTCTTTCGACACTCCCGAAGCGATCTCGGTCACCGCGCGCGTGGAGGCCGGTTCCATCCAGTTCACCGCGGGCGACCGCCTCGACACCGTCGTCGATGTGCGGCCCCGCGACCCGAAGAAGGACCTGGACGTGCGGACGGCCGAGCAGACCGAGGTCACGTACGCGAGCGGCGTACTGACCGTCAGGACGCCCAAGCCCAATCTGTTCGGCCGCACCGGCGCCGTCGACGTGACGGTCGAACTGCCCACGGGCTCGCGCATCGACATGACCGGTGCCTGGGTCCAGGTGCTCGGCGAGGGCCGACTCGGCGAGGTCCGCGTGAAGACCTCGTCCGGCGACGTCCGCCTCGACACGACCGGCCCGCTGAAGCTGACCGCTTCGCACGGCTCGATCACCGTGGACCGGGTCGAGGGCACGGCCGAGATCACCACCAGCTCCGGCAGCCTGCGCGTCGGCCTCGTCGACGGCCCCGCCGTCCTGAAGAACTCGCACGGCACCACGACCGTCGGCGCCGCGACCGGCGAGCTGCGGGTGAGCGGAGCCAACGGCGACATCGAGATCCGGCGCGCCGAGGACTCGGTCACCGCCACCACCGCTCACGGCGCCCTGCGCGTGGGTGAAGTTGCCTGCGGCACCGTCCAGTTGGAGACCTCCTACGGCGCTATCGAGGTCGGCGTCCGTGAGGGCGCGGCCGCCTGGCTCGACGTCAGCTCGGGCTCCGGCCAGGTGCGCAACGCGCTCACCGCGTCCGAGACCCCGGAGAAGACCGAGGGCACCGTCGAGGTCCGCGCCCGCACCCGGTACGGGAACATCGACATCCGCCGCGCCAAGGCCTGAGCGTCACTCTAGCGTCTGGTCACAGGCCGCGGTCTCTGTTCCAGCGGTTGACGTGAGCGGCGTAAAAGACGTTGCCGATACCTGCGGTGAACATCAACAGCCAGCAGTGAACCCAGAACGACTGGTGTCGGCGCCTGAGTTGGCCCGCACCGCCGATGGCCGCCGAAGCCGACGCCACAGCGGATGAGCTGTTGTTGATGATGATGGTCGGAGGCTGCCCGTATGGCTGGGCAGGCGGCTGGTCAGGTGCGGTGGTCATGTCGGTCCCTTGGTGTGCTTGGTGTGCAAGGTGCGGGACTGCACCGTAGAGGCATATACGGGATCACCAGGGCGGAATGCATTGGACTCCTACGAACGGGGCAGCGCTCGACAATGTGCATGCAGCGCACTCCCGGCGCAGCCGAAGCCGTCAGCGGTCCCCGGCTGAGCGGATGCCGGCCTCCAGAGCCGCCTGGGATGATCGAGCTCGATCTACGGTCGGCCGCGCGGCGGGTCGCCGTGCTGCTGAAGCAAGGCACAGGGCTTGGACGGTGAACACGGGCGCTCTCCGGGGCAGGTGCCCGCCGACTGGCGTGGTCTGCTGCCCAAGTTGCTGGACAAGCTGGGGGCAAGCCTGGCTCAGCCCGGAGGCGTGGGAGGGCGAGACCGGGGCTGGCGGGGTCACCCTGTCAGGGGCGGTGGCCCTGAACGAACTCGTCCTCCACGGCTGGGACCTGGCCCGTGCGACGAGTCAGGAGTACGCCTCCGACGAGGCGAGCCTGGAGGCCTGCCGCGCCCTGCTGGCCCAGTTCGGCGACAGGCGGCAGGGACCGTTCGGCCCGGTCGTCCCGGTTCCGGAGGGCGCGCCGCTGCTGGACCGGGTGATCGGCCTCAGCGGCCGGGATCCGTCCTGGTCGCCGACGCAGTGAGTTGTGAGCCGACGAGAGGTTCGGCCCCTCGCCGGCCGCGCGGCTGTCAGCGGTCGCGAACGAACGCGACGAACGTGGTCCACGCACTGCCGCCGATCACGACCACGGGGCCGTGCGGGGCGGTCTTGCTGTCGCGGACGGGGACGGCGGAGGCGAAGCCGTCGGCGACTTCGAGGCACTCGCCGCCGTCGTCGTTGCTGTGGCTGGACTTGCGCCAGCGAGCCGTGGTCAGGTCGAGCTTTGTGGTGAGCATCTGGCGTGGTCCTCCATCGCCGATCGGATCAGCGCCTCGGACTCCCGGGGCGGCAGGGCAAGCGACCTGAGCCGATCGTATTTGTGCCAGCGTGCGGTAACGATCCCCGGCTCCTCCAGGACCGTACCGACGCCGTCGCCCTCCACGTAGGCGATCCGTGTGCCGTCGGCCAGGACCAGTAGCGTTTGCGCCCCGCCGGAGAATCCGTACTCCCCGAGCTCGAACGGCAGGATCTGGATCAGTACGCGACCGACGCCCAACACCTTCAGCAGTGCGGCAAGTTGTGCACGCATGACTGCGGGTCCGCCGACCCGGCGGCGCAGCACCGCCTCGTCCAGGATCACCGTCATACGCGGCGGGTTCGCTTCCGACAGCCGTAGCTGGCGGCTGAGGCGAGCCGTCACCCGCGCGTCGATCGTCTCGTCCGGAGCCTGGGGATCGGCCGCTCGCATCCGGGCCCGTGCGTACGCCTCGGTCTGGAGCAGCCCGGAGACGGTGTGGCTTCCGTAGTGCAGGATCTCGACCGCTTCCGCCTCCAGCTCCATCAGGGATCTAGCGAGGGGACCTGCGCCTTCAGGCGTGGGGGGAATCGCTTCTCTGGGCTGCTCTGGCATCAACGTCTCCCACGGGTCAGCACTGTTGACCTGAACCACGAAACTGGATTACTAGACACGTCGCATGTGTATATTGATCGCATGGCTGTGACCAGGAAGGTTCGCCAGTTCTCCGGTGGCGTGTTCGATCTCGGGCTGCACGTGGTGTGGTGCCCGAAGTACCGCCGTCCGGTCCTTGGCGGCCGGGTCGCGGAACGCCTGGATGAACTGATCCGGCAGAAGGCCGACGAACGTGGGTGGGAGATCATCGCCCTTGAGGTCATGCCCGACCACGTGCACCTGTTCGTCAAGCACGACCCGAAGTCGTCAGCCTCATACGTCGCCAATCAGTTCAAGGGCTTCACCTCCCGCATCCTCCGCTCCGAGTTCCCGCACCTGAAGTCGCGGATGCCCACCCTGTGGTCGTCGTCGTACTTCGCCGCCTCGGCCGGCGCGGTCAGCGCGGCCACGGTGGAGAAGTACATCAACACGCAATGGGAACGCCCGGAGAAGAAGGACAAGGAGGCACGCTCGTGATACGCGCCTGCAAGTTCCTTCTGCGCCCCACTG